>JBIKIR010000005.1:0-70168 GCA_044361475.1 Luteolibacter sp. | reverse complement strand
AGCCCGATGCGCTCGAAAAACGAGATCAAGCTGACTAAGCCGCCGAACGGCGTGATTGGCTTGGGAGTGGAGCGGACTTGAACTTGTCGGCCGGCAAAAACCGGACTAAAGACACTGTGCATCGTTTGGTGATGAGACATGGGTGGTGGTTATTTGACACAACCCTTCTACCACATGGCCCCACGCCAAACGATGCCTTATTCAACTTCGGATTTCGGGTTAAGAAGATTTACCGCAAAGCCGCCAAGGTCGCAAAGGAACGCGGAGGGGAGAGGTGGAATGTTAGATTTTGAATTTTGAATGAAGAACCCGCCTCTTCATGTGGCTGGGACATCCTGTCCCAGGCCGTCCATGGAGCGTCCCGCTCCATGTTTTGAGAAGAGAAAGTAGAAGCCGCCTGCTCTTCGACTTTGAGTCCTTCGCCCCTCTTCCACTTCATCGTTGCAGAAGAGCACGACAAGAGTGTCGTGCCTCCTTAGCAAGCCACTTCTTCTTCAACTTCGATGTTCAGTGTTGGACGTTGGATGTTCAATGTTCACCCCTCCTCTTGCCACGCCGGGCGGTGCTTGAGCCAAATTGTCTTTGTCAGAAGACCGTCCAAGGCATCTTGGATCTGATTGACCATCGCTTGGTCAATCTCGTGGCTGCTTGAGGTGATCCAGTCGACCGGATAGGGGGTCAGGATCGGGGTCTCGATGTTGCCGTGGGCGACGAGCTTGAGTTACCCGGGGATGTTCACGCCGAGTTCGAGCAGTGCCGTCAGGCTTCCGCGGACCGCCGTGTGGGGGAAGATGAAGAGCCCGTCCGGTCGTGTGCCGCGGCTCCAGAGGGTTTTCATCGACTCGTAACCGAAGCGCTCGATCATCATTATGGAGAGACGCTAATTGCCGGGGCACTCAGGCCGTCGATCCATGCTCCAGGAACGACAACTCGCTTTGGATATTGTGGCAGGCCGAATTCGTTGCGATAGAGCTGGCTAGTGACGAGATCGACCGCCACGCTGCCAATCATTTCAAAATGAGTGGAAAAACCCGCTAGCTGATTCATTTGAGAATGCCGGTCAATGACCGCAAAGGCAGTATCTCTAGGTATCTGTATACCGGCTGCCTCAAGAAATGGCAGGGTTTCAACACCTGAGATGATCACGTCAGGGTTGTTCTGGTTGAACCATTCACCGAGTGTCATGCGTGTCCCTGGGTGCCATAAAAGATGGATCGGGAGCTGGGTAAGGTTGGGGCTTGATTCGACTGCCGCCATAAAGCCGCCATGATAGCGCAGATCTGTGATCTCTTCCAGACCGGCACTCATGACCAGCCCCGGACGGCGATAGCCGAGGCCCTCCAGCCGTCTCACAGCAAGCAACATGTTCCCGAAACAATCACCGTCCACATTCGCTAGTTTTTGAGCGATTGAGGCCGAGCCGACCGAGCCGACTGCATAATTGGCGAACGGTATTCCCTCAAATGTCGCATCAGCGCTCAGTGGCAGAAGAATCATGCCCCTGATGCCCCTCGCGCGAAGCACCTTGTGCAGGGCCCGGCCATCTACGCCAAGAGGGCCGAGGCGGAAGTCGTCAGTCAGAAATCCCGTCTCAGACGCTCGTTCACGGATTCCCTGTAGAATCTGATTCACATTGGGGTGTTCGATTTGGTCTGGAGGCAGGGTTGTTCGCACCACTGCGATCACCATCCCTGATTCCGATTCGCCTCGCCGGCCCCCCGCGATGCCATGAGAGCGGAAACTAAAGGGTTGGGGGTATAACCTTCTTTTTCTTCTTAATAACTTTCAACCAACCAAACCATCACTCATCTCGTTGCTATGGTCGGTTCTACCCAGCCGGGGAAGAGCACTTTGCTCAGTCGCCATTGGCGGTGTTCGTGGGATTGGCCGGTGCTTTCGATCGAGACGGTGAAACGCAGCGGATTTGTGAAGGGGTAATTGATGAGGGCTTGGAGCGCGGGGTCGTCGCGGTGGGCGTAGAAGTGAAGCGATCCCTCGAGGTTGGGTGAGGTGGCGGCGAAGCAGAGCCATTTGGTTTCATCGGCGAAGTGAAAGTTGTAGTAGCTGGCGGGTTCGAGGTTGATGCGAACCTCATCGACCTTTGTGGCGCTGCCGTCGAGGATGGCATTCCATGGTTGGCTGCAATGGATGCTGAAGGATTTGAAGTCGACGCCGCGACCGCCGCCCTCGAAGTAAGGAACAAACAGCAGGCGTTCGCTGCCGTCCTTCATCTCGACCATGAAGCGTGCGAGCAGTCCTTCCTCGGTCTCGATGTCGTCCATGCTGCGGATGCGCAACATCGTTTCCGCGGCGCCGCGGCCGTTGCGGTAGTAGTCGCCGACGATGCCCGCGACATCGGTGGATTCGCGCACCCATTTGAGGCGTTCTTCCTGGGTGTTGGCTTGGAGAAAATTTTCCGCGATTTGCCGCGGCTGAAGTCCGGCCCATATGGCTTTGGGGGCGCTTTGCGCGTGAGTTTGCGAGCTGTGGATTTGCTGCGACTCGTCCGCAAAGGATTCGGGCTCGTTGCGTGAAAAACCAAGGAGCCAAAGACCGGCGGCGATCAAGAGTGGTGCGGCGATGAGGCTAATCTTGAGAAGGCGGTGGCTGAGGTCGTCGACTGCGTTGGAACCGAATTTTTCTTCCGGAAATTTTTTCGGATTGCGTTTCTGCTCGAGCGTCCGGTTGTCGCGAATTTTGCGATAGGCGGGTGTAAGAATGGTGACTTGGTTTCCAGCTTCCATGGTGCGGTGTTTCCTGATCCGCGTAGAAGTATCCAAAACGCGGCAGCGCCTCGCGAATGGTTTTTGGTGAATTGCTTGTCACATCTGGCGACGCCAAAATGTGGCGAAGATGTCACGGGGCCGCATGTTTCACGGTCGAGCCATCGGTCCAACTGCAGCCGATCATGGTGGCGCGTGGGTATTTCGGCACGCCGGCTTCGTGGTGATGGATCATCGAGATAAGCATGTCGATGGCGGCCTCGCCGACGAGGTCGTTGCGTTGATCTATGCCGGCCCATGAGTCGTGGTCCGGTCTCCATTCGTACTGGATGAGGCCGATGTCCTGCGGGACGCGCAGCCCGAGCTCGTGCAGCCAGCGCTTCACTTCGTGGTAGAGTGTGAAGATCACATCGGGCTGATTTTTCGCGAGCCATTGGTGGAAGAGCCCTCGGTCCTCGCGTGCGGCGGCGACCTGATAGAATGGTTGGGTGCGGTTTTTGTGGGGGAGAAAACGGCTTTGACCGGTGAGGAATCCGGCGCTGAAGCGGCCTTCGAGAAGTTTGTCGATGACGCCATCGAGCACGAGTGCGGGTCGGCGGTAACCGAGTGCGATGGATTTTTCGAAGGCCTCGAGAGCGACCGCGTGTTGATCGCTGCAGGTGTAGGAGAGAGCCGGTTCACGGGTGCGCACGCCGGTTACCACGGCGGGGAATTCATCCCACAACGGGGCCAATCGCGCGGGCAGCCGGTTGCACTGCAACAAGCCGACGATGACAATGCCGCGGATGTTGCGCGCGCGGAAGATCGAGGCGAAGCGTGTGGCCGACATCTCCGCATCGTGCATCCAGAATTCATCGAGGCGGTAGCCAAGTTGGCGGGCACGGCGTTGGCAGCCGAGCACATAGGATGGTACGGTCGGGTGGCGGGTGGTGGCGTCCTTGTGTTCGTGGGCGTTGATGATTGCCAGTGTGGATTGGTATCCTTGGTTGCGGTTTTGGCGCAGCTCGGCCATGAGGTGGGCGACGGTGGGGTTGGGTCGGTAGCCCAGCGACTTGGCGGCCTTTTCGATTCGGCGCCGCGTCGCTGCCGAAACCTTCGAGCTGCCGCGCAGGGCAAGGCTCACGGTGTTTTTGGAGACGCCCGCGGCCTTGGCGATATCGTTCATGTTGGGACTCGGCACAAAACTGGCATGACACGGCAATGGTGGCGTGAAAAGCATTTAATATGACTGTCCTACAACATCGTCGTTGCCGTCGGTGAGGCGTGCTACCTAGGGTGTGGTCTATCACCCCAATAATTTATCATATGAAATCCGCATTCCCAGGCATCAAGCGCATCGCATACGAAGGACCGGCCTCGAAGAATCCGCTGGCCTTCAAGCATTACAATCCGGAAGAGATTGTCGAAGGTCGCACGATGCGCGATCATCTGCGTTTCGCCGTCGTGTACTGGCACACCTTCCGCGGCAATGGCAGCGACCCCTTTGGCGCGGCGACGATGCAGCGTCCGTGGGACGACGGCACCGAGAGTCTCAAGAATGCCAAGAAGCGCGTGCGCGTGGCGTTTGAGTTCATCGAAAAACTTGGCGCGCCCTACTACTGCTGGCACGACCGCGACATTTCGCCGGAAGGCCGTAACCTTGCCGAATCGAACCGCAACCTCGACGCCATTGCCAAGGTGCTCAAGGAAGAACAGCAGCGCACAGGCATCAAGCTGCTGTGGGGAACAGCCAATCTGTTTTCGCATCCGCGCTATGTGCATGGAGCTGCGACTTCCTGCAATGCGGAGGTATTTGCCCACGCCTGCGCGCAAACGAAGAAGGCGATGGAGGTGACGCACAAACTCGGTGGCGAGGGCTACACCTTCTGGGGCGGCCGTGAAGGTTATCAGACCTTGCTCAACACCAACATGAAGCGCGAGCAGGAGCATCTCGCGGCGTTTCTGCGCATGGCCGTGGAGTACAAAAAGAAGATTGGCTTCAAGGGGCAGTTCTACATCGAGCCCAAGCCCAAGGAGCCGACCAAACATCAGTACGATTCCGACTCGGCCGCCTGTCTCAACTTCCTGCGCGAGCATGGTTTGTTGCCGCACTTCAAGCTCAACATCGAGACCAACCACGCCACGCTCGCCGGTCACACGATGCAGCATGAACTCGAAGTCGCCGGTGCCGCAGGTGCGCTGGGATCGATCGACGCCAACACCGGCGATGAACTCCTCGGCTGGGACACCGACCAGTTTCCAACCAACATCTACCTCACGGCCTACACGATGCTCAGCGTGCTCAAATATGGCGGCTTCAAAACCGGTGGCGTCAACTTCGACGCCAAGGTGCGCCGCGAGAGTTTCGAGCCGATCGATCTGTTCTACGCGCACATCGGCGGCATGGATGCCTTCGCCCGCGGCCTCAAGATCGCGGTGGCCATCCGCAAAGACGGCAGGCTCGATGCATTCGTGAAGGATCGCTACTCGTCATGGGACAATGGCATCGGCGCCAAGGTCGAGGCCGGCAAGGCGAGCTTCAAATCACTCGAAGAGTACGCACTCAATAAAGGCAATCCGCCGAAGAATCACAGCGGCCGCCAGGAGTTCCTCGAAAATTTGATCAACGAATTCATCTGATCAGATGAACCCGAATTCGGAAGTTGAAATGCAAACAAAGAGGATTTGACCGCAGATTACACAGATTGCGCAGATAAAGAAAAATTGCAAACGGTGTGCCCCTGCGCGAGCCCTCCTCTCTTTTTTCTTCCGTTTAGAATTTAGGATTTAGAATTTACGATTTAGGAAACCAGTAGTTGAAATGATCCAAATGACATGTCGAATTTGGATTTCGGGTTCAACGATGTGCCTGTCGAAAAGCGGTTGGGGTTTTTCCTCCGCCGAATTTTTCAAACGCCGCATAGAATGGCGCGACCGAACCAAATCCGCTTTCGAGCGCGATGTCGGTGATTTTCTGGTTGGTGGTGATCAGCAGACGCTGGGCGTGATTGACGCGCAGGCGGACGACATATTCCCAAACTGACATCGCCGAGTGCGCTTGAAAGAGTCTCATCAGGTAGCGGTGGTTCAGGCCGACGGCGTCGGCGATTTCCCTGATGGTGACGTTTTCCAGGTAGCACCCATTGATGTGGCGGGTGATCGCTTCCATCCTTGCTTCCCCGCCGGCCAGCACAAGAGAGGTGGTTTTTTTTGGGCGGCGTGACATGCCGAGGGCGAGGCGGTGCAAACGGGCCTGGATTTCCAGAAGCGCCACTTTCCGGCGCACGGCATTCCCACTCTCGAAATCCTCCACCCATCTGCGGAACCCCGCAGTTTCTTCTGGTACGGATTCCTCCAATAGGAGATCGCCCGAAAGCAGGCGTTGCGTGAGGGGTTCGGGCATTTCCCATTGCAGCATCCAAGGCAGAGGGAGGGTGATCAAGATTCCCTCGCATCCGCTGGCGGTGGAGAGCAGTTGATGGGGAATGCCACCCCAGAAAAGCGCAAGCTTGCCAGCGGGAACCTCGACGATGCGTCCTGCGTGAAGATAGCGGAGCGGGCCGCCACACAGCGGGATATTGATCTCCACATCGGCATGAGTGTGGGCGCGTCCCATGATAGAAAAATCCCGCATCCACCAGACACGCCATCCGATCGGTGCTTCGTGACTGGTTTGGGTTGCTGACATCTAAAGTGACTATTCAAGAGAAACCCTGACTAATGCAAGATGCAATATGCTCGAGCGAGAGACATGATCGTCGCGATGCAATCATCAAACAAAGTCAGCAGCGCCGCTCCCGTTCTCACCATCGTCGGTGCGGGTTCACTCAACTGGGGCCGCCACATCGTGGTGGACATGATGCTCAATCCCGATCTTGCTGGCGCGGAGATCCGCCTCGTGGATCTAAACGAGCATCGCCTCGCCATGGTATTCGAGTGGTGTGAATTCGCACGGCGCAGACTCGGCTACGATCACAAGATTTCGGCCTACACGGATTTGAAAGAAGGGCTGCGCGGAGCCACAGCTTGCCTCACCGCGATCGCGGTCGGTGGCGACCGCCTCTGGCGCTACGACTCAACGCATCCCCAACTGGATGGCATCTTCCAGGCCGTCGGCGACACCACCGGCCCCGGCGGTGCGGTGCGCGCCTTGCGTCATGCCCCGGTGATGCGCGGCATCGCGCAGACTCTCGCGGAGGTGGGCGCGCCGAATGCCCTGCTACTTCAACTCACCAATCCCCTCAACGCCCTGACCGCGTGCATTGATCACATTCCTGGCATTCGGGTTTATGGATTCTGCCATGGCTATCACGATACGGAATACATGATAGCCCGGGCGCTCGGCCTCATTCCGCTTCATACTGTCCACACATCCGAATGGCGTAAAACCATACCGACGATTCGTGTGGAGCTTGCGGGAAACAATCATTTTGTTTTCATCGACAAGCTGCAAATCGGTGACCGGACCTACACCCAAAAGGAAATCCATGAACTCACGCCGCAGATCTTCGATGGACCCTTCCGCGAGGCGGTGTGGTCACGCTATGGTGTCTATGTCGGCAACAATGCGCGTCATCCGATCGAGTTTTTGCCGGTATTCAATGACCGCATGAATGATTTCGGCAGGCGCTGGGGAGTGTCGCCGGTCGCGGGCGAGATTGATCCGCTCAACGGCGAAAGACATGACGACAGCGAGCAGTTGCTCCAAGCCTCACTGAACGAGGCCCGCCAGGATTTCAGCGCCACCGAGTCCTGGAATCTGCACCACAGCCATGAGCCGATTGCGGAGATTCTCGGAGCTTTCCACACCGGCAAGCGCTTTGATGTTCACCTCAACCTCCGCAACGAAGGTGCGATCCAAGGAGTGGCCGACGACCAGCATCTGGAGATGTATTGCCGCATCGAAAATGGTGAGGTCATCCGACCCTCTGTTCGCTTTCCCGATGCCATCACCGCCGAGATCGCCCGCGTTGGCCAAAGCCAGCTACTGCTGGCCCGCTGCTGCGATCACTACGACGAGGAACTCCTCATCGAATCGATGAAGCTCGATGCCCTCATGCCGAAGGACGAAGCGCTCATCCGTCGTCTGATGCGCGAGATGGTCGACTTCCAGCGGGATCTGATTTTTCCAGGAAACTGATGCTCAATTACGATCCGCGCTTTGAAGCTTCCCCCTCAAATCGCGGCAGCAATATTTTAGCCCAGATTCCGAAGAAGGAACCACGAAAGTCACGAAACAGCACGAAATAAGAAGTCCCTGGGGGAGTTTATGGCTTTTCCAAAATGGTGAAACAAGCGTGACATGAAATCTCATGCCTTTCGTTGATTTTCGTGTGTTTCGTGGTTTCAAATGCTGTTTTCGGGCTTAGAGCAGTTTGTGAAAAGGTGTAGCCGGTCGAGCGAGAACGCGGCCATGGACATGGGATTCCGTTACTCATTCGAGATACGGTGAAGCCGCATTTTCCCAAACACCTAGATCCATCCCCATCGACTACAGATATGAGCAAAATGCTCTAAATACTCTGAGAGTATGTAAATGCTCTAAGAGTATGTCGTCACGAGATCGATAAGCACAGAAAAGCGCATCGAAAAAGAATCGCTGCCAGATCGGATGAAAGTCGTTTGGCATATCGGCGTATCGTGTCGCGATGCCGCGCTCACTGGATTATATCTTGCCTTCCCTAGCCACTAGAGTAGGGATATCGGTCTTCAACCAAAGCGCACTAAACCATGATCAAACTCCTCTCCAAATTCACCGTCGGCGACACGATCGTCCGATTCGATGTTCCTGCCAAAGGCAAGGGCGCGCCGCAGCTCTCACTTCATCCGAAGTCTCTTGTACCGGTGAAGCACCGCGAGTTTCTGCCGCCGGATGTCGAGATCGTGGGCCTGCCGGCAATGTGGCAACCGATGCGTGCGTGGTCGCTCGATGCGCTGGTGCAACTCAAGTGCATGGAGGACATTTACGGCGGATCTTTTTCCCAAGGTCGCACGATGCGGGCGGGGCACTCGACGGCCGTTCTCGAATTCATCGGTCAGAAGGTTCAGAAAAAGAACGGCAGCACCACCGTCATCACCACGCTCAAGCACCCCTCGGGCTTGCGCTGCGAGCATCAACTTTCTTGGCAGGGGAATGTGCCGGTTTTTTCCAGTCGCGTGAGCGTTCGCAATGCCGGCAAAAAACCGGTGACTCTCGAGATGCTCAGCAGTTTCTCACTCGGCGGCATGACGCCTTATGCCAGCGATGACGCACCGAACCGATTGTTGGTGCATCGCTATCGTTCGGCCTGGAGCGCCGAAGGCCGCCTCGACACGCAAGGCATCGAGGACCTGCAACTCGAGCGCTCTTGGATCGGTCACGGCATCGCCTGCGAACGCTTCGGCCAGGTTGGCTCGATGCCGGTGCGCGGATTTTTTCCCTTCGTCGCCCTCGAAGATCGTGAAGCCGGAGTGCTGTGGGGCGCGCAACTCTCCTGTCCCGGTTCGTGGCAGATGGAGGTTTTCCGCAAGGACGATTTCGTTGCGCTCTCAGGTGGTCAGGCCGACCGTGAGTTCGGGCAATGGTTCAAAACATTGAAGTCAGGCGAAACCTACGACACGCCCGTCGCCACGATCGGTTGCATCAAGGGCGATATCGACCAACTCGCCCAGCGCCTCAGCTCCGCGCAGGAAGGCCCGCTGGCAAATCTTCCGAAGATCGAAAACGAGCTGCCCATCGTGGTGAACGAGTGGTGCACGAGCTGGGGCAATCCCACCCAGGAAAACCTTCTGGCTTTGGCCAAGCGTCTGCAAGGAACTCCGGCGAAGTATCTCGTCATCGACGATGGCTGGGCAGAGCGGCCGGGTGAAGCGGCCCTTCAATCCAATGGCGACTGGATCGTCAAAAAACGCGCCTTTCCCGATGGCCTTGCCGCGACCACCAAGGCGATCCGCGACCACGGACTCATCCCCGGCATCTGGTTTGAGTTTGAGGTCTGCAATCCGGGGTCAAAAGCTTTTGATCTCAGCGATCATCATCTCCAACGCGATGGTCGTGTGCTGCAGGTCGGCAGCCGCCGCTTCTGGGATTTCCGCGATCCCTTCACTTTCGATTATCTTACCAAAAAGGTGATCCATCTCCTTCGCGACAATGGTCTTGGCTACCTCAAGGTCGATTACAACGACACCATCGGCTTCGGCGTCGATGGCGCGGAGTCGCCCGGCGAAGGCCTGCGCCAGCATCTGGAGGGCATGCAGAAATTCTTCCGCAAGATGCGCGAGGAGCTCCCAGATCTCGTCATCGAGAATTGCTCCTCCGGCGGTCACCGTCTCGAACCCTCAATGATGGGCCTCTGCGCGATGGGATCGTTTTCCGATGCGCACGAGACCCGCGAAATCCCGATCATTGCCGCCAATGTCCAGCGCCTCATCCTTCCACGTCAGTCGCAGATCTGGGCTGTTCTGCGCAAGAACGACAACGCGCAGCGCCTCGCCTATTCGCTGGCGGCCACCTTCCTCGGCCGCATGTGCCTCTCGGGCGAGGTTCACGACCTTTCACCCGCGCAGTGGAAACTTGCGGTGTCCGCCATGGAATTCTACCGCCGGGTCTATCCGGTCATCCGCGATGGTCATTCCACTTTCCACGGCGAGACCGGCAAGAGCTGGCGTCACCCGCAAGGCTGGCAAGCCGTGCTGCGCACCGCGAAAAACGGCAAGCGCGCGCTCCTCGTCGCCCACACCTTTGGCAAGGCATTTCCCAAGTCGGTGCAGATCCCGCTCACCGAAAGTGGTTGGAAAATCGATGAAGCCTGGCCGGCAAAGTCCGGGCTTAAAAGCAGCCTCAAAGGGAAATCCCTGCAACTCGACCTGAGCGGTGAATTCCTCGCCACCGTCATCAGCCTTCGCCGCGGCTGATGGTGGAATTTTGAGCGGGGAAGGGAGCAGAAGCTGCCTAAGGAGGCACGACACTCTTGTCGTGCTCTTCCCGTGATCGACGCCGGTAGGGCGATGCTGTCGCGCGGTGCCTACTCCGCTTGGGCGCCTGCGGCGATGGCGTCGGTGCTGCTCTTTCCTTTCGATGTTGCAGAGGTGCACGACAGGAGTGTCGTGCCTCCTTAGGAAGAGGTAATCTATTTGACCTCGCAAAACTAGGAGCGAGATGATCCAGCCATGGTGAAGAGGCCGACGCTCGCCATTTACGGCCAGTGTCGCAGATTATTGGCTAACGCGGATGATGTTGTTTTTTTCATCCAAAAGCAGGTTAGTGGAAGTGACAGGATTTTCTGAGAGTGCGAAGGCCATGATCGCCACTCGCTCGCCCTCTTTGATGAGGTGGGCTGCGCCGCCATTGATCATGATGTGGCCAGTGCCAGGCTTTCCTGCCAACACATAGGTCTCCAGCCGCGCCCCAGTGGTGATGGAGGCGACCAACACTTTTTCGCCAGCCCATAGGTCAGCGGCTTTCATCAGATCGGTCGGAATCTCGATGCTGCCTTCATATTCAACATCGGAGCCCGTGATCATGGCTCGATGCAATTTGGACTTCAGGACCTCGCGGAACATGGCGGAAGCAACAATCCCAATGCCTCGGCGTCAAGTTGCAAGCGTTGCTGAGCTGGCGACTAGGTGATTTTTTCGCATCGATGCTCTCAAAATTAATGCTTTGGGGTGACCAAACGCGAAGGCGTCATGGAATCCGGTGATGAACCCCGCATGGCCATTCGTTTGAAAAAACAGTGAAAGTGGGAAGTGGTTGCCTGGCAAAATTACCTCGGAAATGGAAATTTTGTCCTAGCCCCCGAGCAAGGGATCGTTAGATTTTCGGCGTGGTTCGGCTGGCATTTCGCTGGCTTTGAATCGACGCGTTACCAGAAATTTTCCCCATGAACCTGACACTCAAAGTTTGGCGGCAGTCCGGGCCCGAGGCCCAAGGCAGGATTGAGACTTACGATGCGCCGGGCATCCCCGCTGAGGCCTCGTTTCTTGAGATGCTCGACATCGTCAACGAGGGCTTGATCAAAAAAAATCAAGAGCCGATCCACTTTGATCACGATTGTCGCGAAGGCATTTGTGGATCGTGCTCGCTCACGATCAATGGCATCCCGCACGGCAAGGAGCGCGGCGTGACCACCTGCCAACTGCACATGCGGAAATTTTCCGATGGCGACACGATCTGGATCGAGCCGTTTCGCGCCAATCCGTTTCCTGTGTTACGCGACCTGATGGTCGACCGCAGTGCCTTTGATCGCATCATTGCCGCTGGTGGTTATGTGGATGTGCGCACCGGTTCGGCGGTCGACGCGAATGCGACATTGATTCCCAAGCCCGATGCCGACGCTGCCTTTGATGCCGCTGCCTGCATTGGCTGCGGTGCCTGCGTGGCATCGTGCAAGAATGCCTCGGCGATGTTGTTTGTCGGGGCCAAGGTTTCGCACCTCGGCCATCTTCCGCAGGGTCAGCCCGAGCGTGACAAGCGTGTGCTCGCGATGGTGCGCCAAATGGACTCCGAAGGTTTCGGTAACTGCACCAACCAATACGAGTGCGAAGCCGCCTGCCCGAAGGAAATCAGCGTCGAGCACATCGCCCGACTCAACCGCGACTTCGCCGCCGCCGTCGCACGCGAGCAGTTGGTTTGATGCAAATTGTGGGGGAGTGATATCTCCTGTCCCAGGCCTTTGATGCGATCGGCATTCAGGGCGCAGTTTATCCCAGATTCCGAAGAGGGAACCACGATAGTCACGAAACAACACGAAATAAGAAGACCGTGGGGGATTTCATGGCTTTTCCAAAATGGTGAAACGATCATGGCATGTATTCCATGCTTTTCGTGAAACTTGGTGTGTTTCGTGGTTTCAACTTCTATTTTCGAGTTTATGGTAATCGGGGGTGAAGCACGGATCCCTCGAACCGTGGCTTCACCCCCTTATCCCTCTCCTGTCTGGAGAATTTTTTGTTGGCGGTCTTAAGCGTCGAGGCGCAGCGCCGCTTTTTGGGCGGCAGTTTTCGCGTCGCCTGAGGTCTTGTGCCCCTCGTCGCTGGTGAGGCGCATGCCGACGGGTTTGGAAACTCCAAACTCCTCCATCGTCACGCCGTACATCACATCGGCGCGGGCCATCGTGCGTTTTGAGTGGGTGACGATGATGAATTGCGAGCGATCGATGAAGCGGTCGAGCACCTTCACAAAGCGGTTGATGTTCGATTCGTCGAGCGGGGCATCAAGCTCGTCGAGCACGCAGAAGGGGCTGGGCTTGATCATGTAGATCGAGAACAGCAGTGCGACGGCGGTCATCGAGCGTTCGCCACCGGAGAGCAGGGTGATCGACTGAAGTTTCTTGCCGGGTGGCTTGGCGATCACTTCGATGCCGGACTCGAGCGGGTCGGACTCGTCGAGCAGGGTGAGGTCGGCCTGGCCTTTTTCGCCGAAGAGTTCCTTGAACATCGTTTGGAAGTTGATGCGAACTTGCGCGAAGGTTTCGGCGAAGAGGCGTTGGGTCTCGGTGTTGATGCGTTCGATGACTTCGAGCAGTTCGGTTTTCGACGAGACCAGGTCGTCGTGTTGCTTGCGGAGGAAATTGTAGCGTTCTTCGAGTTCTTCGAATTCTTCGATCGCGTCGAGGTTTACCGGGCCCATTGCATCGAGGCGGCGCTTGATGTCGGTGACGATTGATTCGATGAATTCCCAATCCGGTTCGCCGGTCATTTCGCCGGGGATTTCAGCGTCATCGGAGCCGGTGGCGTCGACCACGATGGTTGGCATGTCGTCCTCTGCGTCGTCGTCGGAGGATTCCGATGTGAATGAGTCATCCTCATCGGCGGCGACCACCGTTTGTTTGCCGCCGCGGGCTTGGAGGGCTTTTTGTGATGCCACGCTGGCGAGGAGCGCGTGGGCATCGGGCTCAAAGTTGCTGAGGTCGATTTGGTAGCGTTCGGCGATCGAGTTGTTGAGGTTTTCGAGGCGCAGGTCGAGCTTGGTCGCGGCGATTTCCTCGCGGCCTTTTTGTTCGTTGATGCGTGAAAGGTCGCGGCGGAGTGCGGCGAGTTCCGTTTCGGCGCTCTCGATGGATTCGAGAAGAGCGGCGCGTCCGCTTGAGCGGGATTCGATTTCTTTTTCGAGGTCTTCGGTTTCGAGTCGATGGGTTTCACATTCTTCGGCGAGTCGGCTGTTTTCGGCGCTGGCGTCGTCGATGCGTTGGGTGAACGATTCGATTTCCGCTTCGCGGCGGATGGATGCTTCGCGGAGTTCCGAGAGGCGATTTTCCATGGGCCGTTGTTGTTCCTCGGCGGCTTGTTTCGCGCGGCGTTCGACGGCGAGTTCGGTGCGGAGGTTGTTGAGGTCGTTGGTGAGTTCGCCTTCGCGTTGGACGATTGAGTCCGCTTCTGACTGGAGGCGGCGGGCGTCGGTTTCGAGGCCTTCGAGGCGTTCGCGCGACTGGTGGAGTTCCGCTTCGAGTTGGACGCGGCTTTCGGCGGCGGCGCGTTCGCGGTTGTCGAGTTCGCCGCGTTCCCAGCGGACATTTTCGAGTTTGGTGTCGAGGTTTTCGACTTCGCGGGTGGCGAGGGTGAGTTGGCCTTGGAGAGTTGAGAGTTCGACCTTTTGGCGTTGCAGTCGTTCGCGGGCGACTTCCACTTCCTCGCGAAGTTGTTCGAGGTTTGCCTCCGTGTCGGTCACGCGGCGGCGTGCGGCTTCATCGGCTTGGGCGAGTGTTGCGACTTCGTTTTCGAGCGTGCGTACTTCGTTGCGAAGTTCGAGCACTGAGGTCGAGCCCTCGGCGGTTGAACCGCCGCGCAGCGTGCCTTCGCCGCCGAGGATCACACCGGCGAGCGTGACAAAAGTGACACCAGGGTGGTTTGGGCGCAGTCGCAATGCAGTCGCGAGGTTGGGCACAATGAGTACGCGGTCGAGCAGGCGCTCGATGATGCCGGAGATGCGTTTGTCTGATTTCACACGGTCGAGTGCCCATGCGGTGGCACCTTCCGGCAGGGCTTCCATTTGGGTGCCTGCGGCGTGCGCGACGAAGGATTCGGGGATGATCGCCGCGATGCCGAGTTGCTTGGCGGTGAGGCGTTCGATGATGGCTTCGGCGACGGCCTGGTCCTGTACGAGTACGGCCTGCAGGTGATTGCCGAGGGCGGATTCGATCGCGCGGGCGCAGTCGTTATCGGCCTCGATGAATGAGGCCAGCACGCCGTGGATGGCGGGTTTGAAATGGTCGGGAGCGTCGAGTCCGTTGAGCACATTGCGGGTGCCTTTTTCAAAGCCTTCGCCGCTTTCCACAAGTTGGCGTACTGCTTCGAAGCGGGCCGAGCGTTGGGCGAGTGTGCGGTTGGATTCCGTGGCAGCGGTGCGTGCCGCATCGAGGTCGCCGCGGGTGTGTTGGTAGGCGCGTTCGGCGCTTTGGAATGCCTCTTCGAGTTCGGAAATTTGTGCGGCAGATGTTTCGACCTCGCTTTGGATGCGTGATTGTTCGGAGCGGCCCTCTTCCATTTCGAGGTTGAGGCGTTGTTCCTCATCGGCGAGTTGGCGGGCGCGGTCGCGGTTGCCTTCGAGTTGTGCGAGTGAAGATTCGATTTTTGCCTGTACGGCGGCGATGAGCGACTGCGTGCGGTTCGCTTCGGCGCGGGAGGTGCGCAACGAGTTTTCGAGTCCTTCGCGTTCGGCGCGTGCTCCGCGCGTGCGTTCCTCCATTTCGGCGAGGCGCAATTCCTTTTCGGCGATGTGGCGGTTGAGTTGATCGAGCGATTCGTTGGCGGCGATGAAATCAAATTCCTGTTGGGCGAGTTTGTCGCGGGTCGATTGGATATCCTCGCGGTTCTGGCGGATGCGCGACTCGAGTTCGTGTTTGCGTTCCTCGTTGAAAGCGATGCGTCCTTCGGCGCTGTTGAGTGCGTTGCGGTGTTCGTTGAGGCGCTGGCGGATCTCGGCGAGTTCGCCTTCGAAGACGCGGGCGGAGGCGCGGGCTTCGTTGACCGCTTCCTCTTTTGCGGGAAGTTGCATCGAGAGCTCAGTGTCGCGGACTTCTAGCCCGCGGATTGAGGTGAGCAACTCATCGCGCTCGGCGGTGAGCTCGATGAATTTCCGATGGCCGAGGTGCGTGTCGAGGATGCGGGTGTCGGCGGCGAGCGCCTGGTAGCGGCGGGCTTTCGCGACTTGGCGCTTGAGTGAGTTCATGCGGCGCTCCTGTTCGGCGAGCACATCCGAAACCCGCAGCAGGTTGGCTTCGGTGTATTCGAGTTTGCGCAGCGCTTCCTTTTTCTCGCGCTTGAACTTCGTGATGCCGGCGGCCTCCTCGAACACCGCGCGGCGTTCCTCGGGTTTTGACGAAAGGATCTGGTCGATCTGACCTTGCGCCATGATTGAATATGCCGTGCGGCCGATGCCGGTATCCATGAGCATATCATGGATGTCCTTGAGGCGGCAGAGCGTGTTGTTGATGCGATATTCCGATTTGCCGTCGCGATAGACCCGGCGGGTGATCGAGACCTCGTTGTAATCGACCTTCAGCGCCTGTTCGCAATCGGCCATCGTGAGCGTGACTTCGGCCATGCCGAGCGGCTTGCGTTTCTCGGTGCCGTTGAAGATGACATCGGCCATTTCGCCACCGCGCAGAGCTTTGGCGGAGGTTTCGCCGAGCACCCAGCGGATCGCATCGACCACATTGGATTTGCCGCAGCCGTTGGGGCCGACGATGCCAGTGACGCCCTCGGCGAATTCGAACACGGTCTTGTCGGCGAAGGACTTGAAGCCTTGGATTTCGAGAGTTTTGAGGTACATGGGACAGGAGTTGGGAAATGAACCCGGAGGGATTCGGGATTCCACAAGCTACTGGCCCAAGGTGCAGATCGCAATCCAATCGAGCGAAATGACACTAAATGTGGTGCTTAAATGCAAAAATAACACTACATATTGTGATTTTGGGTATTTAGGATTCCTGAAACAATTTGTCGCTCCGGCTGTTGAGGGTGGCCTCAAATTTCGATTTCGCCCTCGAAGACAAAGTCGGCGGGGCCGGTGAGCGTGACATTTGAGAAACTTTGTGGGCCGGATTTTTCGAAGCCGATTTCCAATGTGTCGCCGCCCGCAACATCCACCTTGATCGGTGAGGGAGCGTCGGTGAGCAGGTGGTGGATGAGGGCGCAGGCGACCATGCCGGTGCCGCAGGCGAGGGTCTCATCCTCGACGCCGCGTTCGTAGGTGCGGATGCGGATGTGGCCGGGGATGAGTACGGTGGCGAAGTTGGCGTTGGTGCCGGCGGGTGCGAAGTCGTCGTGGCGGCGGATCGCGCGACCGATGGTGAAGACATCGAGTGCGTCGAGCGCATCAGCATCGGGCAGATAGCTCACAGCATGGGGTACACCGGTGTTGACGAAATGGATTGCTGTGTTGAGTCCGGCGACCTTGGTGGGCGTGTTGAGCTTCAGGTCGTTTGGTTCGGACATCGCGATGCGGACATTTTCACCGACCATGTCGGCGGCGAGCGTGCCGGCGATCGTTTCGAAGGTGACACGATCGGCGATGTTATCACCGAGGTGGGCGGTGAAGCGGCCGAAGCAACGGGCGCCATTGCCGCACATTTCGGCTTCGCCGCCATCGGCATTGTAGTAGCGGAAGCGGAAGTTTGCGCCGTGTTGCGCGGGTTCGACCGCGAGCAATCCGTCGGCGCCGATGCCACGGTGGCGGTCGCAGAGGGCTTCGATCGTTTGTGCATCGAGTTTGATTGAGAGGTCGCGGTTGTCGATGACGATGAAGTCATTGCCGGCGCCGTTCATTTTGTAAAAGGGAAGGAGCATGGGGTGTGGGAGTGCGGAGTTGGTGGGGAGCATTAGCTTGGCGGGTGAGCGTATGCAAGAGTCACGATGCATTGCCGTTGACCGCGGGTCCGCGGGAGGTGATGGTGCGGCATGTTCATTGATCACATTCGGATCTTCGCGAAGGCCGGCGATGGTGGTGACGGGATTGTTTCCTGGCGCCGGGAGAAATTTGTGCCGCGAGGTGGCCCGGATGGTGGTGATGGTGGTGCGGGCGGAAGTGTCGTGTTGGTGGTCGACCCATCGACGGACAATCTCCGCCAGTATCATTTCGATCCCAAGCTCATCGCTGAGAATGGTAAGAATGGCGGTGGCACGCGCAAGACTGGCAAGGGTGGCAAACTGGTCATTGGCCGGGTGCCGCCTGGCACGGTGGTTTATCGTGCGAATGCCGCGACCGTGCAAGAAGCTGTGGAAATGGAGCGCGGTGATGAAGGTATCGACCTCGAGCCGATCGCGGACCTCACGGAAAACGGTCAGGAATTTGTGCTCTGCAAGGGTGGTGAGCCGGGCAAAGGCAACTGGCATTTCCGAACCCCCACCAACCGTGCGCCGGTTGAGTGCACGCTCGGCACGCCGGGTGAGCTAGGTGTTTTTTATCTCGAGCTGAGGCGCATCGCTGATGTTGGTTTGGTCGGATTTCCCAATGCGGGAAAATCGACGCTGCTTGGCAAGCTCTCCGCTGCGAAGCCGAAGGTGGCCTCGTATCCTTTCACCACGCTGCAACCGGTGGTGGGTGTGCTCGAGTTTCCTGGATTTCGCCGCTGCACGATCGCCGACATTCCTGGCTTGATCGAAGGCGCTCACGAAAACCGCGGGTTGGGTCATGAATTTTTGCGTCACATCACCCGCTGTCGCATACTGCTGTTCGTGGTCGATATGGCCGGTAGCGAATGCCGTGACCCGGTTTCCGATTTGGAGATTTTGCGCCGCGAAATTCGCGAATACGACGAGGAGCTTGCGCGCTTTCCGTGGAAGGTCGTGGCCAACAAGATGGACCTCGAAGGCGCCGCCGAGCACCTCGCGAATTTCCGTCAGCGCTTCCCGAAGGTTGAGATCATACCAATTTCCGCCGAGAGCGGTGAGGGCATGGACGACCTTCGCCGCATGCTCGACAGCGAAGTTGCCACCCATCCGAACGAGGGGTGATGGAAGATTTGCACGAAATGGTTTTCGTGTACGGGACCTTGCGTCGCGGTGCATCGAATCATTTCCGCATGACGCAGGCGCGCTTTGTCACTGAGGGAGCAGTGCTTGGGAGGCTCTATCGCATCGATTGGTATCCCGGTGTTGTGGCCGATGAAAATGCCGCGCCGGTGATGGGGGAAATTTTTGAGACCGATGCGCCGACGATCGAAGCGCTTGATGAGTTTGAAGGCAACGGATATCGAAGGGTGATGGTTCCTGTCAAAGTGACTGGTGAGGCTGGCACATCATACGTGATCGAGGCTTGGATGTGGGAATGGCTTGGAGATCCTGATGAAGCCAAGTTGATCGCCAGCGGTGACTGGCTGGCTGAGTCGTGAGGCAGTGCGAATGCTGTCGAATAGATTGACTCGAGCGATGGCGGGAATGCCATGAGGCAATCGAAAGCGCAGTGCGTCTACTTGGAGCTCGTTTTTCGCGGTTGCTTTTTGGGGAGTCCGTAGCGGTTGATCATGTTGTAAATGGTTCGCAAGCTGACCTTGAGTCTCTTGGCTGCACGTCGGCGGTTGCCTTGGCATGCATCGAGGGCGTTGATGAGGCTCGTTTTGGTGAGGGCTTCGATGCTCCCGGCGTTGCTTTCCAAGTCTTCCGCCTCGGATGGTTGTTTGGCGTGTAGATTATTGAGGTGAGCCAAGTCGCTGGGGCCGATGAGTCGGTCGTTTGTATGGGTGACGGCGTGTTCCAGCACGCTGTGGAGTTCGCCGATGTTGCCAGGCCATGAGTAATCGCAGAGCAACTCCATGGCTTTACGCGTGATGCCCGGCACTCGGAGATGGTGGATGGCACAGATGTGTGAAACGATGTTTTCACACAGCTGGGGAATATCTTGTGACCTTTGGGTCAAGCCGGGAACATTGACGCGATATACGGAGGCGGCGTACCAAAGATCGGGCCTCAATTGTTCAGCCCGGGCGTTTGATTGGAGGTCGTTGACGTCGGCTGCTACCGAGGTGATGAGGTGACAGGATTTTTCTGCTGAGGAGGATTGGTTTTGTTTGATCCATTCGAGCAATTCGGTCTGTGCCTTTGTTGAAAGGCATTGAAGGTTTTCGATGTAAAGCGTGCCACCCATGCAGGCTTGTATTTTGGGGGTCATATGGGCGTGGGTGGATCCGTTCTGGTTGGTAAGAGGCTTGCCAAAAAGTTCCTGTTCGACCCGGGTTTGGGGTATGTGGGATGCATCGATGCTGATGAAACACTGGCCGGCTCGCGAACTTTTGCGATGGATCCATTGGGCGATGGATTTTTTTCCGCTGCCGGGGGGGCCAACAATCATGACGGGCGAGATTGTTTTGGCTGCATCGCGGGCATCGAGCATGGCTTGGCGCATGGCAGGTGACTGCCAGCGGCTTCGGCTCTGAGCTGTCGCATGCGCTGTGTGTGTCTTGTGCCGCTGATCGTCGATCGCTCGTGAAACCGTTGATAGCAATGTCGATGGTCGACAGGGTTTTGTGAGGTAATCGATTGCCCCAGCTTTCATGGCCAGCACGACAGATGGGGTGTCGCTTCTGGCGCTCAGGACGATGCACGGGAGGTCGGGCCGTGTTTTTCTTGCGATTCGGATGGCTTCGATTCCATCGCCGTTGGGTAGGGTGAGGTCGACCAAGGCAGCATCCAAGGGTTGCTCTTGCTGGAGCATGCTGGTGGCGTCTGCGAGGCTGGAGCATGTGACGCATGACACATGGTGATTTTCAAACATTTCGCTGATGCGTGAGGCGCTGTTTGTATCTCCATCAATTATGAGAAGGTTGTGAGTTGTCTTTTTTTCTTCGGTGGCACCCGTTTCGCGGGGCTTTTCTGCAATGTGTGATGTGGCTCGCATGGGGGGATTGGTATGGTGAAGCATGCGTTTTAGGCGTGATGGCGCAATCCACGCGATGGCGCGAGACGGGAGTGGTCGCGTTCTAGCGAACGGCGAGTAGGGGTGTATTATTTGCAGTCATCGGTAGAATCGCTCATCTTGCCTAGTTGGTTTTGCGGACGATGGGTAGTGGCATCAAATCATGCTTACCCAAACATCCACACATAAACCAATTGTTGGCCGGAATTCCGGTCGTGTCATCGAGTCAATCCCCGGAACACGCGTGCTGACAAAGCGCTCTGCGCTTGCGGCTTTCGTAGCACTGGCGGGATTTAGCCTTTCCAGCATTGCCGGCGCCGCAGATGTTGGCCTGGCTTGGAACGCCAACCCGGAAACCGACATTGCCGGTTATCGGCTGAGCTATGGAACCAGCTCCGGACAGTACACCCAGGTCAAGGAAGTGGGACGCGATACGCGTACGCTTGTCACCAATCTCGAGGCTGGTCGTACTTATTATTTTGCGGTCGCTGCCGTGAATTACGCGGGCATGCAGAGTGATCCATCGGCTGAAGTTTCGTACCAAACGCCACCGCTTTATTTCAATCTCAACTTGGCTTGGAACCCCAATCCTGAGACCGACATTTCCGCTTATCGCTTGAGCTATGGAACTTCATCGGGTCAATACAATCAAGTGGTGGATGTCGGTCGCAACACTCGTGCTACGGTGAGTAATTTGGAGCAGGGAAAGACCTATTACTTTGCTGTGACGGCGGTGAATTATGCCGGCATGGCCAGTGATCCTTCGAGCGAGTTGGTTTACAATGGTGCACCTGCCGTTGCTGCGACTTCGTCCTTCACGCTATTGCAACAAGGTTCGCCCACGGTGAGCAGCCTGTCTTCGGATGCGGGTTCGTCGGCCAATGTGCTGAACTCCTATCTGGGCGGAGATTCTGCCGGTGGTTTTGATGCTGGCTTGTCGCCGACCGCGTCGAATGTGACGGCCGATCCTGATGGCGATGGTGTGAGTGAGTCCTATCTGGTGTTTAGCTATCGTCGTGCCCAGCTTGTTGCCGGTGACTCGAGTATTGCGGCCAGTGTTGAGGTCAGCAGGGATCTTACTTCTGGCTGGGAAGAAAGTAGCGGTTTGCCAGGTGTGGTGGTGCTTGAAGAAGCGAATGCCGCGGGGCCTGGTGTTGATATCGTGAGAGTGTATTTGCCGACGAGTCTCGCAACAAAGGGAAGTTTGTTTGCGAGGTTGGCGGTAAGCCAGCTCGCGCAGTGAGCCTCCGAAGCGCGTTGAGTTTCGCGCATTGAAACAAAAAAACCGCAGCCCATGGGGTTGCGGTTTTTTTGTTGAGTGATGTGATGGCAGGGATCAGCGCTTGGAGAATTGGAAGCGCTTCCGAGCACCGGGTTGACCGGACTTTTTGCGTTCCTTCATGCGCGGGTCGCGGGTGAGGAAACCGAGCGGCTTGATGACCTTGCGGTTCTCGGGATCGACCTGGGTGAGGCTGCGTGAGATCGCGTGGCGGATCGAAACGGCTTGTGCGTGGATGCCGCCGCCTTTGACGACCACATTGACATCGTACTTGTTGGTCAGCGAGGTCGCTTGGAATGGGGCGAGAATCGCGTTTTGAAGTTCGATCGTGGGGAGGTAGTCTTCGAAGGGGCGCGAGTTGATGATGATTTGGCCGGTGCCTTCGGTGAGCCAGACTCTCGAGACTGCGGTTTTGCGGCGGCCGGTGGCGCTAGGTGAGGTTGTGGACATGGTAGGAGAAAATTAAGTGCGCTTAGCGGACGGCGTATGCGACGGGTTGTTGTGCTTCGTGCGGGTGTTCGGCACCGGCGTAGACCTTGAGCTTGGAGTATTGGGCTTTGCCGAGGCGGGTCTTGGGAAGCATGCCATAGACGGCGCGCTCGACGAGGAGGATCGGGCGGCGTTCGCGGACCATGCGTGGGGTTTCGACTTTTTGTCCGCCGACATATCCCGAGAAGCGGGTGTAGATTTTGGCGTTTTCCTTGGCGCCGGTGAGCACGACTTGATCGGCATTGATGACGACCACGAAGTCGCCGGTGTCGATGTGGGTGGTGAAGGTTGGCTTGTGCTTGCCGCGGAGGAGGCGGGCGGCTTCGACAGCGACCTGGCCGAGGACTTTGCCCTTGGCGTCGATCACATACCACTTGCGCTCGACTTCTTGGGGCTTGGCGGAAAATGTCTTCATGTGCTTGTAAGGAGGTGGTTGCGACCATGATTGAGGTCGCGCGGGGGGCGCAAACTAGGGATCCGTTTGGTGGCTGTCAATCGGGAAATCACGCGAATTTTCCTCAAATTTTCAGCAAATGCGGCGATGGGGTGTTGGGGTGGGGGTTTTGGGAGAAATCACTCCTTTGCATCGGTGGGTCGGCTGGGCGGGCTGTTGATCGGGCGTGGCAGTTGGCCGGTGCCGGAATCGCCGATGGATGACTGGGTGCGGATCGCTTTGGCGATGTGTGCTGCGAGCTTTTGGCGGTAGGCAGGATCGGCGGCGAGGCGGCTTTCGCTTGGGTGGCTGAGGTAGCCGCACTCGATGAGGACGCAGGGGATTTCCGGGTTGCGGGTGAGGCGCAGGCGGCGGCGGACCAAGCCACGGTTGTTTTCTTCGGCGGGGCTGGCGGCGCTCATGGCGTCTTGCAAGCGGGTGGCGAGGCCGTGGCTGTCGACTCGCCAGTAATAGGTTTCAGGTCCGCGCACATGAGAAGGACCGCTGTTGAAATGGACGCTGAGGAGTACCGCATCGCCGCGCTTGTTGGCGAGGGCGACGCGATCATCGAGGTCGATGAAGTGGTCGTGATCGCGCAGCAGGATGGTTTTGAATCCGCCGAGTTCGGCTTTGATGCGTTTGGCCATGTCGAGGGTGAGATCCTTTTCCTTTTGGCAGGTATGGGGGCTGATGGCGCCCGGGTCCTTGCCGCCGTGGCCGGCATCGATGATGACGGTTTTGAAATTTTTCGGTCCGGGGCGGTGACCCCAGTAGTCGCGGCCGTAAGACGAGGATGTGTCCGTGGCGCATGAGGTGATGAGCAGGGCGATGATTGGAAAGCAGGTGGTGAGTTTGAATGTGAGGCGCATTGGTTAGGGGATTTATGATTTTCGGTTGAAATAAAATTCCAGTTGGTCGTTGCCGTTGGCGGACCATGCTTCGACACCGAGCGCGCGAAGTTCGGCGGCGAACTCGCGGGTGTAGCCGTGGATGGTGATGACGCGTTTGGGGCAGACGGTTTCGACGCAGTGCATGAGGCCGGGGTGGTCGGCGTGATCGGAAAAGGGAATGACCTCATCGACGCCGTAGCGAAATTTTGCGCCGGGTTGCAGTGCCCAGCCGCTGAGCATCGCGGTGCGTTTGGCTTTGATCCCAAGGAGTTTTTTTGAGCGCATCACATGCGGTGGCGCGATGATGACATGGCCTGCGGGCGCGTGTCCGTCGAACTCGAGCGGTTCTGGCAGTTGCGGTGTTCCGGCAGCGATGCAGGATCGGGTCATGCTGGCGGCGGCGGGATGAAGCAGTGTGGGTATGTCGTGTTCGTGCATCAGCGCGAGCGCTTCCTGGGATTTGCCGAGCGAGTAACCGAGGAGGACCGGAGTTTTGTTTTGGGCGAAACTTTCGCGGACGAAGTTGATAATTTCATTTTCCACTTCCGATGTTTCAGGGAACCGGTGGCGTGGCAGGCCGAAGGTGGTTTCCATGATGAGCGTGTCGGCTTGGGCAAATACGATTCGTTCGGCGGTGCGGCTCGGGCGGATTTTGAAATCGCCGGTGTATAGCAGGCTGGCCTGATCTGCGAGGCGCGTGATGTGGATCATGGCAGAGCCGGCGATGTGGCCGGCGGGGAGCAGCGTGATGCGGAAATTTTTGTCGGTGAATGATGAGTGGAACGGCCGGGGCTCGATCCTCTCGGCAGAGATGCGAAAGCGATCGCGCAGCAATCGTGCGGTGACCTCCGAACAGATCGTCGAGCTGTGGCGCGCGACATGGTCGGCGTGTGCGTGGGAGATGAAGGCGCGGGGCTTTGGGGAGCGTGGATCGAGCCAGAGATCGAGCTCCGGCAGGTAGAGGCCTTTTTGATAAATGACTTCGATCACAGGCCTGTGTTTTGAGTTGGATGGAAGGCTGCGCTTTTCACACCGCGACGGGTGCCTTGATGTGCGGGTGTGATTCGTAGTTTTCGAGTCGGATGTCGTCGAAGGTGAAGGCGTCGATGTCTTTCACCTCGGGGTTGATCCAAATTTGCGGCAGCGGTTTTGGTTCGCGGGTGAGTTGGAGTTCCGCCTGTTCGAGGTGATTGGTGTAGAGGTGGAGATCGCCGAAGGTGTGGACGAAGTCGCGGACTTCGAAGTCACAGACATGGGCGATCATGTGGGTGAGGAGTGCGTAGGATGCGATGTTGAAAGGGACGCCGAGGAAGAGGTCGGCGCTGCGTTGGTAGAGCTGGCAGGATAGGCCTGAGCGGCCACCGTCGCGGGGCTCGTGGACATAGAATTGGAAGAGCAGGTGGCAGGGGGGGAGTGCCATTTCGTGAATTTGCCCGACATTCCACGCCGAGACGATGTGACGGCGTGAGTGCGGATTGCCCTTGAGTCCTTCGATCAGCAGGTGGATCTGGTCGATCGTGCGGCCATCGGGCGCGGGCCATGAGCGCCATTGTTTGCCGTAGACCGGGCCGAGCTCACCATCAGCATCGGCCCATTCGTCCCAGATCGTGACGCCATTTTCCTTGAGGTAGCGGGTATTGGTTTCGCCCCGCAGGAACCAAAGCAGCTCGTGGATGATCGAGCGGAGATGGAGTTTTTTGGTGGTGATGCAGGGAAACCCTTGGCGCAGGTCGTAGCGGACTTGGCGGCCGAATACCGAGACCGTGCCGGTGCCGGTGCGGTCGGCGCGATGTTCGCCGTTTTTCATTACATCACGCAGCAGGCCGAGGTAGGTATCCATGCGCCCAATCAAGCCATGGACCCGCTTTGGCCCGCAAGGTTGAAGCTTCGCCGAGGCGGTTTCGGGCGAAAAAATTTGACTTGCAGAAAATGTGGACATAATTTGTCCACATGAGAACCGTCACTGTCAGGGATTTGAGAAACAACTTTTCCAAGGTCGAGGCATGGCTTGGCGAGGGAGAGGAGATTCGCATCGAGAAGCGCGGCAAGCCGATCGGGTATTTGTCGGCGACGGGGAAATCGGGCAAAAAGACCAGACCCATGCCGGACTTCATGGCGAGGCTGAATGAAATTTGGGAAGGTCGTGTTTTTTCCGATGAGGAAGTGCGCGCCATGCGGGATGCTGAACTTGAGGGTCAACTGGGATGAGCGCTTATCCCGATGCCTCCTTTTTGTGTTCGCTTTATCGCCTCCAGCGAAACTCTTACGAAGCTGTCAATTATCACAAATCCATGCCGTCGCGCTTGTGCGTATCCAGTCTCCTCTTGCTGGAGTTTCGCCAGTCGATCCGTTTTCAGATGAGGTTGTTTGCGTTGGATCGCAGCAAGGGTTTTGCGAAGACCGAGGGCATGGCGATGTTGCGTGCTCTGCAGTCGGATCTTTCGCAAGGGGTGTTTGAAATGACCGCGCCCGACTGGGCGGATGTGCATCGCATTGCGGACATGTTGAGTGAAAAGTACACCGAAGAAAACGGTCATCGCATGACCGATATTTTGCATGTTGCCAGTGCGATTCACCTCGGGTCCGAGGTGTTTCTCACATTCGATGCCAACCAGAAGCGCTTGGCCGAGGCGTCGGGGATGGAAGTGCCGCTGTGAGTTTCACTTGCTCACATTGAAGCGGAACTCGATCACATCGCCGTCCTTGACGACATACTCCTTGCCTTCGATGCGGAGCTTGCCGGCTTCCTTGGCGGCATTTTTCGAGCCGAGGCCGACGAGGTCGTCGTAGTGGACGACTTCGGCAGCGATGAAGCCGCGTTCGAAATCCGTGTGGATCACGCCGGCGGCGGCGGGGGCTTTGTCGCCCTCGTGAATCGTCCATGCGCGGGTTTCCTGCACGCCGGTGGTGAGGTAGGTGCGAAGGCCGAGCAGGTGGTAGACCGCTTGGATCAGCGATGAGACGCCGGAATCATTGACGCCCATTTCGCGAAGGAACTCGAGTGCTTCCTCGGGGGGCATTTCGCTGAGCTCTTCTTCGATGCGCGCGGAGATCACCACCGCTTCCGAGCCGCTGTGTTCGGCGGCGTAGCGGCGGACCTTGGCGACTTGCGGGTGCGAGTCCGGATTCTCGATCGCGCCGGCGAGTTCGTCTTCGGAAACATTGCAGGCGTAGATCGTTTTCTTCGATGAGAGCAGGAAAAATTCGTGGACGACCGACTTATCTTCATCGCTGAATTCGAGTGTGAGGGCCGGCTTGCCTTGATCGAGGTGAGGCATGATCACATCGATGAGCTCAACTTCCTTTTTCGCTTCCTTGTCGCCGCCCTTGGCTTTCTTTTCGCGGGACGAGCGGCGTTTTTCGAGAGCCGCCATGTCGGCGAGGATGAGCTCCGAGTTGATGATCTCGATGTCGCGGATTGGGTCGACCGTGCCGAGTTCGTGGATGATGTCGTCGTTTTCGAAACAACGGACCACTTGAACGATCGCGTCAGTCTCGCGGATGTTGGCAAGGAACTGGTTGCCGAGTCCGGCGCCTTCCGAGGCGCCTTTCACAAGTCCGGCGATGTCGACAAACTCGATCGCCGTGGGGACCAGTTTTTGTGAGCCCGAGATTTTTGAGAGCACGGCTAGGCGTGGGTCGGGCACGGTTACGATACCGACATTCGGGTCGATCGTGCAGAAGGGATAGTTGGCCGCCTCCGCCTTGCGGGTGCGGGTGACGGCGTTGAAGAGGGTTGATTTCCCAACATTGGGCAGTCCTACGATTCCAGCTTTGAGCATTGCGGGGGGAGGGTGAAGGAGAGGGGGGCGCGAGGACGAGAAAAATCCGCCACCGCGCCAACGCGATGAGGGATTGCCATCGGAGAAATCGGCGTGTATGCATGACGACGATAGCCCCTGAGAGCCGATGATCGCCTATCTTTTCAGTTGTGAGCATGCGACCTGCACGGTGCCGGAGGCATACCGCGAGTATTTTCGCGGCAACGAGGAAGTTCTGACCTCAAATGAGGGTTGGGAGCCGGGGGTCTTGAATTTGAGTCAGGCCTTCGCGATGAGGTTCCGTACTCCGTTGGTGCATGGCGATGTGACTCGGCTATTGATTGATTTGGAAAAGGATGGGGATGAAAGGTGGAGTCGCTTTTCCGAAAAAATTCCCGAGAGCCTGCGTTTGAGGATGGCTGACAGGCACGAGAGGCTTTTCCGCCAGCAATTGCGTCAGCGTATCGCGGAGGATCTGCGCAGATATGAAAGTGTGGTGCATGTCATGGTGCACACGGATGCCGTCAATGCGGGCAGGGTGAGTCTGGTCACGCTGGAGAAGTCGGTGTTGGGTGAGACTTTGGCGGGTGAGTGGGCATCGAATTTGCGCGCGGCGGATGTCGATGTGCGCTGCGTTCGCGGAGAGGAAGGCGGTGCGTTTGCCAAGGCATTGGCGCGCGAATGTGATCCGGCGCGATACGCACAGATCCGTTTGGAGGTTTCGCAGGATTTCTTTCTTGAGGGCAAGCCCTTGCGTTGGGAGACCATCAAAAAAATCCTGTTGGATTCACTTGCGCAGGCGACCGAGCAAAAAGCTTAGCGGCCGAGGAGGCCTTTGGATTGTTCGAGGCTGAGGGTGCGTTGTTCCCGCCAGTCGATAATTTGCGGTTCCTGAAATACGCGTCGGCGGATGTCGGTTTCGGCATCGGAGTTTTTTGAAATGTTTTGCGTGCTCGCTTCCCTGGCTTGGTTGGTGGCGAAGTTTTTGGTCTCGTAGGTGCCGGGCAGTTTGGCGGTCGTGCTAGCCTCGCGTGCGTTTTTACCATCGAGTGTAGAAGGGGTCATGAAGCGGCTGCCGTCGGTGTTGCCATCGTAGGTTTTGCGGCCGTAGTCCTTGTTTCCCCACCAGGATTTTTTCGCGTATTCTCCTGTTTTGTATGTGTTTTTTTGATATTCGCCTTTGAAATATGGAGATGCCCCTTGGCTCTCAAAAGAGCTGCGTTTGTCTCCCTGGATTTTCCAATTTCCTTCGGAATCCTGGCTGTAGCCGTTCTTTTCGCTGAGTCGTTGGTTGAAGGTTTTGTGGGTGGGTGCGGGTTCGGCCATCTTCGTGTCATTCGAGCATGAGGCCATGATGACCAGCGTGGCAGAAAGCATGTGGTGTCGGGAAATCATTGTTTCCTAATGGATTCTTCGAGTTTTGGATCTGGTTGGGCGCCACGCTCGAGTGCCTGTTGGTAGTAATTTTTCGCATCCTCGAAGCGACGGTCACGCGAGCAGAGCAGTGCGAGGTTGTAGTAGGGCTCGCTGGGCATCGGGTCGGCATTGATCGCGGCTTTGAAGTGGGATTCCGCTTCGCCGAGGCGCCCAAGGCGGTAGCGCAGGGTGGCGAGAAGGAGCTGGCTTTTTGCGTCGTTGGGCGCGAGTTCGACGGCTTTGGCGATGGCCTTGTCGGCGGCCGGTATGTCGCCCATTCGCATGAATGAAAAGCCCAGCATGCGGTGGGCATAGGCGTTGTTTTCATCGAGTTCAACCGCTCGGCGGAAGGCATCGATGGCTGCCATTGGGTCGTCCAGCTTCAGGTGCACCACGCCGAGTTTGCAAAGTGATGGCGTGTGGCCCGGGTGTTGTTCGATGATCATTTCGTAAAGCTCGCGGGTCGGCAAAAGGCGGCCGGCGACGAAGGATTTTTCCGCGGTGCGTTCGAAGGCGGAGATGTCGCGGTTGAGTTCGCTGGTGGCTTGGCTGACAGTTGCGCGATCGCGTGCGAAGGGTGAGACAAATTCGCCATCTACCTGGCGATCGGCGATGAGTTTTTGTTCTTCGGGTGAAAGCGCGATTTCACCGGTGTCGAAAATTTCGATGGCCTTGGAAATTCGCTCGTCGCCGGTGCCGATTTCGCGTGCAGCATCGACGAGCAGCTCGCGGGCTTGGCGGCGGCGTTCCTGGGTGCGCAGTTGGCGCTTGATGATTTCGCGCAAGAGCTCAGCTTCCGCCGGGTCGGCGTTTGATTCGCCCTTCGCGAGGGCCGACTCCTCAGACTTCAGGCGTACTTCGAGTTCGGCCAGGCGTTTTTCCTGCTCGCGTTTTTCCTGCTGGAGGTTGTTGATTTGTGTTTTCGCGATGGCGAGGTCGCGTAGGGCGTCTGTGTAGGCGTCCTTGTCGGCATTGTTTTCGCGGCTGATACTTTCCACCTTCTCGTTTGCTTCGCGGAGGTTTTTGGCGAGCGACATGTTTTGTTCGATCAGGTCCTGGATACGGCCGGATTCGTTGAGCTTGAGAAGCGCGGACATCTGGTCGCGCTCTTGGGTGAGCGTATCATGCTCGCTGCGAAGTTGGGAAAATGCCTGGCGGCTTTCCTCGAGTTCCTTGCCGAGGCTGGCGATGCGTTCGTTGGCTTTGGTGAGTTCCGAATTTTTTTGTTCGAGTTCTTGTTCGAGCAAGTCGAGTTGTTTGCGTTGTCCGGCGACCACTGAGTTGGCGACTTCGCGTTCGGCTTTGAGGTCGCGGTCGAGGTCGCTGCGTTTTTGTTGCAGCACCTTGAGGTCGGCTTCGAGTGTGGCGATGCGGCTGAGTGCTTCCGTGTGGCTTCCGCGAGATTGGGTGAGAGCCATGGACATCGCTTCGCGTTCCTGTTCGAGCGAGTCGATGCGTTGATTGAGGGACTTCACTTCGTTTTCGACCGGAGCGGCGGCGAGCTTGGCGCGCATGGATTGGAGGTTCGTTTCGGCGTTGCGGAGCTCGGCTTTGAGCGCGTCGTTTTGGCGGCGCATGTCATCGGTGCGTGATTTTTCACGCGAGGCTTGTTCGGGCGCTTGGGATGCGAGTTCGCGCAGGCGGCGGACTTCCGCTTCGGCGGCGGCGAGGCGTTGGGTGGTGGCGGGATCGTCCTTGATGACCGGTGATTGAGGTTTGGATGATTGTGCTACTTCTTCGGCCAACCTGCCGCGCAGCGTCTGAAGGGTTTCCTCTGCATCATTGAGCTCCGCTTTGAGTGATTCGTTTTGGCGGCGCATCTCATTCGCTTGTTGATTGTTGCGGGATGCTTCCTGTTCTTTGCGTTTTGACTGTTCGCGGAGGCGTTTGACTTCCGATTCCGCTTCGTTGATTTCGCGGGTGTTGGTGGGTTCCACCTTGATCGTGGGTGCTTCGACAGGATTTTTTTCGGCTGCATCCGGCGGCTTCACTGCTTGTTTGATTCCGCCTTCCAGTTCGGCGACCGCGTTGCGGTTGCGGTCGAGTTGGTCTTGTGCTTTTTGACTGACGCGTGAGATCGCCTCGCCGGTTTTTTCGCTGCGGGTGCCGATCATTTCCGGTTTCCATTCCGGGTAGTACTTGCGAATGGTGCCGAAGAGTTGTTGGGCCCGATTGAGTTTTTCCATGGCTCCGGCGAAATCGCCGCGCGACTCGAGTTCTTCGGACGAACGAACCGAGAGGTAGGCTTGGAAATATGCGTCCGACGGATCGAATTGCGCGGACTCTCCCACGACTTGAGCTTGGTTTTGTGCCATCGCGACACCGGCGACGGCGACGGCGAACAGGGCAAAGCAGCCGATGGCATGAGCCAAACGGAAGGTGAAAATCCGGACCAGCATTTGGCCGAAGCCTAGTGGGGTGGCTCTGGCGCGGCAAGCGGGATTCGCTTGCGAGCGAACGGCTGGGCCTTAGGGCGCAACGCTCACCGGCACCAGCAGATCAGCACCTTTCACGACGACCGTGCTTGGCTGGAGGTCGAGGCCATTTAACGAGTTGAGTCGGTCGGTCTCGGTGCCGTATTGGGCGGCGAGTTCGCCGTAGGTCATTTCGCGATCGGTGGCGATAGTGCGCGCGGTGCGTTGAGTCAAAGTCGGGTTGGCGTTGCCGTTTTCATCCATGGCATCGGAGGCGCTGGCCGGCGGGCTTTGCTCTTCGTTGGCCTTGATCTCGGTGCTTGTTGCCGTGTCATTCTTTTCTTCCGGCATGTTTTGCACCGACGTTTTGCTCGAAGCGGGCAAAAGAATTTTTTGACCCAAGCGTAGGGCGGTGGGCTTGACCGTCGGATTGGCGGTGATCAGCGAGTCGATCGAAACTTCGTATTGCTTGGCGATTTTGGCGAAAGTTTCGCCGGCCTTGATCGTGTGTGAGGGGCCGTCGACAGGCGCTGGCGCGTCGGTCGTTTGATTCGGGCTGGTGGTCGCCGCCGTGCTCGGGGCGAGGGGTGTAGGCAGCTTCAGCTGCTGGCCGAGTTGGAGGATGGTGCCAAGTTGCAGGCCATTGGCGGCGGCCAGTTCGGCGGCCGTGCACCCGTTGGAGCGGGCGATTTTGTCGAAGCTTTCGCCTGGGCGGACCGTGTGGATGGCTGCCGCACCTGCGGCTTGTTCTTCCTGCTGTGGCCCAGTGAGCGCAAGCGCCATGGGCGGGCAGCAAAGCACCATCAACAAACTTGCAATGATTCGGATGGGTTTCATGACTCACTCAAAAGTTCAAAAAGTTCGTTTCATGTCAACAGAATATCAATATTTATGAAATAAATGCGCGAAAACTCCCATTTTTGTGAGTATTTAGCGGAAAATTAGGCTTTCAGCGCCCCTTGGCCGCGGTTTTTTGGGGCATTAGTTGCCCAGGAAAGCAAAAGGGCACCCCTCTGGAGAAGGGTGCCCTTGCGGGAATTTTTATGATCTTGGGAGGCGCGGCAAATAGGCGCGCGATGGATCAGGCGCGGCCGAGGTAAGAATTGTCCTCGGTTTTCACATTGATTTTTTCGCCGACATTGATGAAGAGCGGGACCTGGACGACCAGGCCGGTTTGCATGGTGGCGGGTTTGTAAACATTGTTGGCCGAGTCGCCCTTCACGCCTTCGGAGGATTCCGTGACGGTCATGGTCATGGTGAGTGGGAGATCGACCGAGACCACGCTGCCGTCGGCGATGAGGAGGGTGTAGAGTTGGCCTTCGATGAGGAAATTTTTCACGCCTTCGATGAGGTCATCATAGACCACAGCGTCCTCGTAGGTGTTGGGATCGAGGAAATGGTAGCCGCTGCTGTCCTTGTAGGAATACTCGTGGGGGGTGCGTTCGAGCACCACGCCTTCGAGCGAGTCGTTGGAGGTGAGGCGGAGGTTGAAGATCTTTTTGGTCGCGACGCTGCGGATCGACATTTGGACATAGGACGCCATGCGTGGGGGCGTCTTGAGTTCGTGGTCGACGACGAGGCAGATTTCGTTGTTGTGACGGACTGCGTGTCCTTTGCGAAGATTGATGACGGGTGTGCTGGCCATGGGGTGTGGGGTGTGGGGCCGGGGAACTTATGGGGTGAAGGACAGGTGCGCAAGTGGTTTCAGCGGGCCTGGGCGGCGACCCAGCTGGCGAGCTTTTGGTCATCATCTCCGGCGGCCCAGACCTGGCGGAGGAAGTCGGCCGGGTGGATATCGCCGTTATTTTTGAGGAAATTGAGGTCGCCGCCGCAGCTGTACATCAGGTCCGGGTCGAGTTCGCCGCGGAGTTTGGCGCGGGCCTTGGTGAGGATGCGTGGGAGGTAGGCGATGTCGTTGAGCGTATCGCCGAATGTTGGAAGCTCGTCGCGGGTGAGTTTTTTTTCGCTTTTTTGGCGTTTTTGGATCGTGTGGAAATAATCGCGGCGCACAGCGGCGATGAGCAGGGCCGTGGAGAGCGCGGGATTTTGTTTGTCGCAGAAGTCCTCGACGAAGTCGAAAAACTCGCGGGTCTTATATCCGATATCTTCGAGCAGTTGGAGGTCTGCGGCGGTGAACCATGTGTCGTAATCGCGCTCGCCATTTTGGTAGCGCACCGTGCAGGTCTCGAAGAGGTGGAGAAATTGTTCGTTCCAAGTCATGGCGCTCGATAAACGCGAAACTAGCTTTTGGCAAGTGGTCGGGCATTCGGATTTCGGATTGCGCGAGACGGCAAGGCTGGCGAGCATGGCGGCGGATGGCATTTTCGTCGGATCGCGCATTTGAACTCATTTCCGCCGCGCATGAGCGGGGGCGGCTGGCGCATGCCTTCATGATCAGCGGTGCGCAGGGGGCGGGCAAAGAGCAGCTTGCGGCAAAGATCGTGCGGATGCTCAATGGGTCTGGTGATTCCGGCGGTATGGATTTGTTTGGCGAGCCGGTGGTTGAGGAGGTGCCGCCCTTGGATGATTTGGAAAACGGCTGGGTGCGGATCCTGCGTCCGCGGATGAAGTCGCGGCGCATCGGCATTGATGAAATTCGCAATTTGGAAGAGACCCTGCATTTGGCCGCGCCTACTGGGACTTACAAGGTCGGTGTCATCGTCGATGCCGACCGCATGTCGGATCAGGCCTCGAATGCCTTCCTGAAGACCCTTGAAGAGCCGGGGCGCAACACCTTGCTGTTGTTGCTGACGCACAATCCGCAGAGGTTGTTGCCGACGATTTTATCGCGTTGTGTGCGGATTCAGCTGACGGGTGGAAGGGCGATGTTGGAGGATGGTGGAGCGGAGTTGGTGGCGGCTTTGAATCGTGCGGCATCGAAGGGTTTTGGTACGCCGGTTGCGGCTTTGCAGATGAAGTCGGCCTTCGTTGGATTTTTGGAAGAGTGTCGCGAGCAGGCCGAGGATGCGGCCAAGGCGGCTGAGAAGGAAGAGATCGCGGCGTATCGTGATGGCACGGATGGGGCATGGCTCAAAGAGCGGGCGGATCACCACAAGGCATCGGTCGAGGTCGAGTATCAGCATGTGAGAAGCCGGCTCTTCGATGTTTTGATGGCGTGGATGGCGGATCTTTTGAGATTGCGGACTGGTTCGGGCGGATTGGATTTCCCGGCATCGGCCGAGGCCTTGCGTGCGGTGGCGCAAAAGGAAAGCGAGACGCGGTTGTTGAGGCGGATGGAGGCGTTGGATGAATTGAGGCGCACCTTGGAGACCAATGCCTCCGAGTCGCTGGCGATGGAGGTCGGATTTCTCAAGGCCTTTGGTTGAGGGGCTTAAGGAAAATTCCCGATCGATCAGGCCGACTTGTCGTTTGCCTTTGGCTTGCGGAACTCCGGCGCTTTCGGTGGTGAATCGGGCAGGATTTTTTCGATCATGTCGGTGGGGATCCATCCGCGGGTTTTTGTGGCGAAGCCGACATACGACCAGCGGCCTGATTGGTGAAGGATCGTGCAGAGCGAGCCTGGCGGGGCGTCGATTACTTCGGGCGAAGTTCGGGATGCCTCGCTGTGGAGTGTGGCGTTTTCGTGGATGACCACGGCTTGCAGTTTGTCTTTTGCGAATTCGCCGTCCTTCGGATAGGCGCGCCATGCGAATGTGGCGCAAAAGGCGAGCATCGGTCCGAGTATCAGGCCGACGGTGGCAAAGTAGCGCGCGGATGAGCTGCGCTTGGTGGCGGTGATGGTGAGCAGCGAGAGGGTAGAAATCCAGAGGCTCGCCCACAGCAGGTTTTTCCATGTGTCGATTGAAATGCGTGCGAGTGTTGTTTGGAATGCCGGGCGGTTGATGGTGATTGAGCCGTATTTTCGTTCGATGAAGCGCAGGTTTTGGCGGGCCTCGGCGTGGTGTGGATCGAGGTTGAGTGCGCGGCGGTAATAGAGTGCGGCGTTGCCCGGCGAGTTGCCGCGGTAGCAGGCGTTGCCGATGTTGTAGAGGACATCGGGCGTGAGTGATTCGTAGGGGGCGGATTCGATCCAAAGTTTTGCCGCTTCGGAATATCGTGCTGTTTCGTAGGCGGTTTTGGCGATATCGGCCGCATCCGCACGTGGGGTGGCGCCGAGCATTGCGAGTGCGAGCGATGCGAGTGCCGCTTTGCGAAGTGTTTTGAGAATCGAGTCGCGTTGCGATCGATCGATGGGAGTGCTTGGCGGCTTGGGCTTGAAGCATTCCGCATCGCGTTCGGCGAGGATCGCTTGGAGTTCGGGTGTGTGTTGGTTGCCGAGTTGGCGTTCGATGAAATGGCCTGCCGCGAGCAGGAAGGAAATCCGGTCGCCGGTTTTCATGCGTTCGAGTTCTTTGAGTTCCTTGTGGCGTTGTTTTTTTGCCGGGTCATGCGGGTGGCGTAGTCGCAGGCGCATGGCGATGGCCTTGATGGCGAGGATCGCGGCGACGAACCCGGCGATCGCGTGGAGCAGCCAATTTGGAAATTTTTCCCCTGATGCTTGAACCGTGTTGGGGGAATCGATGATGCCTAGGATATCGGTCATGCGTTCGACCGGTGTATTGGCTGCGGTTGGGGGTGTGCCTAGTGCTGGCGCTTGGGTGTTTTGTGGCGCCGGTTTCATTTGCAGCGGCGTGGGCGCGGTGGTGACCGTTTCGTAGCTTTGTTTTTTTGGGTCGAAGTAAACGAGCTTGAATCCTGGCAGTGCGGATTTCAGTTCGAGAGGTCGCATGAATTGCTGGAAGACCGTTTGTCCTGAGAGCTCGCGGCGTTCGTCACCGCGCAGGGAGGGTGAGGCATCGTAAATTTTCCATCCGAGTGGATCGATCAGTTTCGGCGGGCGCACCGTATCGAGGTTGCCACTGCCGCTGACGATGATTTCGACTGGGATCGGATCGCCTTCGGTGACTTCGGTTTGGTTGACCGTGGCCGAGATGTTGAAATTTCCAACCGCGTTTTCAAATCCCTCCGGTGCATTGACTGGCAGCGGGCGTGCATTGAGTCGCAGTTCGGGGACCGAGACATTGGTTTCGAGCGTGACTCGGCGCGGGAAGCCATCGAGGACCATTTGCGTGGTGACGAGGCGGATGCTTGCGGGGCCGATGCCGATCGAGCCGCTGCGGGTGGCGGTGAGTGTGCTCGGGTAGGCGACTGAGACACAGGGGACGCCGAGCAGGTTCACATTGCCGCGCATTTGTGAGGGTTGGAAGCGCCAGCAGGTGAGCCCGTCGCGGGTGAAATCGGGGATGCCCCAGTCCTCCACCAACAGGTCGCGTGGCACGAAGAGTTTGATTTCGATGGGGATGGTTTCGCCGTCGTAAGGTTGATTGTTCATCACCTTGAAGGCGCTGGCGTAGCGCACGCTGCGTTCGCCGATCACGGCTTCCGACCATTTCAATTCGTCGGGATTGAAGACGGAAAATTCGAGCGGTTCCGTTTTTGATGGCATGCCGCCGGCATAGACCTCGATGGACGGGATGGTGAAGTTGCCGATCTCGTAGGAGGTGACCAGGAATTCGAAAACATATTCGAGCTTTCGGCCGGGGAGGAGTCGGGTTCGCGCCCCGCGGTTGGTGCTGGCGATTTTCACGCCGGGGATGTTTGGAATTTGAGGGATTGAGCTGGGAGATTCTCCAGAGATGCAAACTTCCAGCAATGCTTGTTCCCCGCGGGTGAGGAATCTCGATGACAAGCGGCTGATTGTTTCGGCTGATGCGATCGGAGTTGCTGCGAAGGTGGAGATGATCGCGGCAGTGATGATCGTGAGGTGTTGAATCGCTCTCATGGTGTTACCAGTCTTTGGCGGGTGTGTTGAATTCGCGTTGTCCCGGCGTCAGTGGGCCTTTTTCGAGGTCGGCGCTGTCTTTGAGGATGCGGCGCGCGCGTTTTTCGGGTGTCTCGTTTGGATCCTCGGGCTTCTCGCCTTTATCTTTGTCTTTGCCGGGATCGTCCTTTGGCTTCGGTTTTTTGCCATTCGAGCCGTCTTTCTTTTCGCGTTTTTCGTCACCCTTTTCGCCGGGTGATTTCGAGTCCTTGTTTTGTTGGTCGCCGTCCTGCTTTTCATCCGGATCGCCATCGCCTTCGTCCGGTTGTGATTCGCCTTCACCGCCGGGTTGAGGCATCGGCATGTTTTGCTCGGTCTTTTCTTTTTCCTCTTCGAGCAATTCGCGAAGGCGCTTGAGGTAGGTGATCGTCATCTGCCGGTTGTTTTGCGCGGCTATGTTTCCGGGCATGTTGGAAATGGCCGAATCGTAATGGCGCACGGCATCCGTCCAGTTGGTGATCAGCGCTTCAATTTTTTCCACCTCGCCGTCTTCTTTCGCAACGGCGAGTTTTTTCAAGCGAGTGCGGGCGAGTTGGTCGAACTGCGCCATGTCTGGAGATGATTTCAGGTCCTGCGGGTAAGCAGAATCAGCGAGTTCCAACCAGCCGAGTTGGAAGAGCGAGTTGGCCATTCCGAGGTGAGCTTCGGCTAGGACATCGGGACTGTTGGCGTCGAGTGATTTGCTGAATGCCGAGCGTGCGGATTTGAAGGATCCGCCGCGCAGTGATGCGATGCCTTCGCCGAGGTGGTATCGCGAGCGGAGATTCGATGATCCGGTTTCCTTGGCGAGCTTGCGGTAAGTTTGTGAAGCGGCGGTGAAATTCTTTTCCGAAAGGAATCGCGCCGCGTCCTCCGCATCATCGGCTTGAGACGGATCGGGCATCAGAAAAATTGCGATTGCGGCGATGACCTTGCCAACACCGCGCCAGCGTGTGCCGATGATGATGGTGGCAAAGAGAAACGCGATCGCCGGCAGCAGGAACCATTGGTAGTATTCGATGGAAATTTCGCGCTGGCGGCCTTCCATTTCGATCGCATCGAGCTCCTTGATCGAGTTTTTCACTAGCGATGCGATATCGTCGCCAGATCCTGCCGAGGCGTATTTCCCGTTGGTCGCCTCGGCGAGATTGCGTAGGACCTCGGGTTGTAGGCGGCTGATGACTGGCTGACCAGTTTCATCGACCATGCGATTGCTGGGGAAATCGGCGTTCGGAACATAGTCACCGTTTTCCGTGCCGATGCCGATGGCGAGGATGTTGACGCCGGCCAATTCCGCTTCGCTGGCGATGTCGTCGAGTGAGTCATCGTGTTTTTCACCATCGCTGAAGATGACGAGCGCGTTTTGTTTTTGCCCGGTCTTCTTGAGCGTGTCGATGGCCAGCTCGAGTGCCTCCTTGAGGTTGGATCCGCCGAGGGTCGCCCAGTTTTCATCGATCTGCTCGACGGTTTGGCGGACGGCGGCGTGGTCGACGGTGAGGGGTGCGTAAACATACGAACTGCCGGCGAAGCCGATGATGCCGACGCGTTCGTTGGGGAGTTCTTCGAGCAGTTCGTAGATCGCGATTTTTGCGCGCGAGAGGCGATCGGGTTTCACATCCTGGACTCGCATGCTGCGTGAGAGGTCGAGGGCGATGAGGACATTGCGACTGAGAATTTTTTCCTCACGGGTTCCGGCCTTTTCGTGGGGGCGGGTGAGAGCGATGACGAGACTGATGCAGGCGAGAAGTAACAGTGAAAATGAGATCCAGCGTGTGATCGGGCTGCGGCGCTTGATGAGAATCGGGCGCAAGCGATCGGCAGCGAAGGCCTGCCATTGCGAGCGGCGCAGGCGTGCGATCACGACGGCTAGCACTGCCAAGACGAGTGGCAGTGTCAGCGCGAAGAGCCATGCTGGATGGGCGAGGTTCAAATCGGATCAGGGGGCAGGTGGTGGATTGAAAGCGAGTCGCGCGGCGCAAGCGAGTGTTGCGATGAGCGACGGGATCATGAACCAATGGAACAGTTCGCGGTCGTCGATGATCGTGAGGCTGCGGGCTTCGGTTTTTTCGAGCTGGTTGATGGTCGTGAAGGTTTCGCGCAGGGATTTGAGGTTTTGTGCCCAGTAGTGTTCGGCGCCGGTGAGGGAGGCGATTTTCTTGAGCGTTGGGATATCGAATTCCTGGTAGGGAAACCGCATGATGCTGCGGTCGACACGGCCTTCCTTTGTGCCGATCGCGATCGTGTAAATTTTGATACCGAGCGTCTTTGCGTGTTCGGCCGCTTCGACTGGCGAGATTTTTCCCGAGTTGCTGGCGCCATCGGTGATGAGGAGGATGATTTTGCTTTTCGCGTCGCGAGCATCGAGCCGCGAGGCGGCGGCGGCAAGTGCCGAACCGATGGCGGTGCCTTGTTCTTTTACCGTGCCGCGTTCGAATTGATCGTTGAGGCGGAGTTCGTCGAGTGCGCGGCGTAGCCATTTGTGATCGAGAGTGATCGGGCTCGCATCGCGCGGGCGTCCGGCGAAGGCGACGAGGCCCATGCGGTCGTCGGGTCGGCGGCTGATGAAGTCATCGACCACTGCTTTAGCGACATCGATGCGTTTTGCGCGCTGGCCTTCGTCGACAAAGTCATCGATGTCCATCGAGAGTGAGACATCGAGAGCGATCATGATGTCGATGCCGCTGGCGCTGCGGCTTTGGTATTCGTTTCTCCAAACCGGTCGTGCCATGGCGAAGATGGCGAAGAGCAGGGCGATTGCGGCGAGTGGCAGGCTGATGCCGCCGGCGGTTTCGCGCACTTGTCGGCCAAGACTGATGAGGATCGACAGGTTGGGAAATGTCACCGCCGCTTCGGCACCGCGGCCGCGCCTCAGAAACAGGGCGAGCAGGAGTGGCAGCGTGAGCAAGAGCCACGCTGGTTGGTTGAAGCGGAAATGATCCAGGAATTCGCTCATGGGGCGAGTGCGGCGTGGAGTGCGTGAAGGAGTTGGTGCGAGTCGCCGACGATTTTTTCGGCGTTCGCATTTGCCGCCTCGGGCGCGTACTTGATGGTCACGAGGCGGCTGAAGATTGTGGCGACTTCATCGCGCGTTGCCTGAGGGATTTTTTGCAGGGCATCGTGACGCGAGATGAATTCCTCGTGCGTTTCAAAGAGCGCTGGATCTTCGGCGGTGACGGAAAGGTACTTGCGCAGGATCATCGAAGATTCGAGCGCTGCCGCGTGTGCATCGCTGTGTGAGATCGCATCGAGCGCGGCGATTGCGTCCTTGAACGCCGCTTCGCGAATGTTTGCCGGATCCTGCGCGCGTTTCATGCGTCGGCGGATGAGCCAAACGATCAATGCCACCAAAAGCGCTGCGCCGATGGCGATCCACAGCCACGGTGTTTCGTCTTTGGGGATCAAGGTCTCGACCGAGCTTGATTCCATCAGCTTAAATTTTTTGCTTGGAGTGGTTTCCGGCATCAGCGGGATCGTTTGCGGGCGCGTTTCTTGAGCATGCGGTGAAGCCCGAGCAAGGTATCGTGACGGGTATCGAGTGTGGCTGAGTCGATCGCGTATTTTTTGAAGCAGTTCTCGATGCCTTCGTTTTGTCTTTGTGTGAGTTTTTCGTAGCCCATGCGCAGGTTCGGGTTGTTGGTGTTGACGAGTGATTGCAGGCCTGTTTCGGGATCGATCAGCACGACCTTACCGGCGCTTGGGAGCTTTGATTCGAGCGGGTCGGTGACGCGGAGAGCGATGGTTTCATGTTTGCGTGAGAGCTTGCCGAGCGGTCGGTCGAGTTCCGGTGCGATGAAGTCGGAGATCAGGAAAACGAGTGACTTGCGGCGCAGCGTGCGGACGAGGAAATCCGACGCGGCGGCGATCGATGTGGCGGGGTGTTGCGGATCGGCGACGAGAATTTCGCGGATCATGCGCAGCAGGTGGCGGGTGCCTTTTTCCGGCGGGATGAAGAGGATCGGTTCTTCCGCAAAGATCAGCAGGCCGACCTTGTCGCCATTGTTGAGTGCGCTGAATCCGATTGTCGCAGCGGCTTCGGCGGCGATCTCGCGTTTGCTCATTGATTCGCTGCCATAGATCGTCGAGCCCGAGACATCGACGGCGAGGACCACGCTTAGTTCGCGCTCTTCGCGGAATTTCCGCACGAAGGGTTGGTTCATGCGGGCGGTGACATTCCAGTCGATGAAGCGCACTTCATCACCGTGCTGGTACTCGCGGAAGTCATCGAAATCGAGTCCTTGGCCGCGGAATGACGAAAGGTATTCGCCGGAAAACGACTCGCGCACGAGTCGCCGCGCCTTGAGTTCGAGACGGCGCACACGCGCCATCATTTCCTCGATCTGTTGCTCAGTCAGCATGATGATCAGGGCACCGGCACCTTTGACATGATGCGTTCGATGATCGAGTCGGCACTGACCTCTTCGGCCTCTGCCTCGTAGCTGAGGAGGATGCGGTGGCGAAGCACATCGGCGGCCATGTCCTTCACATCCTGGGGTGTGACGAAGCCCCGGCCGTTCATGAAGGCGAGTGCGCGGGCCGTGAGAGCGAGGTTGATCGTGCCGCGTGGTGAAGCGCCGGCGCGAACGAGGTTTTTGAGGCCTGCGTCGACGAGTGATGGGAAGCGTGTCGTGTGGATAATTTGCACGATGTACTTGCGGATCGCCGGGTCGATGTGGATGTGGTTGACCGTGTCTCGTGCAGCGGCAATTTGTGCGGGCGTGGCGACCGGTTGGGTTTCGTAGGGCTTGGTCGAAGTCGCCATGCGTTCGAGAATCGCGAGTTCCTCGTCTTTGGTTGGATAGCCGACGGTCACCTTGAGGAGGAAGCGGTCGAGTTGAGCTTCGGGGAGTTGATAGGTTCCTTCCTGGTCGATCGGGTTTTGGGTGGCGAGCACGAGAAATGGCTCGGGCAGCGGGTAGGATTTGTCGCCGAGGGTGACCTGGCGTTCCTGCATCGCTTCGAGCAGGGCGGATTGCACTTTGGCCGGTGCGCGGTTGATTTCATCCGCGAGGATGAGGTTGTTGAAGATTGGGCCGAGCTTCGGTTCGAACTTCGTGATTTGCGGGTGATAGACCATCGTGCCGACGAGGTCGGCGGGGAGCAGGTCGGGCGTGAATTGGAAGCGCGAGAAGGTCGTCGAGAGTGAGCCGGAGAGTGCTTTCACCGCGAGCGTTTTGGCCAAGCCGGGAACACCTTCCAGCAGTACGTGGCCGTTGCAGAGGAGGCCGATCAGAAGGCGGTCGACAAGCTGGCTTTGGCCGACGAGGACCTGTGCCATTTCATCGCGGACCGATTGGATCCATGGGCTGGTTTCCTGAATTTTTTTTTGTAGATCTTCTGGAGTCATGAGTGGTGGTGCCATGAGTGTGCCATGCCGGGTGTTTCCCGCAACCTGCAAAGCGATGGGATTGGATAACTTTGCGCAAAAAATTTGGGTTGCGCCTTTGACGAGGTACCCGAGTTCAGGAGGAGATCGCCGCGACACGGGCGAGGATATCCTCGACGGTGGCAAGTCGGCCGATGCCTTCGTAGCCGCAGGCGAGCTCGCCCTCGGCGGGATCGATGAAGTGGCAGCCGTCATTTTTCAACTGCGAGACATTGCGTTGGGTCGCTGGGTGCTGCCACATTTTGCCATTCATCGCGGGGGCTATGAGCACCGGGGTGCTGCGCGGCAGGGCGAGGTAAACCGAGGTGAGCGGATCGGGCGCGAGTCCGTTGGCGAGTTGGCTGAGCAGGTTGGCCGATGCCGGTGCGAGCAGAAGGAGGTCGGCCTTGTCGGCGAGCTCGATGTGGCCGGGCTTCCAGGAATTTTTTTCGTCCTCGAGCGAAACGAGCACCGGATGGCGCGTGAGGGTTTGGAGTGTGAGGGGTGTGATGAATTCGGTCGCGGAACGGGTCATGACCGCATGGACCGTGTGGCCTTGCTTGACCAGTTGTGAGGTGAGGTCGGCCGCTTTGTATGCGGCGATCGAGCCGGAGATGCCGAGGACGATGATCACGGGATCAGTTTAGCGCGAGAGGAGGGCGATGCAATGAATATGCGGTGAGGTCATTTTTGCCGGTGACCTGCCAGAAGTGTCAGCCGTGTGATTTTCAGCTTCAGCGCGGCAGCATGATTTCCTCCTCCTTGAGGCCGGTAAGCTTTGAGAGTTGGGTGATCATGCGGCGGAGGGTGATGAAGAGGAAAACAAGGATTGGCAGGCCGATCACGGCGAAGCCCCAGCCGGTAAGTTTGGCCACCTGTTCATTGTAGAGCTCGCGGGCGTTGGCGGCGGTGTGGTCGAGGCCTCCGAGAAAATACAGGGCGAGGCCGAAGTTGAGCAGTGTACTGATGAAAAAAGATGCGGCGAAGAGCAGGGTCGCTTGGAAAATGATTTTTTCGTAAGCGGTCCGGGTGTTTTTGGCGTCGACTTCTTTTTCGATGCGTACGATGTCGAACATCGTGTCACTGTAGAGAAATGTGCGGAGCAGTGGAGTTGAAGTGAAGTGCGACCCGATCACCGCGATTCCGAGGATGAGAGGAATTGACGCTTCTTTGAGCCCGAAAAGCACATCGGCATTCGGCTTGATGGTGCCGTCTTTGTTCCAGAGGAAAATGGTGAGTCCGCCAGTGAGCAGAACCGAAACCAAACCAAGCGCGGAAAAGAAATTGGCTTTGCGGGTTTTAATGAAATGGCGGATGCCGTAGGCGATGGGAAATGCCAAGGCGACGATGAGCGCCTTGACGGGGCCGATGTGCCAAGGCTGGACGGCCTTGCCTATGGCGCGCTGGAACTCCGGGTCTTTGCTCAAATAGCTCAGAGCAAGCACCGGAATTAGCACATTCACCAGAACATTGGCCAGCGGGTGCTCTTGATGATCTTTGTTGGCGCCCATGGTTCAGACTTTTAGGAATGGATTAAAAAATAAGGCGGCCCCGGTTTAGGAGCCGCCTTGTGGTTGTGATGCTCAAACCGTTCCGAAGATCGTGCGCCCGGTCGAACGCAGGTCGTCGCAGGCGGTTTTCATGCGATCGCAAAGACCGGCTTCGGCCTTCTTGAGATACGAACGCGGATCGTAAGTTTTCTTGTCGCCGACTTCGCCATCGATCTTGAGCACGCCTTCGATGTTTTGGCAGATGTGGGTGACGATCGGCCGGGTGAACGCGTATTGCGTGTCGGTGTCGATGTTCATTTTCACCACACCGTAGTCGAGGGTTTCGCGGATTTCCGAAAGTTCAGAACCGGATCCACCGTGGAAAACGAGGTCCATTTCGGCGCCTGCACCGTGCTTGTCCATGACAGCCTTTTGGCCATCGCGCAGAATGGTGGGTTTGAGTTTCACTGCGCCGGGTTTGTAAGCACCGTGAACATTGCCGAATGTGGCGGCGAAGAGGAAGCGGCCGATCGGTTGCAGTGCTTCGTAAACGGCGACCATGTCTTCGGGGGTGGTGTAAAGTTTTTCAGCGGGGACGCCCGAGGTGTCGTGGCCGTCTTCTTCGCCACCGACCACGCCGGCTTCGACTTCGAGGATGATGTCGAGTTCGGCGCATTCCTTGAGAAGCTGCTTCGAGAGTTCGAGGTTTTCGGCGAGCGGTAGCTCGGAGGCATCGAGCATGTGGCTTTGGAAGAGCGGGCCTTTGCTTGCGGCGATGCGTTTCTTGGATGCTTCGAGCAGCGGGCGAAGGAAGGGATCGACCTTCTTCGGATGGCAGTGGTCGGTGTGCAGGGCGATGAGCACATCGTATTTTTCGGCGAGCAGGTGGGCGGCTTCGGCGAGCACGATGGCACCGTAGGCGGCGTCCTTCACTGCGGTGCCGGAGGCGAATTCACCACCACCGGTGGAAATTTGGATGATGCCGTCGGACTTGGCTTCGGAGAATGCGCGGAGTGCGCCGTTGATGGTCGTGATCGATGTGACATTGATCGCGGGATAGGCATAGCCACCCTTTTGGGCGGCATCCAACATGGCACGGTATTGGGCGGGAGTGGCGATAGGCATAGCGGCGTCTCGGTAAACGACCGGCAGGGTTTGAACAAGCCGGAATCGCACGAAAAATTGCAAATAACTCCAAAAAATGCCGAAATTCTTCTAAACCGTTTCGCTTGCCAAGGCATCACTTTGCCAGTCTAAATCTTACGCATGAGTAATGGATTGCCGATCGTGTGCAAGCCGACCCGCTGGTTCATCTCGCGGGTCTTGCTGATCCTATTGATGCTGGTGGTGTTCGCCGTGTTGTTTTTCATCGATGGCTCCACTGGCTACCGCCAGAAAAACATGGTCTATTTCCTTCATCGGAATTTCCAAGCTGCCAACGAGCAGTTTGCCTCGATGAAGGCTAAAGGCGGGCTGACTCCGGAGTCATGGAAGGAACACGCCGCGAAGCAATCGGTTCAGTTTCCCAACGACCATTCGACATTGCCCGCAAATCTTAAGTTGCCGATGCCTTGGCCAGCGGTCCTGCATGATTACGACAAAATGCTGCCGATGCAGTGGAACAAGCTTTGGCTCGAGTATTCCGGCAAGGAAGGGCTGAGTTCGAATCCGCCCGAGCAGCCGTACGATGCTGGAAAAATCCATGAGCAATGGGTGGTCTTCTGGATCTGCATAGGGCTTACCTTGGTGGCTATCTTCATTTTCCTGCGCACCATGGCGCGCAGGATTGAGGGCGACGATGAGGGTGTGAGATCGCAGCAGGGCAAAAAGATTTCTTATGCCGCGATGAAACGCCTCGATTTGCGCAAGTGGGCCAGCAAAGGATTGGCCTTCATCGATTACGAAGATGAGTCCGGCCAAGGCAGGATCCGGATCGATGGCCTCACCTATGGCGGATTCAACCTTGCCCAGGGCGAACCTGCCGAGCGCCTGATGAAATTGATCCGTTCGAAATTTTCCGGTGAGATTGTCGACTACGCTGTGGCGTCGGAGCCGGTAGATTTGCCCGATCAAAAGCCCGAAAATTCCTGAGCTAGCCAAGTCAATCACCGAAATCGCCATCAGTTTTCATTTTATGGGTTGCCAAGCCCGACCCTAAGACACTAAGCATCTTCAACTCCAACTCCAACCACCCCAAACATGTCAGACAAAAGCATCGAAGACCGTGTAAAAGACATCATCGTCGACCAGCTCGGCGTCAACGCCGACCAAGTCACCACTGAGGCCAAATTCGTTGAAGACCTCGGAGCCGACTCGCTCGACACGGTTGAATTGGTCATGGCCTTTGAAGAGGAATTCGACATCGAAGTGCCGGATGAAGAAGCAGAGAAGCTTCAGGCCGTCGGCGATGTCATCAGCTACATCAACAGCCAGCAGGGCTGATCCGCCTCTTGCAACAATTTCCAAGGGCGGGCTCCTTCAGGGTGTCCGCCCTTGTTGTTTTCGTTGAAAATCCTCCAAGTCAGCCGATCATCATCGTGCCATGCATTCGCAGGACGACATTCAATACGCGCTAGAAACGACGAAAGTTTTGCGTGAGCCGGATCATCGGATCATGACCTTCGGCGAGACTCGATTCGAGTTTCAGCTTATCAGCGAGTTGATGGACCGGGCCGGCGAGGTGCGGATTCGCACTGGTGAGGTTGAGGCCCAGCGGCCTAGGATTCTTAAGCCTGAGGCGTTGCGGGAGATTCAACTCGAGGGCTTTGATTCCACAGCGCGCGAGAAGTTTGACGAAATGGTCGAGAAGTTCCGCTCGCAGGGGAGGGATTTGGCATTTTTGCAGTATGGATTTCATTTTCGGCGCAGTGCGGTGCATGAGGAAATCGTGCACGACCACATTGATGCCGTGCGTGAGCGAGTGATGGAAGACATCCGGCGTACTGGCAATCCCTCGCGTGCGGTGATCGAGGGAGTGGATGATGCGTGGGAGGTATCGATTCTCAAATTTTCGTTCGAGATGATCCAGCGCTCGCATGAGATCAACGCGTTCGATTTCAAGCGGCGCGGATTGATCTGAAAGCAGCGGCCATGAGAATTGGGACCCTATGCAAGGCAAGCGCGGCAGTGCTCATGGCGGGTCTCGTTGCATTCAGTGGAGCTCTTGCTTATCACGCTTTGGTCAAGCCGCTTGGCGGACTTTTTGAAAAGGTTGTTCCCGTCAAAGAGCGGAATGCAGCCGAGCGTTCATCGGAGAAATTGGCGGCGGTGGTGGCTGCGAAAAGTGTGCCGGCGATTGATCCGGGCGAGCAGTTTTACGATGCGGCGCGGCGTCTGATGGCCGAAGGCAAACACGCTGAAGCACGTGAGAAACTAGGTGTGATCATTGCCAATCATCCCTTGTCCGGCAGGGTGCAATCGGCGCGGAAGCTTGTGGGTGAGATGAATCTCGATGAGCTGTTTTCGGTGGGTCGGCTTGAGGGCAAGGTTTTTCATTACATGCAGCGCGGTGAGACACACGAGCAGGCTGCAGAGAAATGCCGAAGTAACTTGGACTGCCTTTTGTACCTCAATCCATCCATGGATTTGCGACGCCACAAGGAGGGTGAAAAGTTATTGGTCCTGCCCTTGGATTTCCATTTCGTTTTGGAGCTCGAGAGAAAGGTGATTTCGGTATGGAATGGCGGGCGATATGTGTGTGAGTTCGCGGTTTTGCAACTTGTCGACAGGATGGCACGGCAGCGTGGGGGGTATTCGATCGGGTCCAAGGTCGCGGGTTTCCCTGATGATAAGCCGCATGTTGGTACGGCGGAGTACAGGTCGGCGACCAAGGCCATCTGGCTCGCCCGGCCGACGCTCAAGATCCAGGGCTGGGATGGCGAGGGAGATCCGCCGGAGGGGGCGGTGTTGCTCGCGAGTGACGACATGGAGGAACTTTTTCTGCTGACCCGCACGGGCAATGAGATGGAAATCCGCTGATCTTCGCCGGCGGCATCTCCTGTCTTGCATCCGCGGCATTGAGTCGCGAAACTTCGCCCATGCAGCTCCTCGACTTCGAAAAGCCGGCAGCGGAACTTGAGCGTGAACTTGAAAAACTTCGCGCCAAGGCGGCCTCCCAAGACATTGATCTTTCGGCCGAGATTTCAACGATGGAATCGAAGCTCGCGGAGACACGCGCAAGGATTTATGAAAATCTGACTCCATGGCAGCGCGTGCAGATCGCGCGTCACACTTCGCGTCCCTTCATGTTGGATTATGTCGCGCACGCCTTCACGGATTTCTGTGAGTTGCACGGCGACCGCCACATCGGTGATGACGCGTCGATGCCGGGTGGATTCGCGCGGCTTGGAGATCGGCGCGTGGTGGTGATTGGTCATCAGAAAGGTCGAGACACCAAAGAGAACCTCAAGCGCAATTTTGGCAGCGCGCATCCGGAAGGCTATCGCAAGGCGCTGCGCCTGATGAAGTTGGCTGAGAAATTCGGCTTGCCGGTGATTGCGTTGATCGACACGCCGGGCGCGTTTCCGGGAATTGGTGCTGAGGAACGCAACATCGCCGAGGCGATTGCTTTCAACCTCAGGGAAATGATGCTGCTCAAGGTGCCGATCGTGGCAGTCGTGCTCGGCGAGGGTGGATCCGGTGGCGCGCTGGGAATCGGCGTTGCGGACCGCGTCATCATGCTGGAGAATGCCTATTATTCGGTGATCAGCCCCGAGGGATGTGCTGCGATTTTGTGGAAGCACCGCAAGCACGCGCCGGAGGCAGCCGAGGCGATGAAGCTTGTTGCGCCGGATCTCAAGAAACTCGATCTCATTGATGATGTGGTGCCCGAGCCAAGAGGCGGTGCGCATCATGATCATAAGGTCACGGCCGCCGCATTTCGCGATGTCGTTTCGCGGCACTTGGACGAGCTGGAAAAGATGAGCGTGTCAAAACTGCTCGACGCCCGCTACGACAAGTTTCGTAACTTTGGTGAGTGGGAGAGCAAGGCTTGAGTGATCAATCGATCGCGACAAGCGGGGCTTCGTCGCTTTTGAGTTCATCGAGCAGGTTCGCGATGGTGTTCGAATGGCCCGGCAGGACGAGATCGGGCCTGATGTCGGCCAGTGGCTGAAGCACAAAGCGTCGCTCATGCAGACGCGGATGCGGGAGAATGAGGTCGGGTGAGTCGCACTGCTCGTCGCCGAGATAGAGTATATCGACATCGATCACGCGTGGTGCGTTGCGTTGCGGATTGGCCGTGCGACCCATGAATTTTTCGATCGCGCGCGTTTGTTTTAAAAGCTCCGCTGCAGTGCCGTTGAATCCGAATTCGACCACCGTATTGAGAAAATCCGGCGAATCGGCCGGGCAGTGAAGCGGCTCGGTTTGGTAAATGGGGGCTTTGAGAAAAGGCTCGTTTTTGAGCGCTATTTCTCCGAGCAGTCGGATTGCCTCAATGAGGTTCGCTTTGCGGTCGCCGAGATTCGACCCGAGTGCGATGCCTGCGCGGGGCATGGTCAGTCGACGAGGTTTTCCATCTTGGTGATGCCGTAGGCCTCGGCGATGCGGGCCTCGGCCTCGGCGATTTTTGCTGCGGGGATCACCACCGGCCTGTCGGCGCCAAAGAGCTCGATCACATGGAACTCGGGCGCTTTTTCCGGATGAAGAAGATCGTAGGTATGCTTGAGGTCGGTGACTTCGATGCCGTTGATTTTGTCCACCGCGAAGCCGGAGAAATCACCCAACTGGCTGGTGATCGGGTCGCTTTCGACGCGGGTGAGGACCACCACATCGCGATGTTTCTGGAAGAGCCCCTTGGGCAAGTAGTCCGTGTAGAGGCGGCGAACTGTCACGTCGTCAAATTTTGCCGAGGCAAAAAGGTTCGTGTCGAGTGGCTGGAAGACGAGTCCGCCAAAGACGATGTATCTCGGGTTTTTTTCGTAATCGATCGCATACATGCGCGACGCCGGCACCGGCTTGAGGGAGATTTCCACATCGTTCCATGCTCCTTCACGCAGGAAGCGGACCTTGACCTTGTCGCCGGCGAATTTGCGTTCGGAGATTTCGTTGAGGTTCACCGTTTCGCCATCGATCTTGACCATGCCGGCGCTGTCGACCTTGTAGCCATCGAGTTCGGTGACCACATCGCCGGGTTGGAGAATGCCTTCGCTGGCGCTGGTGGCGATCACGCGGGTGACCAGCACGCCGATGCCGTCATCGGGCAGGCCAAGTGCTGATCGCATCGCGGGGTTGTGAAGCGGAAATTCCGAAAATCCGAGGTCGACATAGTGGTCGTATTTTCCGTCTTCGATGTCCTTGATGAAGCGTTTGATGACCGGTGTGGGTATGATGTAGCCGGTGTTGTCGGCTTGGCGCAGTCCTTGGAAGGCGACGCCGATGACTTTGTCTCCTTGGATCACGGGACCACCGGAGTTGCCGGGGTTGATGGCGGCGTCGATTTGGATCGCAAGGTGCGAGTCGGCGCGGGTGTGCGAGTAAGTTTGGAAGTCGATGCGCGAGACTACGCCGCGAGTGACCGAGATGCGGTCGCCGCCGATCGGGTAGCCGATCACTCGGACTTCCGATTCGAGGCTCGGCACATCGCCGAACGCGAATGTGGGAAATGATTCGAAGTCCTTGAAGTTTTCGACAGAGAGCAGGGCGAGATCGCAGTCGTGGGCGATGTGTTCGACTTTGGCAGGGTATTTCACCGGGCTGCCGTGCACGGTGATGAGCACGCGGCGGGCGTTGGAGACCACATGCGCGTTGGTGAGGATGCGGTTTTTTCCGATGATGAAACCGGTGCCGATGCCGCCACCGAAACGGCCGGAGTTCCATGGGGTTTGGTAGTCGGGTACCTGGGTGGCGACCTCTATGCGCAGGACCGAGCGATAGACATCGGAAGGTGCGGCGAAAACGGCGTTTGCGAGCAGGGCGATAAGTGCGAGGTGGATCAATCGCATGGGAGTGCCCAAGGATAGGGTGAGCCGTGGTTGTGGCAAAGGAAATTTGGGTTTTGGTGGCAGCCGAAAGAATCGGGGCTTGTGGGTGCATGGTCGTGGCGATACACCCGCGGCATGGAGCATCATGTTTATTTTTGGCTAAAGGATGGGCGGCAAAGTGCGGCGGACCGCGCGGAATTCGAAAAGGCTCTGGCTGATCTTTTTGAAATGGATCTCGTGACGGGTGGTCGCTGGGCGGTGCCTGCCAAGGTTGAGATCAGGCCGGTGGTCGACCAATCGTGGGACTACGCTTTGAGCATGCAGTTTGCCTCGCTTGAGGATCACAATGAGTATCAGGCGCATCCGTCGCACAAGGCTTTCATCGAGGGTTACCGCGAGTGGTGGGCCAAGGTGCTGGTGACGGATCTTGCTTGAGGCGGCTGCCGGATTTTATCGGCTGGCAAAGCACCGATCGTGTGGGATGCTGGGGGTGTCGACCGTGTCTGATCTTTTTTCCACTCCCGCCGCGACCACCCGCAAGGGTGATGCCCCAGAGCCGCTTGCTTCGCGCATGCGGCCGCGGTCCTTGGATGAGGTTGCAGGGCAGTGTCACATTTTGGGCGAGGGAAAATTGCTGCGCCGCGCCATAGAGTCCGATCGTTTCACCTCGCTGATTTTTTACGGTCCGCCCGGCACGGGTAAGACTTCTCTGGCTGGTGTGATCGCGCGGACGACCGGTTCGCGATTTGAATCACTCAATGGCGTTGAATCGAATGTGGCAGAGATCCGCGCGAGGATTGACCAGGCTCGCACTTGGCGTGAGCTGAGGGGGGAGACGACGATTTTGTTCATTGATGAGATTCATCGATTTAACAAAGCGCAGCAGGATGTGCTCTTGCCGCATATCGAGCGCGGAGTGGTGAGGTTCATTGGTGCGACCACGCACAACCCTTATTTCCATGTCAATTCGCCGCTCGTTTCGCGTTCGCAGGTTTTCCAGCTCGAGCCTGTGCCGGTGGATGAGGTCGTGCGATTGTTGCAGCGGGCATTGACTGATGAAGAGCGCGGGTTTGGTGGGAAATTGGTCGAGGCGAGTGTCGAGGCTTTGGATCACCTTGCGGAGAAATCCGATGGCGATGCGCGCAAGGCGCTGACCGCGCTTGAGTTGGCGGTGGTGACCACGCCGGCCGATGAGGATGGCGTGATTCGGATCACGCTTGGGGTCGCTGAAGAATCCATTCAGCGCAAGGCGGTGGTTTACGATGCGGATGGCGACGCGCATTACGACACTGCTTCGGCATTCATCAAATCGATTCGCGGTTCGGATCCTGATGCCGCGCTTTATTGGCTCGCCAAGATGTTGCATGCTGGTGAGGACCCGAGATTCATTTCGCGAAGGTTGGTGATTGCGGCATCGGAGGACATCGGGCTTGCGGATTCGAATGCTTTGCGGGTCGCCTTGGACGCGCATCATGCTTTGGAATTTGTCGGCATGCCCGAGGGGCGGATTCCGCTGGCGCATGCCACCGTGTATTTGGCGACGGCGCCGAAATCGAACACCGCTTATGCGGCACTGGGCAGGGCGATGGCCGACATCGAGCAAGGACGCACTTTGGCGGTGCCGCCGCATTTGCGCACGGCGACGCGCAAGAAACTTGCGGCGGCTTCGGGTGAGAGTGAGTCCAAGCTGCAGTATTTTTACTCTCACGATTTCGATGGCGCCTATGTGCCGCAGTCGTATTTGCAAGAAGGCCGCGTTTATTACGAGGCTGGTGACCAAGGCATGGAAAAGCGCATCAGGGAGCGGCTTGATTACTGGCGTGCCTTAGCGAAGCCCGAGAATGGCGGCGGCGGTCACGAAGTAGATTAACATGCCGGAGATGTCGACGGTCGAGGCCAGTGATGGCGATGAGACCACGGCCGGGTCGAGTTTGATCGCACGGGCACCGAGTGGTAGGAGGGCACCGAGGACGGTGGCGGAGAGCACTTGCAGTGTGATGGCGGCTGCCACGGCAAGCGCGAGATGGGGAAAGTCGAAATGCGCTTGGGTGTGAGGTTGCAGGTGGGGAAGGATGAGCGTGATGAATGCCGCGATGGCGACCCCAAGTGAGAGACCGAGGAATAGCCCGGTGCGTGCTTCCTTCCATGCGATGCGCAGGGCATTGCCCGGGTTGATTTCGCCGAGAGCCATCGCGCGAATCACCATGGTGGCGGCCTGACCACCGGAGTTTCCGCCTGCAGCGACGACCATCGGCAGGAAAAGCGAAAGCACCGCGGCCTGCTCGAGCAGATGGCTGAAGCGGTACATCACATAGCCCGTTACGATCGAGACAAACGCGAGTCCGATGAGCCAGCTCACGCGGCGGCGAAAGTGCTGAGCAACGGTGGTGTTGAGGTAGGAAACCTCCGATTGCTCACCACCGATCGCGGCGAGTTTTTCGATGTCTTCGGTGGATTCCTCTTGGAGAATTTCGAGCGCGTCGTCGTAGGTCAGCACGCCGAGGAGGTGGTGGAATTCATCGACCACCGGCAGCACGATCAGGTCGTATTTCGAAAGCGTGCGTGCGGCTTCTTCCTGGTCGGCGGAAGCAAGCACGAACTCGTCGGCTGGCTCCATGATGTCGTGCACCGGTGTGTCCCAGGTGCTGAATGCGAGATCGCGCAGGCGCACCTTTCCGGCGAGGCGGCCTTGTTCATCGACGACAAAAATCCGTGCGAGCGTTTCCGCATCATCGCGGTCGCGGCGCAGTACGGTGATCGCTTGCTTGACCGTCATGTCGGCGGTGATGCGGCCGATGCTGGTGGTCATGCGTCCGCCGGCGGTGTCCTCCTCGTACTTCAGCAAGCTGCGGGTGAGTTCCTTGTCGCGCGGGCCGAGCAGGCTGAAGAAGCGAACCTGTGCCTCCTCACTCACCACTTGGAAAACATCGACGCGGTCGTCGTCGGAGAGGTTGCCGAGCAGCACGCGCAACTGGGCCGGCTTGAAATGGTTGAGTGCCTCTTCGATGAGCGGGTAAGGCAGCTCGGCGATGACATCCGTGGCCATTTCCGGGCCGATCGTCTTGAGCAAGAGGTCGCGTTTTTCGTCATCGAGGTTTTCGTAGACCGCGGCGAGGTCGGCGTAGTGAGCCTCCTCGGCAGCCGCCAGTACGGCGGATGCGTCCGAGGCGTCGAGCGCGCGCATCAGCTCATCGAGCGTATGGTTGTCGATTTCCTCGGGCACGCCCGGAGGGTGGAGTTTCCCATGCGGTGGGGCAAGGAAAAGGAGTGGCTTAGCTGGGCTGGCTTACGCTCAGGGAAGCTTCCATGCCTTGCGCAGTTTTGTGTACTCTGGTTCAGGCAAAAGGATGTAGATCGGGTTGCGCGAGGGGTCGATGCGGGCGATGAGTTGGCGAAGTTTTGTTTCGTCCATGGTTGTGCATCCGGCGGTCGGTTTCGTGCCGCCTGCGCGCCAGATGTGGAAAAAGATCGATGAGCCGTCGCCGGGAATCGTGTGGGGTTGGGAATTGTGGCCGATGTAGAGTTTCAGCGCATGGGCGGGGTCGCTTTGCTTCATCTGTTGTTTTTTCTCCCATGCGGATGAGGGCGGGCGATCGAGAACCAGGTGCTGGTTGTAGTTTGGAGATGAGGGGTCCTCGACCCATAGATCTCGAGGCGTCACCTTGCGATAGGGCAGCAGGGGATGTTTGCGGATTGATGGATCGTAGCCCCATGCGCCGCCGAGGCTGAAGACGCCAGCGGGCGAGCGCATGTCACCTTCTTTTTTGATCGTGGCATTCTTTGGCAAGGGGTGGAGTCCGCGGCCCCAGATCAGTCCTTTTTTTCCGAGGCGGGCTTTCCATGCTTCGCCTTGAGGATGCCATTGATTGCCGGATTTTTGGAACAGCTGGAGCGTCGCATGGGACGAGTCCCACGAGTCGGCGAGGCCGAGCAGGCATTGGGTGGAATTTGTTGGCAGGTCGAAGGCCGAGGCATGGTACCCGGCCAGCGACATGGCGATGATCATGAAAAAAATAGGCACTCGAGGGCGGGATTTCGTGTGGAATTGCATCATGGGAGGATCAACCATGCACATTTGACGAGTGCATGGCCCGGGATTCGAGGGGAATTTCACCTGCGGAGAACTTTTTCTTTGTGATGGGTAGGCCGGGCGGGTAGAAAGCGCGTGTTGCAACATGGTGGATAAACTGACTTATCGGCAATCGGGCGTTGATACGCGAAGGGCGGCGGCGCTGGTGGGCGACATCCGATCGCAAGTGGCCAGAACACAGCAAGCGCGCAAATTGTGGGGGGCATTCGGATTGTTTGCCGCCTGTTACGATTTGAGTGACTACAAAGAGCCGGTGATGGTGACCGGCTGCGATGGGGTTGGCACCAAGCTGGAATTGCTTTTGGAGAATGATCTTCTCGAAATCGCCGGCAAGGATCTTGTGGCGATGAGCGTGAATGACATTCTCACGACTGGGGGTGATCCGCTTTTGTTTCTCGATTACATCGGCATCGCCGCATTGGACGAGGCAAAGATCAATCGCCTGATCACCGGCATGTGCGATTATCTTGAGGCCTGCGAGTGCATTCTCGCCGGCGGTGAGACAGCGGAAATGCCGGGGATCGTTCCTGAAGATGTGATCGAGCTTTCCGGGTTCTGCATTGGATGTGCCGAGAAGCCGGATTTGATCGACCCGACCACCGTGGCGGTGGGCGATTATTTGATCGGATATGCCTCCGATAGCATTCATGCCAATGGCTGGTCCTTGGTGCGCCGGGTGCTCAAAGAATTTCCGGGTGAAGTTTCCGAAGGCGAACTGCACGCATGGCTGCAACCGACGAGGTTGTATCACGATGTCGTGGCGGGTCTTAAAAACGGCGGCGTGAGGCCGAAGGCGATGGCGCACATCACCGGTGGCGGACTGCCCGAAAACCTCGAGCGTTTGTTCCGTGGTATGGGCGCTGACTTGGAGATCCCGAAATGGAATCTGCCGGGCATCGAAAAACTTTACCGTCATGTCGATGCCGAGGACCGTTTCCACACCTTCAACATGGGCATTGGCTGGGTGGCGATCGTTGCGGAATCGGATGTCGATGCCGCGCTCGCTGCCGGACCGGGTGGTGTTTTGATCGGTCGCATGGTTCCTGAAGAGGGTGTGCGGGTACGCGTGAAAGGCGAATGATCATCGCAGACACACAATCATGAGCGATTTCCTCAAACACGAATGCGGGATCGCGGCGGTGCGGCTTCGCAAACCGCTTGCCTATTATCACGATCGCTACGGCTCAACGCTGTGGGGCCTGAACAAGTTGTTTCTTCTGATGGAGAAGCAACACAACCGCGGTCAGGACGGCACGGGCATCGGTTGCGTGAAGCTCGATATGCCAAAGGGCGAGGCCTACTCATTCCGCAGGCGTGGCATCGAGAAAGACGCGCTGGCCGAAATTTTCCGCAAGGAGATCAAGCAATTCCACAAACTCGCCCGCAAAAAACAACTCGATCCGGCCGACCCCAAGAGCGTCAAGAAACGCTTCGATTTCGGTGGTGAAATTCTCATCGGCCATTTGCGTTACGGTACTTCCGGCGAGTTTGATGAAGGTTCCTGCCATCCTTACTTGCGTCGTAGCAACTGGCCGACGCGGACTCTGATGGTGATGGGGAATTTCAACATGACCAATGCCTCGGAGCTGAACCAGGTGCTGGTCGACCGCGGTCAGCATCCGATTTTCGGCACCGATACGCAGACGGTTTTGGAGGAGATCGGCTATCATCTCGACGAGGCGCACACCGACCTTTATCGCGAATTGCGCGATGCCGGTGTTTCCGGCGCGGACATGCCTGATCGGATTTCCGCGGCGCTCGATGTGCCGCGACTTGTCGCGGAAGCTGCCTGTGCATGGGATGGCGGCTACGCGATTTGCGGTGTGATTGGCAACGGCGACATGTTCGTGATGCGCGATCCCGGTGGCATTCGGCCCTGCCACATGTTGGTGACCGATGATGTCATCGCCTTCGCGTCCGAGCGCGTGCCGCTCATGACCGTGTTTGAGGCCGAGGCCGATCAGGTCAAAGCGGTTGATCCCGGATCGATCATCACCATCAAGTCTGATGGTAGTATTTCCGATACGGCGATGATGCCGCCGCAGCGCTTCACGCCTTGCTCGTTTGAGAAGATTTATTTTTCCCGCGGCAATGATCCGCTCATTTATCGCGAGCGAAAGTCAATGGGTGCGGCGCTCGTGCCACAGATCATCGATGCGATTGGCGGTCAGTTTGAAAAGACCGTGTTTTCCTTCATTCCGAACACCGCAGAGACTGCTTATTATGGTCTCATGGATGGCTTGCGACTTCATCGCCGCAAGCAGGTGCGCGAGGAGATACTCAAGGCCGCCGCCGATGGTACATTGTCGCCGGATGTGGTGGATGAGCTGATTTTGCGTAACTGGCCGCGTGGTGAAAAGATCGCGCACAAGGACATCAAGCTGCGGACATTCATTTCGCAGGAAAAGGGCCGGGATACGCTGGTTTCGCATGTTTACGACATTACTTATGGCATCGTGAATCCGGGAGACTATCTTGTCGCGCTCGACGACTCGGTGGTACGGGGTACGACCCTCAAGAAATCGATTCTCAAGATCCTCGCCCGCACCAAGCCTGCGAAGATTGTCGTGTGCTCAACCGCACCGCAGATTCGCTATCCCGATTGCTATGGCATCGACATGTCCGAGCTTGGCAAGTTCATCGCTTTCCAAGCGGCCGTTGCGCTGCATCGCCGGGCTGGTCGACAGTCATTGCTCGATCGCATTTATCGCGACTGTATTGAGGAGCTCAAGAAGCCTGTCGCGCAGCAGGTCAATCGTGTGAAGCCGGTATACGAGGCCTTCAACGACGCGCAGATTTCGGATGAAATCAGCCGCATGGTCTATCCAGAAGACATTGATTGGAACGGCGAACTTCAGGTCATTTTCCAGACCATTCAAAATCTTCACGACTCGATTCAAGGCGAGTGCGGCGATTGGTATTTCACCGGCGATTACCCGACGCCTGGCGGATACGGCATGGTCAACCGCGCTTATGTGCGTTGGTACGAAGGCCTCGGTGGCCGGAGTTACGATCTGCCGCTGTGAGCTTGCGAAAAAATCACGAACAGCGATTGAGCGCGAGTTCGTGAAGTTGTGCGAGCGACGACTGCGAGATTTGGCTGGGGTCCGGGTACTCGAAGGTTTCGCCTTCGTAGTTGCGCAGCGTGACGCGTCCGGGCGAGTGGTCGATCAGGTAGTTCGGGTTGATCGGGATTTTTCCGCCGCCGCCGGGTCCATCGATGACGAATTGCGGCACCGCGTAGCCAGTCGTGTGGCCGCGCAGGCCTTCGATGATCGCGACGCCATCGGCAACGGGAGTGCGCAGGTGTGAGGAGCCGTTGATGAGATCGCACTGATAGAGATAGTAGGGGCGCACACGGCACATCAGCAGCTTGTGCACGAGGGCTTTTTGCACTTCCACCGAATCATTCACGCCGCGCAGGAGCACGCTTTGGTTGCCGAGCGGAATGCCGGCGTCGGCGAGACGGCCGAGCGCGTCGCGGACTTCCGAAGTGAGTTCGCGCGGGTGGTTGGTGTGGATCGAGATGAAAAGCGGGTGATGTTTTTTGAGCATCTCGCAAAGTGCGGGCGTGATGCGCTGTGGCAGGAAGATCGGGATGCGCGAGCCGATACGGAGAAATTGCAGGTGGGGGATCGAGCGCAGTCGGGTGAGCAACTTGTCGAGTCGATCGTCGGAAAACAGGAGGGGATCACCGCCGGAAAGAAGCACATCGCGGATCTCGGTATGTTCCTGAAGGTATTTGAATGCCGGCTCCCACTGCGTTTCCAGTTGCTGCTCGCCGACGCCGGAAACCACGCGCGAGCGGGTGCAGTAGCGGCAGTAGGAAGCGCAACGGTCGGTCACGAGAAACAGCACGCGGTCGGGATAGCGATGCACGAGGCCCGGCACCGGCATGTGCGAATCTTCTCCGCAGGGGTCGGACAATTCCTCGGGGGCATTCCAGCCTTCCTCGATGCGCGGGATCACCTGACGGCGGATCGGGCAATCGGGGTTGTCGCGGTCGATGAGGTTGAAAAAGTGTGGGGTGATCGACATCGCGAGTTTGTTTCCCGCGAGCAGGACACCGGCGCGCTCTTCCTGAGTGAGATTGAGATGGCTCTCGAGTTCGGTGAGGGAGTCCACGCGATTGCGCAGTTGCCACTTCGCGTCATTCCAATCGGCCATCGCTTCCTGGGGCCAATAGCCCGGGGCGTGGGAGACGAATGATGGCTCAAGATTGTGATGAGTCATGGGGGGCTTGGGGGAGGAGTGTCCGTCAGACGCGGGAAATCTCAAATGGAAATTAGCGTGAATTGACGCAGCGTTTGATCAATTCCGTTAGATGGATGGCAGATTGGGCAATCGTCGATTCGGTGGGCAGTCGGTCATCGGATTCATCGCTGGTGAGGGGAGGGCGGGTGGCGATGCGTGCGGCTGGTAGTCCCATTTCGAAAAGCACGCTGGCGAGGTCATTGTCATCATCGAGGCAGGTCGGATCGGACTCAATGGCGGTAGCGAGATCGTGCAGGGGCAAATTGGCAAGTAGCGTGGCATCGCGTGAGCTCGCCTGAAGCGCGGCTTGCGCGCCCATTGCTTCGACGCAGATAAGGGCCTTTGGACTTGGTGGAATCAAATTTTTCAACAGCGCAGCGGTTTCCAAACGGGGTGATTCGGGATCATTGAAATGCGGCAGGAAAACAAAATGGATGTTGGCGGCCACATCGCTGCCAGCGAGTGAACGGGCGGCGGCGATGCTTGCAACGAGACCTGTGGCATTGGCCTCGATGCCATTGGATCCGGCCTTGCTGTCATAAGTGGTGATGACCCAAACAGCCGACTTATTCGGGTCCTTGCCGGGCAGTTTCGCCATTAGGATAGGCCACTCGAGTGGCCCTTGTTTTTTTTCGATCACATAGCCGGTGTTGGTCGGGCCGAGCAGGCCTTCGATCCATGCGGCGGTGCGGGTGAGATTTTTTGCCGGGCCATCGCCCGAGGGGTGGCGTTCACCGATCCATGTGGTGATTTTCCGAAGGTCGTCGCCGATTTCTTTTGCGGATATCGATCGCGAGAATTGGTTTCTTGGGCGTTGTTCTTCGCTGGCCTCGGAGGTGACGCGGTGGTGGATGGCGAAGCCTGCGGAGACGATCAGCCACAGCGGTGCCAGCACAAGGACGAGGGTGAGCCACTTTGGGCGGCCTGATTGCGGGCTCATGAATCGCGTGGCTCGTTGAGGGGCTCCGTATCGTCTGCGGCATCGGCCTCGACTTCGATTTCGCGTCTCATCTTTTGCGAGATGAAGGGGCGTACCATGCCGTAGATCAGGTAGAGGCTGAACAGCACGACCGGCATCACATAGCGGAACTGCACGGTGAAGAAAATGACGAGTACCGCGATGACGATCGCACCGAGGGTGCCGCGGGTTTTCCAATCGACTTTCTTGAAGCTCGGGTAGCGGATGTCGCTGATCATCAAAAGTGAGAGTCCGAGCATGGCGCCGGCGAGCACATACTTCCACATCTTGAGTTCGTGGTCGTTTTGATGGAGGTCGATGAGCAGGAAGGTGAGCGATGCGATGAAGCCGGCGGCCATCGGGATCGGGAGCCCGCGGAAGTCGTTTGAGTCGCCGGGTTTTTTTGGCATCGCTGCGAGGCAGTTGAATTTTGCCAGGCGCATCGCGCCGCAAACGAGATAGATCAGCGCGATCGCCCATCCGGCATTGCCGAGCGGAAAGAGCACCGCGCGGGAAAGCAGCATTGCGGGGGCCATGCCGAAGGAGATGATGTCGGCGAGCGAGTCAAACTCCCGGCCGAATGGCGAGTCCTGGCCACCAAGGCGTGCGAGCCGGCCGTCGAGCAAGTCGAAGAGGCAGGAGCCGAAGATCAGCATGATCGCGTACTCGTAGTAGCGGTGAGAAATTTCGTAGTACTCTTTGGCCGAAAGCGGGGTGACACCGGTGACTTTCTGGACCTCGATGAGGCCTTTGAAAATCATGAGCACCGCAAAGAATCCGCAGGCGAGATTGCAGGCGGTCATGAGGTTTGGCAGGAAGTAAATCCTGGGTTCGTCGGGCTCGTGTTGCCTGGTCATGCGCCGGAATCTTTTACCGGAACGGGCGGATGAACAATGGAAAAGCGATGGGTTGCCGAGGGCGCGGGGGCTGGTATGGTGGCGGTGTGCGAGCGGATGAATTGAATGCGGATTCGGCGATGGGGGATCTCATGCAGGCCTTGCCCGGGGCCAAACGCGCGCTTTTTGCCCGCTATCATCTCGGCGGTTGCCAGAGCTGCGCGTTTTCCGACAAGGAAACGCTGGCTGAGCTTTGTGCCCGATCCGAGTTGGATGCCGGGGAGGTACTTGCTCATTTGCTTGAGAGCCACCGGCATGATCTTTCGATGCTGATCGAGCCGGTCGAGGTCCACGAGAAACTGCAGGACTTCCGGCTGATCGATGTCCGCACGCGAGAGGAACACGAGGCGGTGAAGATCGAGCCTTCGGAATTTCTCACGCAGGAGCTCCAGCAAGCGATTTTCGCCGGTGATCCGGCGGCGAAGATTCTTTTGTACGATCACAGCGGTCGGCATGTGCTCGATCAGGTCGCGTGGTTTCGCGGGCATGGGCTTCATGAAACCTTTGGCCTGCGTGGAGGCATCGATGCGTGGAGCCAGGAGGTTGATCCCAAGATCCCGCGGTACCGGCTGGAGATGGATGGATAAGGGATGGGTTCGAAGATCGCCGAGGCCGAAGATGCCAGTAGTAACGTGGGTTGCGGCTTGGTTCTTCAGAGAGATTTCACATGGATCGTGATTGTTTTTGAACGCCCGTTTCGGGGGGTGGTGGCGGTGATTTGGTGGGTGCCTGGGCTGAGGTGGATGAGGGGTTCCGGCTGGGAGGGTTCGATGCGGAGTGTGCTTGAGGACCAGCGGGCGGTGCCGGGGAGGTTGGTGACCGGGCGGAAGTGGTGGCTGCGAGTGGGGATGTCGGGGTCGATGAGCAGAGTGGTGCCATCGGCAGGGCTGATGATCTGCAGCGTTTGCTGCGAATCGGACGATGGGTTGAGGGCGAGTTCCTGGTGGCGGTGGTTGTGCGGGCTGGCGAACCAGTCGGCGTAGGTTTCATCGAGCAGCGTGCGGCCCGCATCATCGTAATCGGCGGGCGTGGCGATGGCGGGTTGATTCCATGTCGGCACGAGGTCGGTGCGGGCGTGTGGGTTTTGGGGGTTGGCTTGGATGAGTTTTCCGTTGCGGGCATCGATGGTGATTTCCGTGAGTCCGGCTGGGCGGGTGAACCATGTGGGTTTTTGGTTTTGGTGGAGTCGGGTCATCGAGCGATGAAAGATCGGTGCGGCACCGGCGATGCCGGAGAGGTTTTTCATCGGTTGATTTTCGAAATTGCCGGCCCAGACGCCGATGGTGAATTCGGGTGTGTATCCGATGCACCAGTTGTCGCGGTAGTTGGAGGAGGTGCCTGTTTTCACGGCACAGCGAAAGGGCAGGTCGAGTGGGCCGCCGGGTGGGAATGAGGGTGCGCGTGCGTTGGGATCGGAGAGGATGTCGGCGATCAGATAGGCCGAGCTTTGTGAGAGTGAGAGGCCTTGTGCGGAGGGCGATTTTTTTTCGGGGTACAGCGTTGGATCGAGGTGGCGGCCGAGGCGGGCGAGGGTGGCGTAGGCGTTGGTGAGTTCGAGCAGGCGGACGGGGGCATTGCCGAGGGTGAGGCCGAGGCCGAATTCGAGTGTGTTGTCGCCGAGGGATTTGAGGCCGAGGTCGATGAGGGTTTGGTGGAGGATGGTGGGGCCGCCGAGAGCATTGAGTTCGCGCATGGCGGGAATGTTGAGCGAGCAGGCGAGGGCAGTGCGGAGGGTGACTGGGCCGCGGTAGTTGCGGTCGTAATTTTCCGGGAGGTCGAGTCCTTGGGGGGTGCGGTAGGGGCTTGGGATGTCGGCGATGATCGATGCCGGAGTGCGTTGGTTGTTTTGCATCGCCAGCAGGTAGGTGAAGGGCTTGAGAGTGGAGCCGGGTGAGCGTGGGGTGAGAGCGCCATTGAATTGTCCGCCGCGCGGGTCATGCCAATTGGCGGAGGAAACGAGCGCGAGGATTTCACCGGTCGGGTTGTGGATGCAAACGAGTGCGGCGTGGCGGAGGTTGGCGTCTTTGAGTTTTGCGGTTTCTTCGCTGACGATTTTTTCGAAGTCGTTTTGCAATGACGCGTCGATCGTGCAGCGGGTTGTTGATTCGTTTGATTGCGGGCGTGAGAAGGATCGGATCCACGGTGCGTTTTGATGTTCGCGAAGCGGGCGGAGGGCGAGTGGTTCGGCGATGGCGTTGCGAATTTTTGAGGCGTCGTATTTCTCTTCTGCGGCAAGCCGTTGCAGGACGGTGTCGCGGCGTTTGATTGCGCGTTGCGGGTGGCGCAGAGGGTTGAGGCGTGAGGGTGATTGCGGGAGGCCGGCGAGCAGGGCGGCTTCGGCAAGTGAGAGGTCGGCGAGGGGTTTTTGAAAATAGAAGCGCGCGGCTTCGGAGATGCCGATGCGGCGGTTGCCGTAATCGAGCCGATTGAGATAGGCGGTGAGGATTTCCGCCTTCGACCACTTCATTTCCAGGTGGCGGGCGATCAGTGATTCGCGGATTTTGGTGAGTGGTGTGCGGCGTGCGGGTGCTGAGGAAATTTTGATAAGTTGTTGGGTGATTGTTGAGGCGCCCGAGATGATTTCGCGATTGGCGATGAGGTCCTTGGTGGCGCGGACGGTGGCTAGCAGGTCGACTCCGCCGTGCGAGAAGAAGCGTTTATCTTCGGCCGCGAGCGTGCAGTCGATGATCGTTCGTGGCAGGTCGGAGAATTCAACGGGTAGTGATCGCGTTGAATCGGGCAGCGTGAGGTGGGCGAGCGGGACGCCGTGGCGGTCGAGGATGAGGCTCGAGCCGCTCGCGCTTTGCAGTAAATTTTTTGGCAGCGGCATGAACCATGGGATGACCCACCACGCGACCGATGCGAGGAGGATCGGGATCAGGGCAAGGCCGGCGGCGCGGCGAAATTTTGGCGGCAGTTGGGTCACGCAAAGCGAATGTGTCGCATCGTGCCATGGTTTTTCAAATGCTGATGCAGGAACTTTGGCGGGTGTGGACGGTCTTGGGGATTGACGGCGTCGGGTGGTTCATCATCTTTCGATGGAAATGATCGCAAGACTTCGTGGCAAGGTGATTGAGGCTTATCCGAACCGCTTGGTGGTGGATGTGCAGGGGGTGGGCTACGAGGTATTGGTGCCGCTTTCCACCTTCGACCGGCTGCATGCGGTTGAGGGGCTGGAGGTGGATTTGCGGACGCATTTGCACATTCGTGAGACGGCACACACGCTTTACGGCTTTGCGAGTGAGGAGGAACGTGATGTTTTTTTGATGCTCATCGAGCGGGTGAGCGGGATCGGCCCCGCGATCGCGATGGCGGTGTTGAGCGGTTTGCCGGTGGCTCGGTTCAAAAGCTGTGTGGTGGCGGGCAATGTGGCCGAACTATCGAGGATCAAGGGTCTGGGTAAAAAGACCGCCGAGCGGATCGTTTTGGAGCTCAAGGACAAGGTCGGCGTGACCGATACCTGGCAGGACGCGGCGGCTGGGGCCGTGAGCGCGTCGGCTGCGGACGCCGAACTGGCCTTGCTCGCGCTGGGCTACAAGCAGGTCGATGCGCGAAAAGCGGTGCGCAAGGTGCTTGAAGAGGATGCCGGGGCGGCCGTCGAGGCGTTGGTGCGCGGCGCGCTGCGTGCCCTACAGGGCTAGGTGGAGGATGGGCCGGTGCGCCAAGGGGATGGAATTTTTTTTCACCTCTTTGGGGAATATTGGACAAAATTTCCACTGGCATCGCTGACTAGGATGGGTATGTTCGTACCCGTATCCCATAACCAACAACCAACCATAAAATCATGAAACTGTTCATCACCGCGCTCTGCGCATCCATGCTTGTGATTCCGATGTCCTACGCTGACGACTGCGAGAAGGGCAAATGCGACAAGGAGAAGAAAGAAGGCACTCTGCTCTCCGATTGCGGCAAGTGCGAAGACAAGAAAGCATGCGACAAGGTGTGCGAAAAAGATTGTGAGAAGAAGTGCGACAAGGAGAAGCAGGAAGGAACCTTGCTTTCTGATTGTGGCAAGTGCGAAGACAAGAAGGACAAGGATTGCGAGAAAAAGGAGTGCGACGAAGATAAGAAGGAAGGCGCACTAGCCGGCAACTGCGGCAAGTGCAAGAAGGACGGAGACTCCGAGGAAAAGAAGGAAGAAGGCACTCTTATCTGATTCTTTGATCTATTTTTCCAATTGATTTGATTCATTTCATGGATGGGGCCGCCGGGGTTGAGTATCCGGCGGCTTCATCGTTTTTAATCCGTGCGAAATCATGATTGAAGTGGTGTGTGGAATCATCCGCGATGAGCGGGGTAGGGTGCTTGCGGGTTTGAGGCCGCAGGGTAAGCATCTTGGCGGGATGTGGGAGTTTCCCGGCGGTAAGGTTGATCCCGGTGAGTCGCCCCAGCAGGCCTTGGTGAGGGAGTTGCGAGAGGAATTGGGGATCGAGGTAGGCGTGGGTGCGGCGTTGGAGCCGGTGTGTTGGGAGTATGAGAGCGGGATGATCCGGCTCTGGCCTTTTGTTTGCACGATGTTGGGCGGAGAAATGACCGTGATGAGCCATGAGCGCGTGGCGTGGGTGGGTCTGGAAGAGTTGGAGGAATTTGATTGGGCGCCTGCCGATGTGCCGGTGCTGGGGCAGACAAGGGCTTTTTTCGCCAGGGACTTGCATTGACGCAGTGGCATGAGTTGATAGATTGTTTGAGTTGCAACATAGGTTATGAACTTTCGCCGTTTCATTTTTCCGCTATTGTTTCCATTGCTTGCGCATTCGCTTGAAGCGGAATCCGTTGGGCAGGATCTGGATTTTTTAAAAAAGTCAGCCTTTCGGGTCGATCAGCAGATTGCGGCATTCTATCGGGCCAAGCAACTGGATGTGCCGATGGTGACGGACGATGCGACCTTCATGCGTCGGGCATTTTTGGTGGCGATTGGCAGGATCCCCACGGCTGAGGAGGCTTTGGATTTTCTTGAGATCGTGGATCCTGCAAAGCGCGAGTTGTTGGTTTCCCATCTGCTCAAGTCGGAAGGCTATTCTAGCCACATGAGCAACTGGGTTTATGACCTATTGCGGGTGAGTGAGGTGCGCAATGATACTGCCACCAACACATCATATCGTCACTGGGTGCGTGAAGCGGTGGCGTCAAACATGCCGTGGGACCAGTTCACCACCCGCCTGCTTTCATCGTCGGGTGATGGTTGGGGCAAAGACTCGGCTGCCGTGGGTTATTACACGCGGGATCTCGGAATGCCACTCGACAACATTTCCAACACCATGCGCATCTTTCTCGGTAAGAGGATGGAGTGCGCCCAATGCCATGACGATCCTTTCGGTGAGACTGAGCGCCATGATTTCTATCAATTGGCGGCTTTCACCCATGGCCAGGGGCCGATTGGGGACAAGTACATGAGCTCAATCTACACAGAGTTGGTGACGGGGGACAAGTTCAACACGGATGAATATCATATTGGCCGCATGGTCTGGGATTCGATTTATGGCTTATCGTTGGCAGGCGACGGTGCCGGGCGGATTTCCCTGCCATCTGACTATCAATACCGTGACGGCAAGCCAGGTGAAATTGTTGCGGGTAAGACACCATTTGGAAAAATGGTGCGGATGTCGGATCGCAAGGATGAGGGAGGTGGGCGCAAGGTGTTGGCTGACTGGGTTGTGAACAAAACTGATGATCAGTTTGCCTCAGTTATTGCCAACCGGATGTGGAAGCGGGTGATGGGCAAGGCTGTGGTTGAGCCTGTGGATGAGTATGTCGAGGCAGCGGACACCAATCACCCCGATCTTGTGAAGGTGTTGAGCGGATTGATGCGGGAGCTCAAGTACGACTTGCGTGCGTTTCAGCAAGTGTTGTTGCTGACGAAAACCTTCCAATTTGCAACCAATCCGAATTCGTCGGTTGTCGAGGGTGGTGATGATTTTCACGGGCGGAAGATCGAGCGTCTGTCGGCCGAGCAAATTTGGGATTCGCTGGTGACGCTTGCTGATGGGGATCCGGACCGCAAGCCGAGGAAGCATTTGGATGAGCGCATCATGGTTGCCGGTCGGCCGGTGTTGGTGGGTAAGAAGACCATGCCGCAACTTTCCAAGGAGGTGCTTGCGTTACAGTCGGAAAGTGATGTGCGTGCCTATTTCGACAAGCTTGTGCATGAGGTGAAGGCGGACTCATCGGCCGGTGGCGGTGGCTCGATGATGTCGATGTCGACGGTCGGCGGAGGGGCATCCGATCCGATGGTCCGGGCATCCGAATTGTCCTCGCCGGCGCCGCGCGAGCATTTGCTTTATGTGTTCGGGGCATCGGACCGTGAAGTGGTCGATGGAGCGAGTAGGGATCCGAATGTGGGTCAGGTTTTGTCGCTGATGAATGGCTTTGTACAGGGGAAGCTGGTCAACAACAGCTCGGCGCATTTGTACAAGAGTCTTGAGGGGGTGACATCCGATGCCGAAAAGGTGCGTCGACTTTATCTCGCGATCCTGAATCGCCCGCCAAAAGGTGATGAGATGGACTTGATGGTGGAGGAGCTCAAGGCGCGCGGTGACGAGGGTTGCCGCAATGTGGTTTCCTGTCTGGTGATGTCTTCCGAATTTATTTTTCTTCAATAAGACCATGAGTGATCAAAATTTTCGAAAAGCTGACGAGCTCACGCGGCGTCATTTCATGTCGAGAGCGGCGCGTACCTTCCTTGGTGTGCATTTGTTTCCCATGCTAGGACCATCGATTGCGGCGGCGATGCCGGCGAATGCCGTTCAGGGCAAGGCCAAGCATGTCATTTATCTTTTCATGTCGGGAGGGATGAGCCATGTCGACACCTTTGATCCCAAGCCGAAAAAGAAGGATGTCATGGGCAAAACCGAGGCGATTGCCAGCAATGCTGATGGCCTGATGGTCGGGCATTATCTCAAGAAGACCGCCGGGGTGATGGACAAGGTGTGTGTGATCAACTCGATGAATTCAACACAGGGCGCACACGAGCAGGGGGCTTATGCCATGCATACGAGTTACAACTTGCGTGGCACGATCAAGCATCCGTCCTTGGGGTCGTGGGTTCTCAAACTTGGCGGCAAGATTCATCCGGAGTTGCCGGGTTATGTCGCGATTGACAGTTCGCCGGAGATGACGGGGGGCGGGTTTTTCGGGGCCAAGTATGCGGCGGCGCCGATTGGCAGTCCGGAGGAGGGATTGAAGGATGTGCACCGTGGGCATGGCGTGACGGAAGAGGACTTCGGGCGTCGACTTTCGTTGGCCGACAAGTTGAACCGGCAGTTTCACGGGCGTTATCCGAACGTGGATGTCAAAGCATACGAGGAGCTTTATCGTGATGCTGTATCGTTGATGAACTCAAAAGACCTCGAGGCCTTTGACCTGATGCGGGAGCCGGAGAGTACGCGCAGTCTTTATGGCACGGGTCGTTTTGCTCAAGGTTGTCTGTTGGCGCGCCGTCTTGTTGAGCATGGTGTGCGGTTTGTTGAAGTGCAGTTGGGCGGATGGGATACCCATTTTGACAACTTCACGGGCGTGGAAGGGCGCTGCAAAGAATTCGATCAAGCCTACGCTGCTTTGCTCACCGATCTGGAGAAATGTGGTAAGCTCAAGGACACTCTGGTAGTGGTGGCGACGGAGTTCGGTCGCACGCCGGAGATCAACGCCGATCATCAGGGCGGGCGTGATCATCACCCGTCGGCATTCAGCTGTCTGCTCGCGGGTGGTGGCGTGAAAGGTGGCATGCGGCATGGCGAAACGGATGCCTCGGGTTCGAAGGTCAAGGACGGGATCGTGACGGTGCAGGACTTCAACGCCACCATTGCTCACGCGCTTGGGCTCAACTGGAACGAGATCATCATGTCGCCGAGCAAGCGGCCGTTCCAGATTGCCGACAAGGGTCAGCCGCTGACCTCGATTTTCAGTTGATGTTCTAGGTGATGTTGGCCAGCGCGTGTTCGATCAGCGTGAAAATTTCCTGCGGTGATTTGCCCGCTTCGCGGAGTGAGGCGATTGATTGCGAGTCGGCGCGTTTCGCGAGGCGTTTGCCGTTTTCGTCGGGGACTAGCCGGTGGTGGAGGTAGATTGGTGTCGGAAGTTTTAGCATCGCTTGAAGCAAGCGGTGCACATGCGTCGAGTGAAGGAGGTCTTGGCCGCGGGTGACATGGGTGATGCCTTGGAATGCATCGTCGACGACGACTGCGAGGTGGTAGGCCGGGCCGATGTCTTTGCGGGCGAGGATCACATCACCGAGCAGCGATGGGTCGACGCGGGTGTGGCCGAAGCGCAGGTCGGTGAAGTCGAGCGGGCCGCTGAGTTTTGAGGCGAGTGCGGAGTCGAGTCTCCAGGAATGTGCGATGCCTGCGTCGATTTTTTCCTGTTGTTGGGCGGAGCTGAGTGGGCGGCAGGTGCCTGGATAGGGTGGCCCGTCGGGGCCGTGTGGTGCGGAAGGAATGCGTGCGGTTTCGGCGAGGATTTCGCTGCGGGTGCAAAAGCACGGGTAGACTGCGCCGGTGGTTTTTAGTTGGGCGAGTGCGGATTGATAGGCGTCGCTGCGTGTGGATTGTCGCAGGGGTGTGTCGTCCCATGAAAGTCCGAGCCATTGCAGATCGGTCTCGATCGTATCGTAGTAGGGAGCCTTCACGCGAGGGGTGTCGATGTCCTCGAAGCGCAGCAGGAAAAGGCCCTTGGGGCTTTGCTGAGCCAATTCTCGCGCGACCCATCCGGCGTAGGCATGACCCATGTGCAGCAGGCCGGTGGGGCTTGGTGCGAATCGCGTGACGATGGGCGCGTTGCCGATTTCCGGGGTGAGGCCCTGGAGGTGCAAGGTCATGGTTTAGGTTCAGGCGGTGACCTGTGCGAGATCTTCGAAGACCTTGGTGATCTCTGCAAATTTATCCGATGAGATTACCGGAGTTTCATTGCTGGCGGGTGCAGATGGGAGCTTGATCCAGCTGCGGCATCCGCCATAGGCGGTGGTGTAGGTGAGTTCCCATGGCTCGGTGAGTTTGAAGACACGGACGAGGGCGACATGGATGCTGCCGGTGCTCATGCCTTTGCCTTGCCAGTCAAAGCGATCGCGCACGGTGGCTTCGGTGAGAATGTGGAAAGGTGCAAGGGCGGCGACCTTTTGCCAATCGGTCAATGTCACCGCGTGGACCGCCTCGGCGCGATGGGTGATGCGTACAGTGTCGCCGACCTGCCA
>JBIKIR010000045.1:0-18375 GCA_044361475.1 Luteolibacter sp. | reverse complement strand
CGTGCTTCGCGGATCAGGCGTTCGACGATTTTTTTCGAGTTCATGCCTTGGGACTCCGCGTTGAAGTTGGTGATGACCCGGTGGTTGAGTACGGCGGGGGCGATGGCTTCGAGGTCTTCGAGTGAGGCCATGTAGGATCCGCGGAGGGCGGCTCGGGATTTTGCGCCGAGGACCAGGTACTGGACAGCGCGGGGTCCGGCGCCCCAAGCGACCGAGTCGTTGACCCATGCCGGTGTGTCCGCTTGGCCCGGGCGGGTTTTGCGAACGAGGCGGACGGCGGCTTGGTAAACATGTTCCGGGACGGGGAGGCGTCGCACGAGTTGTTGGCAGGCGAGGATTTTTGGTCCGTCGATCAATTTCTCGAGTGGCGTGGCGTGACCGCCGGTGGTTTCGCGGGCGATGCGGGTTTCCTCTTCGAGCGAGGGGTAGTCGACTTCGATGAGGAACATGAAACGGTCGAGTTGAGCTTCGGGCAGCGGGTAAGTGCCTTCCTGTTCGATTGGGTTTTGAGTGGCGAGAACGAAAAATGGCGAGGGCAGCGGGTAGGTCTTGCCGAGGACCGTGACCTTGTTTTCCTGCATCGCTTCGAGCATGGCCGATTGCGTTTTGGCGGGCGCGCGGTTGATTTCATCGGCGAGCACCATGTGGGAAAAGACCGGGCCTTTGATGAACTCGAATTCCCTGCGGCCGCCTGCGCCGGATTCTTGGATGATGTCGGTGCCGGTGATGTCGGCGGGCATCAGGTCGGGGGTGAACTGGATGCGGTTGAAGGTGAGGTCGAAGGTCTGCGCGACCGAGGAAACGAGCAGGGTTTTGGCGAGGCCGGGTACGCCCATCAGCAACGCGTGGCCTTTGGCAAAGAGGCAGATCGCGAGTTGTTCGATGACTTGTTCCTGGCCGATGATCACCTTGCCGATTTCTCGGCGCAGGACTTCGTGGATTTTTCCAAGTTCGTCGATGGCGGCGACATCGTCTTCGGGAAGTTGTGGGGGGAAGGCGGTGTGGGATTCCATGACTGGGGTAGGATGCCAAGCTAGGTTCGCGCGGGTTTTTGTCCAGAAGTGATCTTGTTGGCGGGGTGGGGGGGGGATTGCAAAATCGCGGTTATGATCGGCTGATTGACAATTCCGCTAGGAAATGCCATTTATATTACCATGCAAATCACGCTTGATCGCATGAGTCGGATTGTGGTGCCCAAGGCCATCCGGGATCGTTTTGCGCTGAAGCCGGGCGACGACATGGAAATCACCATTGAGCCGGATGGTATTCGTCTGCGCCCTGCGACTCCGGCATCTTCGCTTGCTGAGGAAAGCGGGATTCTTGTTTGTTCCAGTGAGGTTCCGCAATCGGCTTGGGACATCGGGGCATTTTTGGAAGAGCAAAGAAAACATCGCAGCACTGAGATTGGTGGACTTTGAGTCATGAAAGTCTGTTTCGATACTTCCATCCTTGTAGCGGCGCTGCTTCAGCAACACCCCCATCATGCCATTGCTTTTCCGCGGCTCAAAGAGGTGATAGAGGGTGCTGTGCAGGGGCATTTGACGACTCATTGCTTGGCCGAACTTTTCGCTACGCTCACCGCTTTGCCGCTCAAGCCGCGTCTTCTTCCAGCCGAGGTCCAGCGCATCATTGGTCAAAGCATACTTGGGCATTTTGTCCTCATTCCATTGAGCGCCGAACATTACCATGACGCCATGAATCTGACGGTCACTAGAAATCTGGCCAGCGGGGCCATCTACGACGCCCTCCATCTCGTCGGCGCCCTCAGTGTCGGTTGCAACACCCTTTACACGCTCAATTTACGCCATTTCCGCTCGCTGACCCTGGGCGACTCCATCATTGCCTCGCCTTGAAGTGGTTTTTTACCCCCTCTTTGGGCACTTGACGGTATTGTTGAACCTTCATCCGCCTGTAGCTTTTCCTCGGCATGATGTTGCGGGCCCACTTTTTTGTTCAGAACAGAAGAAAATTTCCATTTCCGGCTTGCCAGACTGTTGATGTCTGCTAAACCACCCGCCCCGCAGGGTTTCGGAGATAGTCCGATGTCCCGAGCAACCACGCGAAACTCCGCACATCATGGCACGCATCCTAGGCATTGAAATCCCCAACGAGAAGCGCATCGAAGCTTCTCTTCCCTACATGTTTGGCATTGGCCGTCCGACGGCAGCCAAAATTCTCGAGCATGCGGGAATCGACCCCAACATCCGCACCGGTCAACTCACCGAAGACCAGCTCGTCCGCATTTCCCAAGTCATCCAGACCGAAGGCGTTCTCGTCGAAGGTGACCTGCGCCGTGAGCGTCAGGCCCAGATGAAGCGCCTCACCTCGATCAACTGCTATCGTGGCATCCGCCACAAGCGTGGCCTGCCCGTCCGCGGTCAGCGCACCCGCACCAATGCCCGCACCCGCAAGGGCAAGAAGAAGACCGTGGGCGTTAAGAAGTAATCCTATCAATCATTGATTCATGTCTGACCAAGAAACCAATCAGGAAACCGAAGCCGAAGTGAAGGCTGCCGCAGCGGCCCCAGCGCCGGAGGCAGTTGCCGAGGCTCCGAAGAAGGAAGCCAAGCGCGACATTTTCGCCGAGATCGGCGGAGGTGAAGAAGAGATCAAAATCCACAAAGCAAAGGGCTCGAAGAATGTCTCCCGCGGAGTGGTCCATGTGACCGCCACCTTCAACAACACCTTGGTCAGCGTGACCGATGTGAATGGCAATGCGATCGGTTGGTCGACTGCCGGCAAAATGGGCTTTAAGGGTTCGCGCAAAAGCACCGCCTACGCCGCTCAAGTGGTTTCGCAAGATGCCTGCCGCCAAGCGATGGGCCACGGCCTCAAGGAAGTCGATGTCCGCGTCAAGGGTCCGGGTTCCGGTCGTGAGTCTGCGGTTCGTGCCGTTCAAGGCCTTGGCTTGGAAATTCTTTCCATCCGCGATGTGACTCCGATTCCACACAACGGCTGCCGTCCGAAGAAGGCTCGCCGCGTTTAATATCCAACATACTTATTTCACAACATGGCTCGTTACACAGGTCCCCGTACCAAAATCAGCCGCCGGTTTGGCGTGGCACTTTTTGGCTCTTCCAAGGCGCTTGAGCGTCGCAACTTTCCGCCCGGTCAGCACGGTGTGCGCGCTGGTCGCAAGAAGAAGAGCGAATACTCCGTCGCACTTGGCGAAAAGCAAAAGCTCCGCTTCCAATACGGTGTGCTCGAGAAGCAGTTCCGCGGTTACTACGAAGAGGCCGCGAGGCGTCGCGGTGTGACCGGTGTGATCCTTCTCCAGTTGCTTGAAACCCGTCTGGACAATGTTTGCTACCGTGCCGGTTTCGGCAACTCGCGTCAGGCAGCCCGCCAAATCGTCAACCACGGCCACATCCTCGTGAACGGCCGTTGCGTCGACATTGCGAGCTATCAAGTCAAGCCGGGCGATGTCATCAAGGTTGGTGCCAAGCCTTCTTCGCAACAGCTCGTCATTCGCATGACCGACCTGACTCAATCGATGCCTTCGAGCGATTGGCTCAATGTCGACAAGGACAAGCTTGAGGTCACCGTTTCGCGAGTGCCTGAGCGTTCCGACATCGATCCTGTCGTCAACGAGCAGCTCATCGTCGAGCTTTACTCGCGCTGATTTTTATCGGTTGAAAGTTTCTCCAAAAGCCCGGGAATTTCCCGGGCTTTTGTGTTTTTTGGAGGGGGTGATCGATGAAAGGACGAGGGCGTCCTTTCCCCTTATGCGGGGCTTGGCGAGCAGGTGCCGGCCTTGATGGTGAAGCGGGTGATTGGGCCGAGGCTTTGGGTGGATTTCAGCCAATCAAGGTGGGTGGTGGTGATCCACTTTTGGGCGTTTGCGGGCATGTGGGTGATGAGCGCGTTGCGGCGGACGGGATCGAGTTCGCCAAAGATGTCGTCGAGCAGGTAAACCGGTGTGGACTTGCCGGCGGTTTCGAGCAGTCGGCCTTGTGCGAGTTTGAGGGCGAGCGCGATCGTGCGTTGTTGGCCTTCGCTGGCGAAATCGGCGGCCGGTTTGCCGTCGATGCGCAGCGAGATGTCATCGCGGTGGGGGCCGACCACCGATTGGCGGGTGCGCCGTTCGCGTTCACGGGCGTCGATGATGGACTGGTGGAGGTCGGGTCCGCTGGCGGGGATGTAATCGAGCGTGAGCGATTCGTTTTTGCCACTGATGGCGGCCTGTGCTTCGGCGGCGAAGGGGTTGAGTTGTGCAATCATTTGCGCACGAGCGCTGATGATTTGGCTGCCGTGTTCGACGAGGATTTGATCGTAGGAGAGGATTTCTTTTTCGCGGCCGTGGCCTTCGCGCAGCAGCAGGTTTTTGGCCATCAATGCACGGCGGTAGCGGGCCAATGAGCGGCGGTAGGCGGGGTCGATTTGCGAACCGATAAAATCGAGATAGCGTCGGCGGGTCTCGCCGGGGCCGCGGACGAGTTCGAGGTCCTCATTGCCCATCCAGACGATGAGGCCGCCTTGTGCCAGGTATTCCGAGCGGCTGGCGCAGGGCGTGTTGTCCTGTTTGAGTGAGATTCCGCTGCGGTTCCATTTCACTTGGCGTTCTTCGTTCCATGCGTTGCCGGCGATGCCGAAGCCGTCCTTGCCAAAACGAGCGAGTGTGGCGAGTCGGTGGCTGCGTGGGGATTGCAGTCGAACGAGCATGCAGATCGCCTCGAGGATCGAGGTTTTCCCTTGGGCGTTGTCGCCGGTGAGAATGGCGCCAGCCTCGGGCGCTTCGAGATCGAGCGACTCAAAGCACCTGAAGTCCATCAATCGCAGCGACCGGATCACGGGTGTTTTCTTAACGCCGGAACTCGCGTGTGGAAAGCGGGCAATCTGCGCGGGCGGACAAATTGTTTTTTTGCGGGAAATTTTCCGGCTCGATCATTTTCCGAGTAGCTGGCAGATTCGGGCGTGGATTTGTTTTCGCGTTCCAAGCCTGTCGCGGATGCCGCCTTGTCGGTGACGCAACTTTTGCGGCGGATGAAGTTGGTTCTCGAGGGCGAGATTGGCGAGCTGTGGGTCGAGGGTGAGGTCTCGAATCTCAAGAAGCAGGGCAGCGGGCATTGGTATTTTTCGCTCAAGGATGAGGGCGCGCAGATCCAGTGCGTGATGTTTTCCGCGGCGAGACGCGAGGGTTCGGCGGCCTTGGTGGATGGCGCGAAGGTGAGGGTGTTTGCTGAGGCGAGCGTCTACGAGGCGCGCGGGCAATTGCAGGTGATCGTGAAGCAAGTTGAGCGTGCCGGGGCGGGGGACTTGCAGGCGAAGTTCGAGCAGCTCAAACGGCGTTTGCAGGAGGAAGGATTGTTTGATGCGGAACGCAAAAAACCGCTGCCGTTTTTTCCGCGCGTGGTTGGCATCGTGACCTCCGAATCGGGTGCGGCTTTGCAGGACATGCTCAATGTCTTGTCGCGTCGCGCGCCGTGGGTGAAGGCGGTGCTTTATCCGGTGCGGGTGCAGGGAAAAGGTGCGGAGGTCGAAATCGCGAGGGCGATTGAACGGATGGGGCGGCCGGATGATTATGGTTTGCCGCGCTGCGAGGTTTTGATCGTCGGTCGCGGCGGTGGATCGATCGAAGACCTTTGGAACTTCAATGAGGAAATCGTGGCGCGCGCGATTTCCGCGTGTCCGCTGCCGGTCGTTTCGGCGGTCGGGCATGAGATTGATTTCACCATCGCCGATTTTGTGGCCGATTTGCGGGCACCAACGCCGAGTGCTGCGGCCGAGTTGGTGGTGCCGGATGCGGCGACTTTGAAGGCAAGGCTCACGCAACTTCGACGCCGCGGTGAGCGCGTGATCAATGATCGAATTTCGCAAGGTCAGAGGCAGCTCGAAACTTTGCGCAGGGGCGCTTTGCAACGCGATGGCGAGCGTTTGTTGCGTGAGCCGGTGATGCGCTTGGATGCCATTGCTGACAGGCTGATGGGCGTGCTTGAGTCATCGATGGATGCCTCGCGGGTGAAGTTGCGTGAGTTGGGTTTGCGGCATCGGGGGCATCATCCCGCGCGGGTACTTGAGCGTCGCCTGGAGTCATTGGCGGCGACGCGAAGGCAGTTCGATGTGGCGTGCGTGAATGCGATGCAACTCAAGCGTGAGCGCCTGATGCAACTTGCGGGACTGTTGCGTGCGCTCGGCCCGGAGTCGGCATTTCAGCGTGGATTTTCCATCACGCTTGATGCGCAAGGGCGCTTGGTGAGGTCGGCCCATGAGCTTAAGCCCGGCGATGAATTGCGTACGAGGTTTGCCGATGGTGAGACTCGGAGTCGGGTGCTCGGCGAGTGATACGCCGCCGCGTGAAATGTTTTTTGCGCTTAAATTTTCTCCACATCCGGGTTGATTGGCGGCATTGAAGTGTCATGGCAAATTTGCATGAGTTGGTGGAATTTCTCGATCGCGAGTTGAGAGTTTCGGAGATAGCCGATTATCCGGGCTCGATGAATGGCTTGCAGTTGGCCAACGAGGGCAGGGTCGATCGCGTGGTGGCGGCGGTGGATGCTTCGCTACCGGTGATCGAAGCCGTGGCTGCGGGCGGACCAGGCTTGCTGATTGTGCATCACGGCATGTTTTGGCAGGGCACGCAGCCGGTGACCGGGGCATTTTACCGCAAACTGCGTGTGGCAATGGAGGCGGGGCTGGCGATTTATTCGAGTCATTTGCCCCTCGATGTGCACCCCGAGTGGGGCAACAACGCCCTGCTGGCGGAGGCGCTTGGGGTCATCGACCCGCAGGCGGACATTGAGATCAAGGGCTTTCGCGTCGGCCTCAGTGGTCGCTGGCAAGGCGGCCGGGAGGAGCTCAGGGCCCAGCTCGAGAGTATTCTCGGCGGGCGAGTGCACCTTTGCCCGGCCGGACCGGAGCAAATTTCGCGGGTGGCGATCATCACGGGCGGGGCCGGCAGCGAAATTGCAAAAATTGCCGAAACCGGGGTCGATGCCTTCATCACCGGCGAAGGACCGCATTGGAGCTATTGCCTGGCGGAGGAGCTGGGGGTTAATCTCTTTTACGGTGGGCACTATGCCACGGAAACCTTTGGTGTTCAACGAGTTGCAAAATTAATTGGAGAGCGTTTTGGTCTACCGTGGAGTTTTTGTGATCATCCTACCGGTTTGTGAGGAACGCGGGCTTCGTCACTTTGGACTGGGCACAAATTTCCCCATAGTTTCCCAGATGCCTCATGAATTAATTTTTCTTAAATAATCGAGATATTCGTAAAAAAAGCTTGATTCCATGCCACTTCCTGGCGATGGTAGTTACATCAAGCGGGCATAGCTTAGTGGTAAAGCGCTATCCTTCCAAGTTAGACATGCGGGTTCGATTCCCGCTGCCCGCTCCATGCTTCACATTAAAGATTCTCAACCTCATAACCCAGCCACTGTTGTCATGAAAAATATTCGTGTACTTGCCTTGCTTATGGCGATTGGCACCATGCACACACCTGCAGCTGCGCAGACGGCTAATATCGATCAGGCGACCGTTAGCGTCAAGTCGGCCATTGCCGCCAGAGGTGCGACCAAGGAGTCGATTGCCAAAGCGGTTGCCGATGCGGTAAAAGCAAATCCCAGCGCAGCGGCTGAAATTGTCACTGCTGCCATTCAAGCGATTTCGCAGAACGGTTTGTTTGGTGGGGATGTTTCTTTCATTGCCACCGTCGTCGAGGCCGCGGTGAGGGAGGTGCCACAAGCGGCAGCAGCGGTTACCCAAGCCGCGGTTGCGGCGGCACCAGCGGCAGCGGCGGCGATCACTCAAGCAGCGGTTACGGCTGCGCCAACGGCAGCGGCAGCGATTACCGAAGCGGCGGTGACGGCTGCGCCAACGGCGGCTGCGGCGATTGTCGAGGCGGCTGTGACGGCTGCGCCGCAAGCGGCGGCTGTGATTACTCAAGCCGCAGTGACGGCTGCACCGCAAGCGGCTGCAGCAATCGTCAGCGCGGCTGTTACCGCAGCTCCCCAATCAGCGGCTGTGATCACTGAGGCAGCGGTGACGGCTGCGCCACAAGCAACGGCGGCGATTGTTGAGGCTGCCGTGTCCGCCGCTCCCCAAGCGACTGCTCTCATTACCCAAGCTGCAGAGGCGGCAGCGCCAGCCGGGTCGACGGCGATGATTCAAGCCGCTGCTGCCAATGCGCAGTCGAGCACCACCCCCAACCCGATACTTTTCCCTGGAGAGAGCGCGGATGGCAATGTGCCACTGGGCAACAACAATGCTCAGGACAGTGAGCAAGGTGGTGCCAGTGGTGACGGTGGATTTGGTGGCGGCGGCCAAGGTGATGGCGGCTTCTCGGGCGGTGGTGGTGGTGGTTCTCTGATTGTGCCGGTAATTTTGGACCCCACTACGAAGACCAATCCTAAATGATCCGGATTGATTATGCTCAGTCATTATCCCCCCCTACTACCCATGAAAGCTAATTTTCCAATTCTCTTCTTCGCCGTGTGCACAGGCCCCGCATTTGCAACCGAAGGTTTGTATTACACCGGCACCGAAGCCCAGGAATCACTTCCCATCAAGTGGTCACTGGGTGCCAACTCCATCTTTGATGACAACGTCGGGGCGGGTTCTTCCACGGATTCGGATTCGTCGATTGCCGTCATGCCCAACCTAGGGGTAAGTTTTACCAGCACCACGCCCCAGACCACATGGGATGTGTACGGCAAACTTGGCCTAATTTATTATTTCGACGCGCCGGAGTCCCTGCTTGAAGACACTTACAGTCAATCGCGTATCAATGCGTCGGTTACCCACCGCTTTAGTGAGCGCCTCAGGCTCATGAGCCGCAACTATGTGGCCAACGAGCTTGAGCCGGATTATTCCTACGGCATTGCCTCCGGCCGAACCGGCAGCGAAAACCTCACTTGGATGACCGATAATTCGGTCGGTTTCCGTTGGACTGAAAGGTTCGGTACTTACACGGGATTCCGCTTCTCAGGACTCCGCGCAGATACGGATGCAGAAAACGACAGCGACCGGACCACCATTGAAGGGTATGAGCAGTTTCGCTATCAGCTTTCTCCTCAGTCGGTGCTCACTCCCGAGTACCGTTTTTCCCAGACCGATGGATCGGGCAATGCGTCTGGCTCCACTGACCAATATTTCATCATCGGTGTCGACCATCGATTTACGCCCAACACCATCGGTATATTCAAAACCGGTGCCCAGCTTCGTGATGTGGATGAAGGCGACGGTGGTCTGAGTCCCTACCTTGAGATCGCTCTTCAGTCTCAGGTCAACCAGCAATTCAGACTTGGTGCCTATACCCGCTACAGCGCCGAAGTCAACAGCACCGTAATCACTACCGGAAACGATTCATTCGATTACGAAGATCTGCGCGCGCTGCGGCTTGGTGCCAATGGCAAATACACCGTTTCCGAGGATCTTTCGCTTTTGGCCGGTGGCGACTTCATTTTCTCGAACTACATGGAGGGTCGTAATGTGAAAAATTCCAACAATTACGGTCCGGACAAGTATGAAACCAATCTCAATGGCTATATCGGGCTGTCCTACAAATTGACTGATTACCTCTTCGCTAATTTCTACTACACCTACACCCAGACCTTCACAGATATCAGTGATGAGCGTGAATATGTTCGCAACCGCATCTCGCTCGGCTTGTCGGCTGAGTTCTGATCCGTTCCGAATGCAAATTAAAGTATTCGAACATCCCGTTTGAAATCTGATTTTTAGTCAGTAAGCTCCCGCAATGGATCCGTTGCGGGAGTTTTCATTTCCTTTGAAAAGTCACGAAACCGTGAAACTCTAGTACATGAACACGACATCCGTACAACAGAATGAAGCCATGCTCCACGCGGTGGACTATTGGCAGGTTATCAAAAACCGCTACGGCGTCATTCTTCTCTCCCTACTGTTGGTATTCATGACAGCGGCGGTCATTACCTATGTGATGCCCAAAAAGTATGAGAGCGAGGCGACCATTGAGGTCAAGCCGCGCGCGGCAGGACTTTCGCCACTTGGCTCGGATCTCAACGAGCTTTCGGGTGCCGCACGGACGACGCCGCAGTTCTTCGGCACCGAGTTTGAGAAAATCAAGAGCCGGAATTCTCTGGAAAAGGTCGTTCAAAACCTCGAGTTGGTGAACCGCTGGAGCATGGACAAGGAAACTGTACTGCAGATTCTCAAGGGCATCGTCGATACTCAGAACATCCGCGGAACCGACCTAATTTCGATCCGTGTGCGTCACACTAACAAGGTGGATGCCAGGGACATCGCCGAAGAGGTTGCCCGCTCATACAGGCAGTACCGGTCGGAGATGGAGAGACGGGATTCCGAGAACGCATTGTTGGAACTCAACAAAGCTGTGAGAAATCAGGAAGACAGAGTCGAGGAGCGCCGCAAGGTGCTCGCCACGATCGTCCGCACGAAAGGCATTATCTACAAGGGAACTGACTCATTCTACGGTCAAACCGGTGTGGACGAGGACCAAGGTGCGAGGACGGCGCTCGAGGCTTACAACGAACTTGAGCAGGAGAAACGCAAGCTTGAGAGCCAGATTAACAGCCTTCTGAAGTATGATAGCGACCAATTGATGGTGTATGCGGCTGGTCTTGATTTGCCGGATAACATCATTCGTAATCTTTATCCTCAATACCTTGAGGGCAAACGCCAGCTGGACGGTTTTCGCATCAATGGTCTTGGTGCCAAGCACCCGACCGTCATGGCTGCGGTCGACCAGATCCAGAACATGAAGCGTCAGCTTGATGAGGGAGTGGTCAATCTTCGTGCGACTCTCACGGCGCAGCTCGATCTGTCGGCAGATCGTCTCAAGAGTGTTGAGGCCATGAAGGATGAATCGCGCGAGGAGGCCATCAAGAGGGGGCTTGACGCGCAGGACTACGTCGATGCCAAGCGTGATTTCGAAACAGACCAAGAGCTGTTGCAGACGATGCGTCTTAAGCAGATGGGGGAGACTATTTCGAGCAAGATGCCCCCAGAGAGCGTGTTGGTGCATGATACTCCGGTTATTTCGGAGAGTCCGGTAAGCCCGAATGTAACTTTGAATCTTGTGCTGGGAGCTGTGGTTGGACTCATCTTCGGCGTTGGTATTGCATTCTTTCTCGAGTATTTGGACACATCGATTAAGTCTCTTGAGGACGTGGAAAAATACCTTCAGGTGCCTGTTCTTGCGGTTATTCCCAAGGATATATCGCTGCTTCACAAGCAAAGGGGTTCGAGTCCCGATGCTGAGGCTTACCGTATTCTCAGAACCAATATCGAGTTCAACCGCAAGAACCCTGAGGACAATGTGATCACCGTAGTCTCTGGCGGCGCTGGAGAGGGCAAATCGACGACCCTGATGAACCTTTCCTACATCTGCGCGCAGGGCGGCTACACCACGCTCATGATCGACGCCGACCTTCGTCGCCCGCGTTTGCACACCTTTTTCGGTATCAACAACTCGGTGGGTCTTACCAATTTCCTCACCACGGATCTGATGCTTGAGGATGTGATTTTGCAGACTCCGGTCGACAACCTCTACTTCATGCCATCCGGTATTCTGCCGACCGATGCGTCAGGCATCCTGAACTCGCGCCGCATGTCCGAGCTCATCCAGGATGTGAAACAGCGCTTCGACCTGATCTTTGTCGACAGCCCGCCAATTCTCGGCGTGAGCGACGCGTCGGTGATCGCCAGTGAGGTCGACCTCTCAATCATCGTTGTCCAGCACCGCAAGCTGCCGAGAAACATGCTTCTTCGGGTCAAGCAGTCGATCGAGAATGTCGGCGGCAACATTCTCGGCGTTGTTCTCAACAATGTGGATATCCGCAGCGACAGTCAGTACCAGTACTACACAAGCTACTACACCTACTACGCACCGTCTGAGTCGCAAGGCCCGCCCGTGATGTCCGCGTCCTCGGTTACGGCGACTGCCACATCAACGGACACAAAGACAAATCCGAGAGCCACGGTCGCTAATGATAGCAAGTCCGAGTCGGATCTTTACTAACTACTAATTCTATTCGTCCATGAGACTTAAATTCATCGCTTCTTTGTTTATCGCTCTGATCTGTCTTGCCACCGGTGCCTTCGGGCAGATCCAGGCGGGGCGGGCGATTCAGATTTCGGTAAGTGGCGTTCCGAGTGAGGAAAAGGGCCGAATCGATGCGATTTATCCGGTCTCCGAGTCGGGTATGATCAACGTTCCCTTCATCGGTCAGGTGAGGGCTGCAGGATTGCGCGCCGAGCAATTGGCAATGGCTCTCGAGGGTCGCTTCCGTTCGGCGGAAATTTATACCAGTCCGACCTTTCAGGTGATCGATTCCAGCGCCAAGAGCATTGAGGAAAAAGTGGTGACCATTGGTGGCCAAGTGCGTAAGACCGGGCCGGTGCCATACAACCGGGGGCTGACCTTGTATCAGGCCATTCAGAATGCCGGTGGCCCGACGGAGTTTGGCAGCATGCACCGAGTGAAGCTTTATCGTGCCGGCAAGCAGACCGAATATGACCTGACCAAGGGTGAGGCCATGAACATCCTGCTCGAGTCCGACGACACCATCGAGGTACCACAGAAAAATGCCTTTGGCCGCTGATGCGGGGCGATCGCCCGATGCCCTCGAAAGACGGGTGTCGATGAGGTGAGTTTGAGGCATGAATGGTGATTTTTCAAGTGATTGAAACAGTCCCCTTAAGATGTCTTTTTTCAAATTCTTGTTGGTGGTCGTGATGTCGACGACGGCGCTTCCGGCGGAGGTGGTCCCGAAAGTTATTTTGAAAGCCATGGAGTCGGAGGACTTCAAGGAGCGTGAGTCCGCGCAATCGGATCTTTTGTCTTGGGTGAGAAAGAACCCCAAGGCGGCGTTAGCGGAATTGCTGCGATATTCAACGGAAGGCGGCAGTTCTAGTCCGGAAGTGCGGGAGCGCTGCATGCAGGTGTTGCGTCAACTTGCGGCGGATGATTTTGCCAAGGAAGGCGATGGTTATCTTGGTGTGCGCATGAATGATCGGATGGTTCGGATGCCGGGAAATCAGCCCGATCGTTGGGCGGTTGTGGTGATCGAGGTGGTGGCGGATTCGGCTGCCGCGAAGAGCGGGTTGAAGGCTGGGGACGCGATTGTCGGGTTGGGTGATCAAACATGGGAGCAGGAGGCCTCGAAGCCATTCAGTGAGCAAATTCGCAAGCACAAGCCCGGTACACGGGTGCGGCTCAGCGTTTTACGTGATGGGGGGCTTCAGGAAATGCGGGTTGAGCTGGGGCGCCGGCCAGCGGATGCGGAACAACTCCTGCTCGGCGCGGATCCGGAGGGGCAGAAGGCCTTGGAGCAGCGGGCCAAGGACGCTCATTTTCAGCGCTGGTTGCTCGAAAAAAAAGGTCCGCGATGATGCAAATGTCGTTTTGGAAATCGACAAGCGCAAAAGCGGTGGCAAGTTGAAACCCGCCATCCGGCACCTTTCATTCCCCCGAATCGCATGACATTTCATTGGCTTCGCAATACACTTCTGGCGGCAGCGGCGCTGGCGTCGTTTTCTCCTCTCAATGCTCAGCAGGCGGACTTCAACGAAGTTGGACGCCAGATGTCGATCATGCTGCAAAACAGCCATTTCGCGAGGCTGCCATTCGACGAGGCTCTGAGCCGGCGTTTTCTTGACGACTATTTGAAGGATCTGGATTTCCAGCGGCTGTATTTCACGCAGGAGGATGTGGATCGTTTCGACGAGGCCTACGGAAGCCAGATGCACAGCTTGATTTTGCAAGGCAAGAGCATGGAGGCAGCGACCACGATTTATGAGATCTTCAAGCAGCGGGTTCGCGCGCGAGTCGAGCAGACCGGGAAATTGTTGAATGGGAATGATTTTGATTTCACTTCCGAGGACAAGGTCATGATGAGCCGCAAGGATGCGGCATGGCCGAAGAATGAAAAGGAGGCGGCAGAGTTGTGGCGCCTGCAGATCAAGGAGGCGGTTTTGGGCGAGGTCCTGCGTCGTGAAATGTTGGCGAAGATGGCCAAGGAGCAGGGCAAGGTAGATCCCGGCAGTGATGATCGCAGCCCGAAGGAAAAAGTTTCGCTTCGTTACAAACGCTTCCTCTCCAGCGTCGAGGATGTGGATGACGAGGAGGTCGCCAATTATTTCCTCAGCGCCGTGGCGAGAGCTTACGACCCGCACACCGACTACATGAGCGCTCGTGAAATGAGCCGCTTCAAGGACAGCATGAAGAACGAGCTCGTCGGCATTGGTGCTTTGCTTCAGGCCGAGGAAGATGGTGCCACCAAGATCATGGGCATCGTGGTCGGTGGCCCCGCTGATCGCGAGGCCAGCCTCAAGCTCAACGATCGGGTGGTGGGCGTGAACGCGCTCAACACCGACAAGCCGGCGGACATGGTTGATATCATGTTCATGAAGATCGACAAGGTGGTGGATCTGATCCGCGGCAAAGAGGGAACCTCGGTGGCGCTCAAAGTCGAACCTGCGGCAGGCCCACCGGGAGTGACGCGCATGGTGGTGATCAAACGTGGCAAGGTCGAGATGAAGGACGAGCAAGCGAGCGGAGAGCTAATCGAAATTAAGAACGAGAAAAACCAGTCGAAAAGATTGGGTATCATCACGCTCCCTTCGTTTTACGCGGATTTCGACAATGGCGAAGTAAGCTGCGCCGATGATGTTGAAAAAATCCTCAATCGTTTGATGGATGAAAAAATTGACGGACTGATTCTTGATCTTCGCAACAATGGAGGTGGTTCGCTCGATGAGGTCCGCCGCATGACGGGATTTTTCATGGAGCAGGGCCCGGTGGTGCAGGTCAAGGACACCCTTGGCCGCGTGCAGGTGAAGAATTCCGAGAACGGCAAGCCGATCTACACCGGGCCGATGGTGGTGCTGACGGATCGTAGCAGTGCCTCCGCGAGCGAAATTCTTGCGGGTGCCTTGCAGGACTTCAACCGTGCCGTGGTGGTGGGTGAGGCCTCGACCTTTGGCAAGGGCACCGTGCAGCAACCGATGGACATCGGTCGCATGCTGCCACTTTTTTCAAACCGCAATGGTTCCGGATTCCTCAAGGTCACGATTCAGAAGTTTTATCGTCCATCAGGTTCATCGACGCAGATGGATGGAGTGTCATCGGATGTCGTGATTCCAAGCATCATGGACGGACTCGAGATTGGCGAATCCTTCCTGGAGCATTCATTGGAGCATGATCTCATTCGCCGTGCGGATGGTTTTAAACCGCTTGATGCCGAGAGGCTTTTCATTCCCAAGCTCAAGGAGCTGAGCGCCAAGCGTCTGAATGCTTGCAGGGATTTCGAGTATGTGCGCGATGATGTTCGCAGGACGAGCGAGCGGATCAAGGCCAACACGCTTTCACTCAACAAGGCCGAGCGTGAGAAGGAGCTCGCCGAGTCGGACGCGCGCCAGAAGGAACGAAATGCCGAGCGCCGTGAGCGCTTCGCGAAGGTTGCGCAAGAGGACAAACAAGGCTTCAAGTTCTACAAGCTTACTCTCGATGACATCAAGGAAGGTAACAAGCTCAAGTCCTACGATCCATCGGAAGAAAGTGCTTCATTCATGCGCAGGGCCAAGGACGAGACGGAGGATCTCGATGACTCGCCGAAGTGGCCGACTGGGCTGGATCCGATCAAGCGTGAGTCGATTTCGGTGCTGCGCGATTTGGTGGAGCTTTCGGAAAGCGCGCGTGTGGCGGGCGTGTTCGAGTGAGTTCGCATTTTTTACCTGTGTTGATGGAGGGCATTGCGACGAATTTGGCGGAAGTAAGGCGGCGGATGGAAGTCGCCTGCCGCCGTGCCGGGCGTGAGCCAGGTGATGTCGAGTTGGTGGCTGTGTCGAAAACCTTTCCCGTGAGCGACATTGCCGAGGCGGTGAAGGCGGGTCAGCAGGTTTTCGGCGAGAGCCGCTTGCAAGAGGCTGAGCTGAAGATCGATGAGCTTCCATCTTCTTTGTGCTGGCATTTCATCGGTGGTGTCCAGCGCAACAAGGTGCGGAAAATTTTGCAGAAGTTTGGTGTCATCCATGCCATCGATTCGCTGCGTTTGGCGGAGTATGTGAATGGCATCGCGTGCGAGTTGGGCCATGCGGCGGAGGTTTTCCTGCAGGTCAATGTTGGCGGCGAGGCGAGCAAGGGTGGATTTGAGCCGGCGGTGTTGCGGCAGGAGATTGGAAAACTGTGTGCGTTGGAGCATCTGCGGATTCACGGGCTGATGTGCATTCCGCCGGCAGTGCCTGATGCGGAGTCGGCGCGGCGGTGGTTTGTTTCATTGCGCGAGTTGCGCGATGAGCTTGAGGCGATTTCGGGTCGTCAATTTCCCCAGTTGAGCATGGGAATGAGCGGTGATTACGAAGTGGCGATCGAGGAGGGTGCGACCCATGTGCGGGTTGGATCCTTGATCTTTGGTCACCGAAGTCAGAGGGTGGAAGGCGAGCTTGGTTGAGAACCCAAAGATCATGACAGAAACTTTACAACATGTGGCCATCATCGGGGACGAGTTTGCCTGCGTCTTTGGTGATTCATCCGAAGCGTATTTGCCTTTGGCGATGCTGCGGCGTGCCTGCCCGTGTGCGGCATGCCAGGGTGAGCCGGATGCCTTGGGACGGGTGGTGAGGCCTTTGGTGGAGCACGGGCCGCGCGCATTTGAGTTGTTGCGCTTTGAGCAGGTGGGGGGGTATGCGCTGCAGTTGTTCTGGGCGGATGGTCATTCTTCCGGGATCTACAGTTTCAGTTACCTGAGGAAGCTTGCGGCGATCGGGGAGGCTTGATAGAAAGCATTCCTGTTATTGATGCCGTGATATCCGCCCCAGATGATTTGGCCCATGTCGGCCTGTTGATGAGCCGTGAGCTTGAGTCTTTGCGGTCGGCCGGATACTCGACCGTTGCGGATTTGCTGGATCATTTCCCCAAGCGTCACGAGGACCGTCGTCACTTGGGGTTTCCGGTGAACTCGGCCAGTCTTGGTCCGATTTGTTTTCGTGCTGAGGTCGTTGATACCACGCAGCGGCGGTTTGGTCAGGGCAAAGGACTTTTCGAGGCGGTGTTGGTTGATTTGAATGGCGGTCTCTTTGGTTCCGCGCGTGTCACCTGCCGTTGGTACAACATGCCGTTCATGAACAAGGTCCTTGCGGCGGGTCAGCAAGTGGTCGCGCATGGAAAATTGAAGGAAATCGACGGGCGTTTTTTCATCGATCATCCTGAGTTCGAAATTTTGCGTGAGGATGATCTTGAAGGTGGATCCATTCATCTCGACCGGATCGTGCCGGTTTATCGGAACATTTCCGGCATTGCGCAGCGGCGCTTGCGCGAGGTCATGCACGAGTTGCTAGGCCAGGTGGATCCGGCCAGCTTGGATACCGGTATCGATGTCGGCAGCGGGATTGTGCGGGCTGATGATCTGCGTGCGGTGCATTTTCCCGAATCGTTTGAAATCGCGAAGTCGGCGAGTCGCAGGTTTGCGCTGGAGGAATTTTTTGCCGTGCAGCTCAATGTGCTATGGCGGCGCAAGAATCATCGTCGCCTCGAGGGCCGCACTCATGGACGCAAAACAACCTTGTTGAAGAAATTTTACGCGAGTCTGCCCTTTGATCTGACAGGGGCGCAGAAGAGGTCGATTCGTGAGATCATTGAGGACATGCGTGACCCGCGTCCGATGGCGCGCTTGATGCAAGGGGATGTGGGCTCTGGAAAAACTTTTGTCGCGATGGCAGCGATGCTGATGGCGGTCGACTCCGGCTCGCAGGCCGCGCTGATGGCACCAACGCAGATCCTTGCGGAGCAGCACTTTTTGACATTTCGCAAGTGGCTTGAGCCTTTGGGGATTCGCATCGCCTTGCGCACCGCATCGCGTGATGAGCGAACCCATGAAGATGATGGGACGCATTCGCAGATGATCATTGGCACGCATGCCTTGATCCATGGCGGTGGAAATTTTGAGGATCTCGGATTGGTGGTGATCGACGAGCAGCACAAGTTCGGGGTGGGTCAACGCGCGGCATTGATCGGCAGGGGCACAACGCCGGATGTGTTGGTGATGACCGCGACGCCGATTCCGCGCACGCTGACGATGACCTTGTATGGCGATCTTGATGTTTCTGTTTTGGATGAAAAACCGCCCGGGCGCGGAGAGGTGGTCACTGCGGTTCGCGTTTGCGCCAAGCAGTCGGATGTCACCGCATTTGTGAAGGGCAAGCTCGCAGAGGGGCGTCAGGCATATCTGGTGTATTCTTTGGTGGAGGAAAGCGAGGGGCTCAAGGTCGAGTCGGCGGTGGAGGCGCATGGCAAATGGAAGAAGCGCTTATCTGGGCACGAGGTTGGCTTGATCCATGGCAAGTTGAAGCCGGATGAAAAAGAGCGGGTGATGCAAGATTTTCGCGATGGGCGGATTGGGGTTTTGGTGGCGACATCGGTGATTGAGGTCGGCGTCGATG
>JBIKIR010000044.1:0-18493 GCA_044361475.1 Luteolibacter sp. | reverse complement strand
GATTCATCCGCGAGACCGTCTTTCACGAGCTTGCGTGCATCGGCGAGCTCCTTGGCGACGGTCGCGACGAAGGCTTCGTTGTAGAGGGCGGAGAGGCGCTGGAGGAGTTCGGCGTCGGTAAGGCCGGTGTTGGACAGACCGGCATCGGACAGACCGTTTTTCGGCATCGGCGGGACCTCGAGCAGGAGATGGAAGTGGTTGTCCATCAGGCAGTAAGAGGTGACCCGGCAACCAGAGAATTTCTCGTACATGCGCATCAGGGTGCGGAATTTCTCCTTTTCCCGGGCCCCGAGCACGAAGCGTCGGTCGACGATGCGTGAAATGCAGTGGTAGAAGACCGGTTTGGACTCCGAATTCCGCCACTCCGCCAGCCAGCGTGCTTGTCGCATGGAGGAGAGGATAACGGGCCAAAAGCAGATGGCAAGAGAAATTCGTATAAAAGGACTGTCCCTTTATATGAGATCAACACTCGTAACTTTCCATGGGGATTGAAGGCCTAGCAGTTGGGCGTAGTGGTGTGCGGTGAAATCCATCTACGGAAATACATCCCATGCACTTTTCGATCAAGATCTGCCATTTTCCATAAAGTTTTACGAAGAACCCCTTTTTGCCTCCGCTTCGCTCCGGAGGGTTTTTCATCCCACCCCCTCTGAAGGTAAATTGTAAGCGCTCAACAGAGCATCTCTTGCAGTTTTGTTAGAGATCGAAGAACACTGGACAAGCCCGCAGCCCGACTGGGCGCGCAAGCGTTTGCTGGTAGGGCGGCTCATCGGTCAACATGAACACACCGTTGCGCAAATCATGAAGATTGCTGGCGTTTGTCGCCAAACGGTTTTTACCTATCGCGACAAGGTCGTATCCGAGGGGGGGGACGCGTTGCTCAAACGCAGCTGGGCGGGAGCACGCAAGCCTGCGGTTCACGGCGCGGTGGCTGTAGAGTTTGTTGCCAAATTGGAAGCTGGTGCATTCCGTCAGGCCAACGACTCGCATCTGCTTTTCACCCCGGCGATCAACCAAGACATTCATGCGCTATTCCTGCGCCAGATTGCTGAAAGTGATCCGAACTCCCTGCATGTCGTCATCCAGGACCAGGCCGGCTTTCATCTTCCAAAGGACGATGAGGGCTTGCCCTCCAATATTCGATTGTTGCCGCTGCCGCCCTACTGTCCGGAACTCAATCCGGTGGAAGGCTTTGGGCGTCTGCTCAAAGCGCCAACTGCCAATCGGCTCTATGACAATTTGCGCCAATTGGAAGATCACCTCATCGCTGTCGCGCGGGAATGGACTGATCCAGAAAAAGTCCGCTCACTTATCCATGGCTGGATGCGGGATCGAGCAAACGCTGGCGCTCTGAAGTAAAGTCTAATTGCTAACGGGTATTGGTATTGTGGATTGATTGGATTTATTGAGCGGCTTCCGCCCGGAGCGTGTCGTCACCGACAAAGGTCCCGATTGATGTTTCACCTGGGAGCGGCGGTGCGAAGAAATACCCTGGTTCTCTCCGTTGCCGTTTCAGGATCGGGATCAACTCCCTCCATGTGGCCAGCAGTCCGTGGGGCGCGGGCGGGAGATCATGCTCGATCGCCTTGCGCAGGCGGGGCAGGTTGTAAAAGGGCACCGCTGGGAACATGTGGTGCTCCACATGATACTGCATGTTCCAGTAGAGGAAGGCCGGGAACCAACTGCAGGTGAACGTGCGGCAGCAGAGCCGGAAGTCAGGCACATCCGGCGTCATGCCGGCATGCTGGGGCGCGCCGCAGAGCAGTCCGAGCCAGGTGCAATACTGGCATCCGAAGGTGACGATCAGGAGCAGGATCCAGTTGCCGGTGGCCACGAAGAGGATCGCCAGGAGCAGGTGGCCGATCAGTAGTTTGCGGGCCCAGTTTCGGTGTTCCTCGCGGAGCTTGAGGTTTTCCTCCGGCAGGATTTTTGCGGTCCATTCCGGAGTGAATGACAAACTTCCCTCCGAGAGGTCACCGCGGGCGATCTTGATCCATTTCCTCACAAGATTGTACGGCGCCATCGGGTGGACGACGGGTGACAACTGCCAAAGGACGAACTTCACCCCATGCCAGTCTAGGCCCTGCGGCAACTCGACCTCTCCGTCATGGTCGTGATGAACAGTGACCTGGTGGTGTTTGACATGGCTGACCCTGTAGGCAACCGGGTCGAACCAACTCATGAAGGCATACACCTTGAGGAAGAATTCATTCCAAAAAGCTGTTTTGAAAGGCGTCTTGTGACAGAGTTCATGGCAGGCGGTGCCGCCGAAGAAACAGGCGCAGGTGCCATGGGCAAAGAGGGCTAGGAGCAGGAGCGGTATCGCCCAAGTCCAGTTCGTGTCGTTGATATTCCGGTATGCGAGAAATGCCAGCGTGCCGGTCACGGCAAAGAGTGCGAGCTGCGGGATGACCTGGGCGAACGCACGGGCGTCGCTCTTGCGCATGAGATCGCTCATCACCGGCTTGTCCACGGGCGTGCGATACCAGTTGATTTTGATTTTTTCGTTCATCGGAGATCACCTTACTCGGCTGCATCGTGCCGACCAGAAACCCTACTGGTAGTAAGCCTTCAATCACTGGTAGAAATTCACTACTTTCACCCGCCGATGCGATAGAGAGAAGGGTTTGTGCCTGTTACCCTCCGAAACTGCTTGTTGAAATAATTGGAATCCGGAATGCCGCACTCATAGGCGATTTCCTTGATGGGGCGATCGGTCGAAAGGAGGAGGTTTTTCGCCATTTCCATTCGCAGGTGAAGCAAGTATCCGTCGACGGTCATGCCGAAGCGTTCGCGAAATCGGGCGGCGAAGAAGTTTCGGCTCAGACCGCTGTCGGCGGCGAGCGCAGCGACATCAAGCGACTGCTGGAACTCAAGCTCCAGTTTCAAGCGGACCCCATCCAGTGCATGGTCTGAGCGGCGGTTTGTCCGGCCCTTTTTTTCTTCATGGAGTGGCTGTTGGGCCATCAATAGCAGTAACTGCTGGAGCTGCGCACCGGCATTGGCTGCCGCGAGCTTCGTTTCCGAACGTCGCCCTTTCCTCGGACGAAGAGTCTCCGAGATAGCCCGAAAACGATCCTCGAAATAGCCGCGCCTGCTGCCCGACAGATGATAGGGAAGGCGGAATCCAAGGGCGTCTGCTATCGGTGCGGCGGCTTCAAAGTGGATGCACCAATGAAATCCATCCTTTGGAAGATCATAAACCGTGATCACCCTAGGCGGACTGATGGTCAGATCTCCAGGGCGAAAACGAAAAACTTTCTTACCGATGAGAATGGTGCCGGAGTAGAGATGCTGGTGCACTGCGACCAGGTCATGCAGATACTCCCGCCCCGAATTGGATGCGGGCATGGGAAAGCGCCCCGCGTTTTTGATTTTTGGGATGCAGTGCAAAGGCCATTGCAGGTTCTTCATAATTCATATAATAAAGACGGTCCCTTACATATGAGCGGGTTTTTGGGCTGCTATTTGCGTTTGGCAGTGAGCTTGGATTTGCGTTTGAATTCGGCTGCATTGCGCACGCCGCTGCTCATGCCAATTCCCTCTTCGAAGTGAATCATGAGGTTGCGGGTTAGCCAGAGCAAATGGGCTTGGTTGGTCTTGACCGTGGTGCTGCTGGCCTAGGCTTTGTTTTCCTTGAAAACATCAAAACCTTTTCGATGTCCCAGTTTGAGTTTTAGAGCAAAGCGGATAGGCCGGGCGGGGCCACTTTGATGGGAGGATTGGTTAGATAGCAGGAAACGACCGAAGTTTCGCGATCCTGATAGATGGCACGAAACACGCTCATTTTATGGCTGATGCCTACGATTTCATCGGCAACAACGCTTTTGCTAACGGGATCCTGATTGTCAAACGGGTACTATCCAAGTGCTGGTCTTGGAAGACTTGAGTTCGACAGAATCAGTACTTCTGGGTCCTGGAGTGGTCGAAGTAGGTTTCGAAGCCGAGCTCGGGGGGGAATTCCGAGAGGCCATCGTGCACATTCATTTCGATGCGGTTGTCTTCGCCGCAGCGCTCGTAAGGGGGCTTGAAGGTGCCGCGATAGGTCGGGCAAGTGAAGGTGAAGAGTTCGTAGAAGCCATATCCAAGGCGGCGGAGTGCGCGATGAGAGCCATCGACAGCGCCGTAGGTGTAGCCGGCTTTGCGTCCGTAAGCCTCGTTCTTGCGAACGATCTGCTCGGGGATTTCCATGAAGCCGTAGAGGATGTTACTGAGGGCACGGCCGAGCTTGCGGGTCGAAGTGTAGGTCGATCCTGGTGGGGCGTGGATGTCGGCGCTGACAAAAACGGTAAGCGCGGCAAGCGCGGCGGCGATGAATGAGAGTATTTTCATGCGGGGTGAGTTTAGGGGATCTGAGGGGGGCTTGCAACGGGAATCTTTGGCAAAATTTCCCGTTGCGGGACGGCGGATTTTTACAGTTCGAAGCTGAGCACTCGGATGATGCCGGGGGTGGCGCGCAGGGTCTCGAGCAGGGTGGTCGGTGGTTCGGTGTCGACTTCTATGACGGTGACCGCGCGGCCGGTTTCGGTCGAGCGGCTGAGGGCCATGTTGGCGATGTTGACCGAGGCGTTGCCAAGGCTCGTACCGATCAGGCCGACGATGCCGGGGCGGTCGTCATTTTCCACGAAGAGGAATCGGCCTTTCGGGTTGGTTTCCACATTGTGGCCGGAGATGTGAACGATGCGGGCGGACTTGCCGTAGAAGGTGCCTGCGACGGTGCAGACTTCGTTGCCCTTGATGGCCGAGACTTCGATCAACTCGGTGCAGTTGGTGGCAAGCGCGACGGTCGACTCTGTGATTTGCAGGCCGAGGGCTTTGGCGACGGCGGGTGCGTTGACGAGGTTGACCTGTGCGTCGTTGTGCGCGGTGGACAGGTAACCGGTGAGTGCCATGCGCGTGATCAGCTCGGTGTCGAGTTCCGAGACGGCACCGAGATAGGAAACGCGGATCGAGTCGCACTGGGCAGGGGCGATTTTGGAAACGAGTCTGCCGAGCGAGTTGGCGAGGTCGAGGTAAGGCCCGACGCTTTCGAGCGTGCGGCTATCGAGGTTGGGCATGTTGACCGCGTTGCGGATTTCTCCAGTGACGAGGAAGTCTTTCACTTGGTGGGCGACTTCGATGCCGACATTTTCCTGCGCCTCAGCGGTCGATGCACCGAGGTGCGGGGTGAAGACGCATTTTTTCGCACCGAGCAGGGCGAAGTCGGCGGGTGGGGGCTCGACTTCGAAGACATCGAGCGCGATGCCGGCAAGGTGGCCTGAGTCGAGGTGAGCTTTTGCGGCTGCTTCATCGACGAGGCCACCGCGGGCGCAGTTGATGACCAGTGCGCCGCGGTTCATGCGGGCGAGGCTTTGCCCGTTGAGAATGTGTTTCGTTTCCGGCGTGAGCGGGATGTGGAGGGTGACGACATCCGCGCCGCTGAGGGCCTCTTCGGCGCTCTGCGCGAGATCGACCTTGAGCGATTGCGCGCGGGCGGCGGTGAGGAAGGGGTCGTAGGCGGCAACGGTCATGCCGAAGGCCTGGGCGCGTTTGGCGAACTCAGTACCGATGCGGCCCATGCCGAGAATGGCGAGGCGCTTGCCGTTGAGTTCGACGCCTTCGAAGGACTTGCGATCCCACTTGCCGGCGATGATTGAGGCGTGCGCCTGCGGGATGTTGCGGGCCAGCGAGAGCATCAATGTGAACGCGTGCTCGGCGGTGGAAATCGTGTTGCCGCTGGGCGTGTTCATCACCACCACACCGTGATCGGTGGCAGCGGCGCGGTCGATGTTGTCGACACCCACACCGGCGCGGCCGATGACCTTGAGGTTGGTGGCGGCGGCGAAAACTTCCGGGGTTACCTTCGTTTGCGAGCGGACTACGAGGCCATGGTAGTCGCCGATGATCTTGAGAAGCTCCTCCGGCTTGAGGCCGGTGTTGACGTCGACGGAAATTCCCGGGGCGTTGCGAAGGGCGTCCACGCCCTTTTCCGAGATCGGGTCCGAAACCAGCACGCGATAGGTTGCCATAGGGCGGCGGAAGTAAACCACCACCCGCCGCATGGCAAGGGTTTGCGAAAAAAAACGAGCCGAAATGGGGGTCAGCGGGGCCGCCTGCAAGGGCGGTCGGGCGCGTGGGGGCCTTGCGGTCCTGCGATGAGGCATCAACCGATGACCTCGGGCCAATCGGTGTGAAACATCTCGCCGCGCGGCTTGTCGGTGCGCTCGTAGGTGTGGGCGCCGAAGAAATCGCGCTGGGCCTGCAGCAGGTTGGCTGGCAGCACGGAACTACGATAACTATCGTAGTAACCGAGCGAGGCGCTGAACGCGGGCACCGGGATGCCGGCGAGGGTGGCCATCGAGACCACTTCGCGCCAGTTTTGCTGCGAGGTGTTGAGGACTTCCTTGAAGAACGGTGCGAGCATCAGGTTGTCGAGCGCGGGGTTTTCGCGGTACGCATCGGTGATGCGGTTGAGGAAGCGCGCGCGGATGATGCAGCCGCCGCGCCAGATGGCGGCGATCTTCGAGAGGTCGAGATTCCAGTTCTTTTCCTTGCTCATCGTTGTGATGAGGTCGAGGCCTTGGGCGTAGGAAATGATCTTCGAAGCGTAGAGCGCATCGTGGACTTTTTTCACGAGTGCCGCCTTTTCCGCGGAGATTACTGCCTTCGGTCCTTGCAGTTCTTTGCTGGCGGCGACGCGGCGGTCCTTCATCGAGGAAAGGATGCGGGCTTCGACTGCGGCGTTGATGGTCGAGATGACGACGGTGTTTTCGACCGCGTTCATGATTGTCCACTTGCCGGTGCCTTTTTGGCCGGCGGTGTCGAGGATTACATCGACGAGTGGCTTGCCGGTTTCCGCATCGACCTGCTTGAAAATTTCGGCGGTGATCTGGATCAGGTAGCTCTCGAGGTCGCCTGCGTACCAATCGCTGAAGACGCTGCCAAGTTCGGCGGCGCTGAAGCCTGCGGCCTTGAAGATGTTGTAGGCTTCGCAGATGAGCTGCATGTCGCCGTACTCGATGCCGTTGTGGATCATCTTCACATAGTGACCTGCGCCGCCGGGGCCGATGTGGGTGACGCAAGGTTCGCCGTCCACTTTGGCGGAGATGCTTTCGAAGATCGGCTTCATCACATCCCAGGTCGAGGCCGGGCCGCCGGGCATGATCGATGGGCCCTTGCGCGCGCCTTCCTCACCGCCGGAAACGCCGGCACCGATGAAGCGGAAGCCGAGGTCGCCGAGCCATTGGTCGCGGCGCTCGGTGTCGGTGTAAAGCGAGTTGCCGCCATCGATGATGATGTCGCCCTTGTCGAGCAGCGGGATGAGTTGCTCGATGACCGCATCGACGGGTCCGCCGGCCTTGACCATGATCATGATCTTGCGCGGTGTGGCAAGCGACTGCACGAAGCCCTCGAGGCTTTTTGCGCCCACAAGTTTTTTGCCCGGATGGGCGGCGACGAATTCGTCGGTGACCGAGGTCGTGCGGTTGTACACCGAGACCTGGAAACCGCGGGATTCCACATTGAGCACAAGGTTTTGGCCCATGACGGCCAGTCCGATCAGTCCGAAGTCGCTTTGATTCATGTTGTGATAGCCGGGTTTGCGGGCGGCGCCGCTGTGTAATGGTCACGGGGCGGTCTTGCAACCCCTTGTTGCAAGCAGGATGAAATTGCGCATAATCCTGCAGTGAACCTGCCCAATGCAATTTCCCTTTCGCGACTTGTTCTGACGGCGGTGTTCATCGGCGCGACCCTCGTGGACGCAACTTTTGGCCCTTGGCTCGCTTTGGCGGCCTTTGTGGTGGCGGCGATCAGCGATTTTGTCGACGGTTGGCTGGCCCGCAAACTCGGCATGGTGACGGCGATGGGCAAGCTGTTAGACCCCTTGGCCGACAAGGTGCTGGTGTGCGCCGCATTTGTTTACCTCAGCGAGCAGGGGCTTTGCCCGGTGTGGGTGACGGTGCTGATCATCGCGCGCGAGTTTCTCGTGACGGGTCTGCGGCAGATCGCAGTCGAGGCGGGTCAGGTCATCGCGGCCGATGGCTGGGGGAAATGGAAGACTGCGATGCAGTTGACCTTTTGCATCACCTGTCTGGTGTGGTTGGCGTTGAGCCGCAGCGAATCGCAGGGTGCGGTGGCTGATTTTTTTCGCATGCTGTCGCATCCCTACGGATGGATTCGCGAGCCATCGATGTGGCTGGCGTTGGGGCTCACGCTTCTTTCCGGGTGGAACTACCTTCGTGCGAGCGCGAGTTTGCTGCGCGCGAAATGAGCTTGGCATTTTCGCATTCGTTCGGCGTGCATGGATCAAATTTTTTATGACATGAAAACGCGTTGGATTCCTCTTTTGGTGGTGATGCTTGCCGGCCTTACGGTTGCTTGGTGGTGGCAGGCACGTGGGTCGCAGGGCATGGGTGAGGCGGCTTATGAACAAACGCGGGCGATTCTCGCAAAAGGCCCGCGACCGCCGCAGTCCAAGGCGCTCGACGAGGTGCGCGCGCATGTGGCAACGCAGCTGCAGGCCAACGGATGGGTGACTCGACGCGAGGCCTTCGAGCGGCAGACGCCGAAGGGTTTGATCCGATTTGAAAACCTGCGCGCGCGATTTGCGGTCGGCGGGGCGGACCCATGGGAGCGCCGGGTCGATGGTTTGTTGTGCGCGCACATCGATTCGAAACTATACCAGGACAAAGTTTTTCTCGGCGCCGACGATGCGGCATCGGCCTGTGCGGCGATCGTGGTGATGGCGAAATTTCTGGCGAAGAAAAAACCGGCGCAAGCTGCGGCGCTTGAGTTGGTTTTCTTCGATGGCGAGGAAGCGCTTGAAGAAAACATCACGCCGCAGGACGGGCTCTATGGCAGTCGATATTATGCAAATTTCTGGCGAGCGCGCGATGACAAGCCAAAGTGGGGGATCCTGCTCGACATGGTGGGCCACAAAGATTTGTCGATCCGCTTGCCCAGTGACACGCCGGAAGATTTGAAAGACTTGGTTTTTGCCGCCGCCAAGGAGGAGGGTGCTGAAAGCCATTTTGGCATGGCCGCAACGCCGATCATCGACGACCATGTGCCGCTCAATTTCGCGGGCATTCCGACGGTCGACATCATTGGTGATTTCACCCGCAGAGGATGGTGGCACACGGCGGGAGATAATCTAAACATCATCTCACCCGAGTCGCTTGATATTTCGATCCGCGTGACATTGCGCATGATCGATATGCGCCTCGGAAATCAACGGTAGGGCGGACCGGCCTCGGTCCGCCGAAGAATGCTCCTGCGGGGAGAAGTCGGCGCCGCGGGCCGCATCGCCCTACCGGTTGGAAAAATGGTAGGGCGGACCGGCTCGGTCCGCCGAAGAATACCCCTGCGGGGAGGAGTCGGCGCTGCGGGCCGCATCGCCCTACCGGTTGGAAAAATGGTAGGGCGGACCGCCTCGGTCCGCCGAAGAATCCCCTGCGGGGACGAGTCGGCGCCGCGGGCCGCATCGCCCTACCGGGATCTTGCTTAAGCTGCATCCGCACCCACTACCGCTCCAGCATGACGAAAAACTCACAAAACCTTCAACATTACCATTGTTATCGCGGGGGGGGGGGTAAGGTCACCGCAAGTCCTAACACTTACCCCGCCATGAAATCACCAAAGCTCCTCACTCTTTTGGTCAGCGCTGCCATGATCACCAGCGTCCCGGCGTCCGTCACCATCGACTGGGTTGCCGTCGGCAATGCCGGAAATGCAGCGGACACCACCGGCTATGGCGCAGTGGCCTACGCCTACCAGATCGGCAAGTACGAGGTCACCAACGCCCAGTATGGCGCGTTTCTCAATGCTGCGGCCAAGACCGACAACTACGCACTCTACAACTCCAACATGTCGAGCCTTGGCATCAGCCGAAGCGGCAGTTCGGGCAGCTACACTTACAGCGTGACCACGGCATTGGCCAACCGCCCAGTGGTCTATGTTTCTTGGTTTGATGCGGCGCGGATGGCCAACTGGATGGTGAATGGCCAAGGCAACGGCAGCACGGAAACGGGAGCCTACACGCTCAATGGCGCGACCAGTGGTGTTAGCTTCACCAAGAACGCTGGAGCCCAAGTCTACATCCCCACCGAGAACGAGTGGTACAAGGCGGCCTATTACAACGCAGCGAATACATCCTACTCGCTCTACCCGAACGGTCAGAATACGATCACCACGGCGGATGCGAATTACAATAATTCCGTAGGCTCAACAACGAATGTAGGCACCTACAGCGGTGATCCAAGTTCTTACGGCACCTTCGACCAGGGAGGCAACGTCTGGGAGTGGAATGACGCGGTGACCAGCTCGTCGCGCGGGCTGCGCGGGGGCTCGTTCTACACCTCCGTCGGCGAGGCCAACCTGCGCGCATCCTACCACGTCAACTACGACCCCACGTTCGACAACAACCGCGTCGGGTTCCGTGTCGCCAGTGTCCCTGAACCAACGTCGCTCCTTCTGACGATGCTCGCAGGCGGAGTGATGCTGGCCCGCCGGAAACGTTAATTCTTCCCTTTGATCCTTTATCCCTTTGTCCTTTGAAACGCAGGGGCGGGCTTTCGGGCCTGCCCTTTGCTGTTGTGTAGGAACCAGGCTAGCGTTTACCCCCCGCCGCAGGCGGCGGATTTAATGATGGTAGGGCGGACCGGCCTCGGTCCGCCGAAGAATACTCCTGCGGTGAGGAGTCGGCGCTGCGGGCCGCATCACCCTACCGATTGGGAAAATGGTAGGGCGGACCGGCCTCGGTCCGCCGAAGAATACTCCTGCGGGGTGGAGTCGGCGCTGCGGGCCGCATCGCCCTACCAATTGGGAAAATGGTAGGGCGGACCGGCCTCGGTCCGCCGAAGAATGCCCCCTGCTGGGAGAAGTCGGCGCCGCGGGCCGCATTGCCCTACCGGTTTTTGATTGAAGGTCCAACGCTTTCGCCCGTCCAACTTCGCATGAAACACGGCAATATCGGTCGAAAAAAGTTAGCCCATGATGTTTCATCCGAAGTTGTTCCAAATTGTGAGGCTGAAGTCTTTTTCATAACGATTTGTTGCAGTCCTAGGGGTCACAATCAACTTGCGATGAAAGAGACATGGAATGTTTTGCAGGAGACATCGAAGCATCGTGAAAGTCTTGGGCACTGGAGGGTGTCGCTGCTTTTGGCGATGCCAGATCATTTGCACTTCTTATGTGCTTTTGATGGCTCGAGGCCGATGCGTAGGGTGATTGCTGATTTTAAATCATGGGTTTCTCGAAAGGCCGGCGTGCGTTGGCAGCGGGACTTTTTTGATCATCGGCTGAGGTCTTGGGAATCGGCAGCGGAAAAGCGCGTTTACATTCTGAAGAATCCAGTTCGGGCGAAATGCATTCTTGAGGGTGAATCATGGCCGTATGTCGTGGATCGATTTGGATGATCTAACAACGGTAGGGCGGACCGGCCTCGGTCCGCCGAAGAATACCCCTGCGGGGAGGAGTCGGCGCTGCGGGCCGCATCGCCCTACCAATTGGGAAAATGGTAGGGCGGACCGGCCTCGGCCCGCCGAAGAATACCCCTGCGGGAGAAGTCGGCGCTGCGGGCCGCATCGCCCTACCGATTGGGAAAATGGTAGGGCGGACCGGCCTCGGTCCGCCGAAGAATACCCCTGCGGCGAGGAGTCGGCGCCGCGGGCCGCATCGCCCTACATTTGCGTGGACTTCCAGCACTCGAGGAAACCGGATGCGAAATCTTCGGGGCGGGCCATGATCCATGCTTCGAGCACGGGGATTGGCAGCCACATCGCGGATTCGATTTCAGCCGCGGGAAAGTGGATGCTGCCATGGTGTTCGTAGCGGTAGAGGCGGATGTGTTCCCAGCCGGTGGCGGCGGAGGGTTTGAGGCGCGCGATTTCAGTGGGTGGGCATTTTGCGTCGATGGCCATTTCCTCGGCCAGCTCGCGGACGGCCGCTGTTTCGTAAGCTTCGCCGGCATCGAGATGCCCCGAGACGCTCGAGTCCCATACGCCGGGATGCGCGTCCTTGAGCATCGAGCGTTGCTGCAGCAAGACATCGCCGCGCTTGTTAAAAACCAAGACATGCACCGCGCGGTGCAACAATCCTTGCGCATGCACTTCGCCACGCGTGGCTTGGCCGGTGACCTCATCATGTTCATCGACGACATCAAAAATTTCGCCCGACTTCTGCGGCAGGTCTTTGAGTGGATGGGTGTCGCAGGCGCGGGTGAGCGCGATCCATTTGTTGAGATCGAGTTCTTCCGCGCGAGCGGTGATGGGGACGCCAAGCTCCTGTGAAATTTTTTCCCAGTCGACGCCGTCGGGCAGTTGTTTTTTCAACTGCTTGCGGCGTTGGGCGAACCCGCGGCGCAGCAATTCATCGAAGAGCCGGCGATCGAATGCAGGAAGGCCTTCGGTCCGTGGACGCATGATCGCCACCGTCGAGTCGATCGCGGGGCGCGGGTGAAATGCCTCGGGTGGCACGGTGCGTTGCGGCTCGACGATCCAGTCGACCTGCGTGCGCAGGGAAAGCATGCCATAGTCCTTCGATCCGGGAGTCGCCGCGAGGCGGTCGATCACTTCCTTTTGAAGCATGATCACCGCGCGTTGAAACGGATGTGGTCGGCTGAGCAAATTTTTGAGAATCGCACCGCCGCATGAATACGGGAGGTTGCCGAGAAACTTGAGAGGACGATGGGGGAAAAGTTGCCGTCCATCGAAGCGCGCGCCATCGGCGTGGTGGACTTCGACCGATGCCTCACCGGCAAAGCGGTCTTTGAGAAAGGCGGCGAGGCGGGCATCGAACTCGATAAGAATCACGTGTTTTGCGACACCGACGATGTGTTCGGTCAGAGCGCCGGTGCCCGGGCCGACCTCGACGACGGTGTCATTTTCGGTAATCTCGAGTTGCGACACAATCCATCGCGCCATATTCGGATCGATGAGGAAATTTTGCCCCATCTGTTTGCTGGGTAACACATTGAAGCGATCGAGCGCCTCCTTGATTTCCTTGCCGGTCATATGCGCATTTCCTGAGACATGCGCGGGTAATTTGCAACATCATCCCACAACCGATGCTTCATCCGAGCAATTCCATCAGGTGGCCGAAGACATCCGAGTTGCGAATGATGCCAGAAAAACGCGACGACTGTGGGCCGATCGCCGAGAGCAGGGTTGGGTCGGAGGTGTGCGTGGTGCCGGTCCAGCCGATACCCGTATGGTTGCCGGCAAACTGCCCGAGCAGTCCTTCGGGTTTCTCGAGTTGATGGTTCCACTCGACGACATTCTCCTTGTGCAGGATTGCGATGAGTGCTTCGGCTTCGGTTTTTTTGAGGTCGAATCCAAGGTGCTCGGCGACCAGCGCACCGATAGTGCCGGCGTCGCCGTTGGGCTTGGCATTCCATTCGCCGAAGACGCGTTCGTGCGATGCCTTGAAGCGCGCGATGTTTTGAAAGTGCTGGTTGGATTCCTTGTATCCGTCGCCCATGCCATTGAGGCCGGGATTCGAATTTCCGTGATCGCTGGTAACCACCACGAGAATGTCGTCGTGCTTGGCAGTCATCGTGAGCACGGCGGCGACGGCATCGTCGAAAGCGATTTGATCACCGAGCAAGGCGCCGATGTCATTGAGGTGGGCGGCGTGGTCGATGCGCGCGCCTTCGACTTGCAACAAGAAGGGTTTGTCGCTGGCGAGAAAACGGCCAAGTGCCGCTTGGGTCATTTCTACAAGGCTCGGCACCGATGCGGCAATCGCGGCATCATGATCGCGGTCGATGGAAAAGGGCAGGTGGCCTTTGGAAAACGTGCCGAGAAGTTTCGGGCTTTTTGCAGCAAGCAACTGGCTGCGATCGGAAACCACTTCGTAGCCGGATTTTTTGAAATCACCTGCGAGATCGCGTTGGTCTCCGCGTTGTTTGGCATCGAAGAATCCCGAGCCACCACCGAGGATGATGTCGACGCGATCCAAGTATTGTGGCGCGATGAGTTGCTCGTTGCTGCGTGATAAGATCGAAGCGGCGAAGCCCGCGGGTGTGGCGTGGGTGACCGTGGCGGTGGTGATCAAACCGATCGAAGCATTTTTTTTACGCAGGAGGGCGGCGATGGGTGTGATTTCCTTGCCGTTCGGATTCACATTGATAGAGCCGTTGTTGACGCGTTGCCCGCCACCCCATGCGGATGAGGCCGCCGCCGAGTCGGTGACAAGCGAATTGGCCGATGCGTTGTCCATCAGCCCGCGCGTGGCGGATGGAGTGTTGAGCAATTGCCACCATTGCGTCGTGCGTTGACGCGTGAGCTGCGAGTAGGCCTCGGCGAGGCTCAGGACACCGGGGCTCATGCCATCGGAAACCATGAAGACTACGCCGCGGACTTTTTTCGCAGGTGTCGTTTTTTCTGCTGCTGCGGCGTGTGAGCCGGAAAGAAACGATGCTGCGCTGACGAGTCCGGCGGACTTGAGCCAGCTCCTGCGGTTGATCGAAGCGGCAGCTGGTTCATTCGCTTGCATGGTCAATCCATAAGCTATCGCGGGCTTGGTTCAAGCGTTATGAAATTTCAGCGTTTTTTAAGCATGCGCAGGACCGGTGGCAAAGCCTGCTCCCACGCATGCGCACTGGCGCATCTGAGGACGGCTTCGCTGTCTTCCGATAACGGAAAAGCGCGCTGATCACGGATGCGTTTTGAGCTTCTGGCGATTGCGGCGAGTTCAGGTGGAAGCGCAAGAATTCCCAAGACGGCGGAGAGCGCGACTGCGGCGATGAGAATCGCAAAGGCTCCGAGCACGGGGATTTTCCCGGCAATCACTGCAAGCACCGCCACCACGCCGCCGAGTGGTGGCACGGCGATGCCAAAGCGGCGCGAATGCTCGCGCGAGTTGGCGGATTTTGGGTCACGCTCACGCCACTCGTGAAGGGCCTTGCGGCGAAGTTGATCTCCAAACTCCGCCGCTGTTTCTTCCGCGCGATGAACGGGAGATCCATCACCCGGTGCGGGCGTCCAGAGCTTGAGGTCGCAGCGACACATGCGCTTGCCGTGTGATGCGAGTACGCGTGTGCCAAACCACCAGCTGGCGATCAATGCCAGCGCGAGCGGAAGAAGCGAAAAAAACAGCAAGAGGCGGAACATGATTTTTTTGTTTTGTTGCCCGGCAGCGAATCACTTTGCGGGTTTGTAATCGCGCGGGTTATCGGGCCATGGATGCCTTGGATAGCGGCCGGCGACTTCTTTTTTCATCTGCGCGTAGCCGCTTGACCAGAAGCCTTTGAGATCCTTGGTCATCTGCCATGGTTTTTGCCCCGGCGTGAGAATGTGGACGAGCAATGGCAGGCGGCCGTTGAGGATGGTGGGGGTTTCCCAAACACCAAAAAGATGGGAGACGCGAACGGAAATGAAAGGGTCGCGACCGGACTCATAGGTGATTTTTGCCGATTGTCCGTTGGCGAGCGTGATGCGCTCCTGGCAATACGCATCGAGTGCCGCGCGTTGGTTGTGATTGAGCCATTCGCGCAGCACCGGCCAAACCGGGGCGTCCTTGATGTCCTTGTAGGCCAGTGCGCCGTGGCAGATTTGCGCGATCGCATCGGCGCGGTCCTCATCCGACCAACCGGGCATGCCGAGCTCCGGCATGTGCAGACCAAGCAATTGCAATCGCGCGGTCCATTGCTCGACCTGGTGGTCCCAATTTTTGAGCGTGAGCTCATCTTCCAGCACATGCTTTGCGAGCAAGGCCGCGGCTTGATCGGTGTTCACGCCGTGATCGCTTTCCTTCGATTCGAGCACGAGATCGCGAAAGCGGGTTTCCTCGCGCGAAATGACACGGCGGCGCGTGTCATCCCATGCGACACCCTTGCTGCTGGAAATTTCATCGGGGAAAAGTTCTGCGAGCCAGGTAGGATCGATCGCGGTCGCGCGGCGCAGGTGGACAATGACTTCGCGCGCTTCGACCTCGGTGATTTCCGCAGCAACGAACGCGGCGGCATTTTTCGTGCAGGATTCCTCGTCGAGTTTTCCGCGCCGATTGCCGATGAGGCGGCAGGCAAGCGTGCCTTGATTGAAGCGGATCGCGAGTTGGTCGCTGAAGCTTGCCAGCATCGCTTTGCCGATCGCTTCGTGATGCGCAGTGAAATCGATGGCTTGAAAATTCCAGCCGTGGCTCTCGGCGATCGCTCGCAAGCGATCGAAGCCTTGCGCGGTCTCTCTCGCGCCACGCGCGAGGATGCCGACCTGTCCGCAGCGCTGCGGATCGAAGTTCATTGCGGCGGCTGACTCGAATGCACGCCATTCGCCCGCGAAATCGGAGTGATCATCAGCGAAGATGAAATCTTTGCGGCCGACACCGCCGCGCTTGTTGGTGAAAACGCCTTCGCCCTGCACCGCAGCGGCGATGAAGGCAGTCTCGGCGACGCATCCGTGTTCGTGACCAGCCAGCATGAGTCGCGAAAAACGCGGTTCGAGTGGCAAGGCCGCCATTTTTTTTCCTTCGTCGGTGAGCGCACCTGTTTCATCAAGCGCGCCGAGGTCGTGAAGCAAATGCTCGGCGCGAACGAGTGACTCTTCGGTTGGTGCGTCGAACCAACGGAAATCACGAATTTCATGCACACCCGCGGCTTTGAGCATGAGCACCGCCTCGGCGAGATCGACACGACGGACTTCGGGCGATTCGAATTCTGCGCGGCGCGCGTGATCAGCCTCGCTCCACAGGCGGAGGGCGCGACCTGGAGCGGTGCGGCCAGCGCGACCCGCGCGTTGCTCGGCGGCGGCGCGTGAGATTTTTTTCACAAGCAGCGTGTTGATGCCACGGCGCGGCTCGAACGAAGCGATACGCGCCTGCCCTGAATCGATCACCGTGCGAACACCGTCGATGGTAAGCGATGTTTCAGCGACATTCGTGGCGACGATGATTTTTGGTTTGTCACCAGGGCGGATCGCCGCTTCCTGAGCGGCTGGCGGCAGGGTGCTGTAAAGCGGAAACACATCCCATCCGCGAGTGGTCGAGCCCTGCTCGAGCACCTCGATGGTTTTGCGGATCTCGTGAGTGCCCGGCAAAAACATCAGGATGTTTCCCGCATCGTTCATCGACATCGCTTCGCGACACGCGCCAACCATTCGTTCCCAGATTGGAATTTCACGCGGCGGGCCACCACGGCGGTCATGGGTTGGGGCTTTTTCTGGACGATAAAAAACATCGACGGGATAGGTGCGGCCACCGGCTTCGAGCGTGACAGCCGGCGCGAGAAAATCGGCCAGGCCTGCAGTTTCAAGCGTGGCCGACATCACCACCACACGGAGATCCGGGCGCGGGCCATCCTGCAGATCGAGACAGCGTGCGAGCGCGACATCGACCGCGAGACGGCGCTCGTGGAATTCATCGAAAATAACCGCGCCGATGCCATGAAGCTGCGGGTCATCCTGGATCCAGCGCTGGAATACGCCATCGGTGAGGTAGAGAATTTTGGTTTCATTTCCATACTTCGAATCGAAGCGCACCGCATGACCAACTTCGCGACCAACGCTCGTGCCGCGTTGTTTTGCCACCCATCCGGCAAGCAGTCGCGCTGCCATGCGTCGGGGTTCGACGACGAGAATCATGCCCTCCACGCCCGCATCAAGCAGCATGCCGGGCACTTCCGTTGACTTACCGGAACCGGTCGGAGCTTTCAGCAGCACCCGCGCGCGATCGCTGGAAGTGACGGCGGCACGCAAGGAGTCGGCAATTTCGAAAACAGGCAATGACACGCCCGAGGATGTGAATGGAAATATGGCATCGGGAAAGCGCAAAGAAGAAGCAATGTTTCGATGCTCGCTGCTCTTTCAGCCGATGCCCTTGCGGAGGTCGCGCATGCTGTAGATTAAGGGACTGGCGGCAGAGGCATTGCCACGCATCTTGCGGGCGCCGGAGTTTCGTTTGGGGCCGAAACGGGTGCGAGAATTGGCGAATGCTTCGTCGACAAAGATGCGGCTACCGATCACCGCGCCGTCGGTGAAGTAACGGATGCGATGCTGTAGCATGCGCGCAAACGGGATCTCGCCATCGCGTTGCTGTTTGACGGCTTGCTCCTCTGGCGTGAGCTTTTTGTGCGGCTCTTTCGGAATGCCCTTGCGCGTGGTTTTGCGCACCAAAGAACCATCGGGTCCGATGCTCTCGGAAGTTTTTTCCACCGCATGGGCCATGAGCATTTTGCGGTACGAGCGTGAAATTTCGCCCGACCACAATGCGGCATCGGCCAGCATGCCCTTGTGCGCGCCCCATGCGCGAACCAGCCCTGCACGCGCGGTTTTTCCATTTCCTTTCGCACCGCCACCGATCGCTTCGCCATAGCTGCTCCAACGGTATTCGGCCGGATCTTTCACAAGGCCGGCGCGCACTGGGTTGAGGTCGATGTAGGCTGCCATCGTGCGGGCTGCGACGCCGTCTTCGACGATGACGCTTTTGAAGCGGTCTTCCCAAAGTCGGCCACTGCGTTCGTGGATGCGGTTGTGCCACTGGGTGTAGCGCTGCAGCAGGCCTTTCATGAACTCGCCAAGGTCAT
>JBIKIR010000043.1:0-18576 GCA_044361475.1 Luteolibacter sp. | reverse complement strand
TCCGATCTTGTTATCAAAAGCTCAGTGAAATTTTTGATCGTCCGCTACCGCCAAGCGGTCCGCGCGATCTTGATCGCAAGCGTGGTTGGACGCACAAGCGCGTGTCGAATGTGAAGTTGATTGCCAGCGGGTGGCGGCCGGAATTTTCCTGCTTTACTGATGCGGTCGAGAGTATCGCGCCTACCTTGTGAGTGTGGTGGGAGTCCGTGAAAAAACGATCGGCTGTGACGGGAGTCCGTCACAGCCGATGGTCTTGACCGAAGCGTCTCTTTGGGAAGCTCCAGTCGATTCGGGGGGAGAAAGTTTATCAGGTTTGCGCCGATGGGGTCATGGAATGTGCATCTCTGACATCGCCGACTGCACGCCCATCATAGCCGGATGCCGGCGTTTGGCCATTGGTGGCGTTTCGCATCGGGCGTAGGTTGGATTGCGATGAACGCGTAGGGGAATTACCTATGCCCTTAGCACGGCTTGAAAGGACTGAGCCATTGGATTGGCGGTGATGGTCGAGAAATGTGAGGTCGAAAAACGGAATTTTCACGGCATGTAATAGGGATAGACGGAACCTGGTGGCGCGGCCTTGCGGTAACGCGAGTGGAGGAAGGTGACGATGTCGGTCAGTTGGGTGACGCTCATGGCGTCGTTGAAAGATGGCATGGGCGAAGGGGCTTGGTTGTCATTGGGCTTTGCGGGGCGGGCAGAATATGCGGGGGCGATGCCGTGCTGTGGTTGGGTGATGGCGGTGACGAGCTCGCCGTAGGATTTTACGCGGCGGACCTCACCCCCGAGCTCGAATTGCACTTCCGCTGCCGCGACGGGTTTGGACATGCCTTCGCCTGCCACCGTATGACAATGGTTGCATTTCATATCCTGAAATGTCCGTCGTCCGTTTTCCTCGCTGCCTTCGGGAAGTCGGAAACCCTTCGCCATGCGAGACGGGCGGTCCTTGCAGGATGAGCCGATTGCGATGATGGCAAGCAGTGCGGCAATTTGCGGGTTTTTTACCGAGCTCATGATCCGATGAATCTAAAGCTCGAAACCATGATCCGAAATGCGTGCGGGTGATGATTCAAATTGCGCGATTCCTGCGATGCGATTGCGCGCATCACGCATGTGTAGTCGCTCAACTTTTGATCATGCCGATTTCCACCCAGCGGATCGCGTAGCGGGTTAGCTCATTGCCATCGCCGAGGCCGAGTTTTTCGCGGATGTGTGCGCGATGCGCGTCGAGCGTGCGCGGGCTGATGCCGAGGCGGCAGGCGATGTCGTGATTGCCCTTGGCGCTGCCGATTAGTTCGAAGACCTCCATTTCACGGTCGGTGAGGCGCTCAAGCGGGAAGCTGGGTTTGGCTTGTGGCCTTCCTGGTGAGAGCGTTTGCAGGAAGTGGGTGGTGACCGCGGGGCTTGCAAAGACGCCGCCGTCTAGCACGGTGCGGATTGCTTTGAGCAGATGATCAGGTGGCGCATCCTTCATCACATAGCCGCGGCCACCGGCACGCAGGACGCGCTCGGCGTAAAACAACTCATCGTGCATCGAGAGCACAATGGTTGGGATTTCCGGATGGGTGGCGCCGAGGTCCTTGATGAGCTCGAGTCCGTTGCGGCCCGGAAGTGTGAGGTCGGTGATCACGAGGTTCGGCTTTTCGGCTTCGACCATCGCAAGCGCTTCCTGCACGGAGCTTGCGGCACCGCATACTGTCATGCCCGATTCGCTGGAGATCAGCCGGGTCAGTCCCTCACGCAAGAGGGGGTGATCGTCAACAAGAAGAATGCGGTTCATTTGGAATAACTTATTACTCTGTGTGTCGTTTTCATGAATACAAGAAAAATGATGTGGCGTCGGGGTTATTTGAAGAGATCGAGAAAGCGGTCTTCGAATTCGCCAAAGGCCCCAAGTCGGTCGAGTTCCTGTTTCAGCTCGTAGGCGCGGGACTTGTCTTCGCGCGCGACCTGAAACAAATGGTCGATGTTTTGGCGTTCTTTTTGACCGAGACGGGTGGGGTTGCTTTCGGGTGTCGATTGCAAGGCATGTCGCTGTTCAGGTTCAATGTTTTCTACAGTGTGTTCCATCCGGATGAGGAAGTCCTCAAGTGTTTTCTCGACATTTTTCGCGTGGGTTTGCAGTTCGCCGAGATCGAGTTCGATGCCTGCCATGACCGAAAAAAATTCGAGCACGGCAAGGGATGCCTTGGGGAAGGGGATCTGCGAAAACACATGCGGGATCTCGCCAAGCAGGCAGCCGCCTGAGAGCCCACTGCCCGCGGCCATGCCGAGCAGCACGCCGTTGAGCCCGCTGATGGTTCCGCTTTCGAGCAAGTTGAGGTCGAGCTGTTTGAATTGCGCGAGCGTGTCGCCTTCGATGGCGGCACCGAAGACGCGCGAGGGGTTTTTCGGGCGCATTTGGGTGGCCATTGCCGCAAAGGTGAAGACGCGTGTGACGCCGAGTAATTTTGCTTCTTCGATGAGGCGTCGGCAGAACGCTGCACCTTTGACCGGCGGCTGTGCTTCACCGATGAAGACAATGAGGTCGTGTTGTTTGTTGGGGTCGTTCCAAAGAAACAGGCGGCTGCGTGGAAGCCTGCGGCTGACGATGAGCCCATCCTTTACTTCGATGTGCTCGAGATCAAAAAATTCCGCAGCGGGAAATTCGATGAGCAGGTGCATGCCGAGTTTTGCCATCAAGTAGTAGCCGGCGCTGATAGCCACGCCGCTCATGCCCGGCCATGCGGCAACGAGCCATGGGTCGTGGAGTTTTTCTTCGTTGGGCATGCTTGTCAGTCGCTGGTCGTCTGAATCGTTTTTCAAAATGGTGTTTTCCCCACGCGCAGTGCGCGCAAGAAAGGTCAGCATTTCGCAGTGCTGCGGAAATTAAAGGAAACGCTCCTCCATCTCCGGCAGCGGGCAGCGGGTGAGATCGGAGCTCACCGTGTATTCGAGCGACTGGCGCGCATCGACAGGCAGCATGCTTTCCAGGCGCGGCAGAATTGAGCGCGGCGCGGCGAGCACCCAGATCGGATGATCCTCCTCGCGCACAATTTCGCCGATGCGCGTGGCGACGCGCCGCATGGCATTGCGTTCGATCTCATCCTTGAGTTCGTGTTCCTCGCCGTACGACATGCCACCGTCGACGCCGACGGCATTGCCCTGGCTGAAGCGCCCCGCTTTGTCGGTTACCCATTCCTGCACTGACAACACATGCTCTTTGCCTGATTCGGTTGGTTCCTCCAGCAGGTGTTCTTGATCGATGGGGTCGAGCCCGGCCTCGCGATATTTTAGCACGCGGATCCGGCCAAGGTTGGCGGCAATGATGAGCTTCTTCATGAAATTGGAAGTGATGCACCGCCCGCATGGGGGGCGTTTTCCAGTCTCGCTCAGACCATGGTTTTGCGCATGGGAAAAGCTCTGCGCGATCCACCTGATGTGAATCAGTGAAACCACCTATGGCGGGCGTTCAAAAATTTCGCGACGGCCGCAAAAAATATTCAGCCCTTCCAAAGCATGCGTGCGCCGAATGCCAGCAGCAGGCAACCGAAGATGCGGGTGAGCACCGGATTGGAAAGCGAGCGCATCAGGTCACTGCCAAACCACGCGGCCACGGCCGAAGCGATGGCGGCTATCACCGCTGTTTTCCAATCGATCATGCCGGGGGTGCGGGCGTTGTTGGCGGTGGCAGCGATCGCGGTGATGATGATAACGGCAAGCGATGTTGCCACGGCTTGCTTGTGATGGTGGCCGAGTAGGCCGACAAATGCCGGCACCATCAGGATGCCGCCGCCAACGCCGCAGAGGGCGCCAAGCAAGCCGGCGGCGAGGCCGATGAGAATGGTCAGCAGGGTGAGCTTCACGGTGGCGGTTGGTCAGCGGGATTTGTGCGCGCCTTTCCTTGCGGCGCTGATTTCGACGATGAGCCGATGAAGGATGAGGCGGTGATCGAGGCCGGTGGTGACCAGTGATTGATCGGCCTTGAGGGTAGCCTCCATGATGTGACGCAGGCTATCGAGATCGAAATGCTTTGCGTGTTCGGCAGCGAGAAAGATCGGATAAACATTCACGCCCGATCCGTCCTTTTTGCGCGGCAACCACGCGCGATCCATTTCCGGGAGACGGTTTAGCGCGCCGGTGAAGGCATTGTAGCTGGTGGCGGGCGCCTTGAATTCATCCATGATCAGACGCGCGAGAAACAGGTTGCGCACGGTGTTGATGATCGATGCGCGCATGATGCCGATGGCGGATTCGTCGGCTTCGAGCAGGTGGTCGACGAGCTGAATCGCATGCGCGGCATCGCCCCGCTGGATCGCGCGGCCGGTTTCAAAAACAGCGGCTTCGCGGCTGAGCGGCACCAGCTGGTGGACATCGGCAGCGGTGACCTTGCGGCGTTGCAAGCCGAGAAACAGATCGAGCTTTTCCAGCTCGCTGCGGATTTGTTGCGATTGTTCGCCGGCGAGCATCACGAACAATTCGAGGGCCTCGTCGTCGAATTGCAGTCCAAGTTGCCGCGCCATGCCGGAGACCAGCGATGCCACCTGATCCTGCCAATCGTCGCGGTTGGTATCGATGCGGTCGTGGATGCGGACCTCGGCGGATTTTTCGATGAACTTCCAAAACGCGCGGCGCTTGTCGATGCCTTGCGCGGTGAGAAGGAAATTCACGCCATCGGGGATGCCGGATTCGAGCGCGGCTTGCAGGTTTTGAACTCCCGCTTCGGTGCGCTGCGAGCGGCCGGTGACCGAGTCGCTGAAAAAATTCGCGTTGCGAAGCCACACGACTTTGTCGCCACCAAACATCGGAATGGTTTGCAGGGCCTGGATGACCGAGGAGCAGATGTCGAATGCCGAGTCGGAATTATCGGCGATGCCATCGATGACTTCGTGCGTGAAGCCATCGTCGGCTCCGCCGGTGAGCTGGTTGTAGAGCTTGAGCGCTTCCTCGCGCACCATGCCCTCGTCGCTGCCGATGACCGCAAAGAGGCCGGTGGATTTTGCGACAGGGGCTTTTGCTTTGGCGGGCACGCTTCGTTGTTAGCGGGCCAAGAGTCGCAGGGCAAGCGTCAGGCTTTGTCGCTTGCCTCTTGTGACAGCTGCTGTTCGAGTTTTTTGATCCGCTCGATGAGTTTTGGGAGCCGTCGCACGGTGGCGCGGAGCTTCATTTCCTCGTTGAAGGGCTTGGCGGGGCGGCCGGCATAAATTGCTCCGCCCGGCAGGTTGCTGGTGACTCCCGCGCGTGCGGTGATGGTGGCTTTGTCGCCAACGGTGATGTGGCCGGCCATGCCAACTTGTCCCGCGATGGTGACATAGTCGCCGATGCGCGTGCTGCCGGAAATGCCGGTGAGTGCGACGATGAGGCAATGCTTGCCGATCACAACATTGTGGCCGATCTGCACGAGGTTGTCGATTTTGGTGCCTTCGCCGATGATGGTTTTTCCGAAGCGAGCACGGTCAATCGTGGTGTTGGATCCGATTTCGACATCGTCGCCAATTTCCACGATGCCGACCTGGTCGACCTTCACATGGCGGCCTTGTGAGAATTCGTAGCCGAATCCGTCCGAGCCGACGATCACGCCGGGCTGGAGTTGGACGCGGTCGCCGAGCACGCAGCGCTCGCGCACCGAGACATTGGCCATGACATGGCATTCCTTGCCGATCGTGACATCTTCGCCGATGACGGTGTTGGGTCCTATTTCAGATCCGTCGCCGATATTGGCACCTGCCATGATGACTGCGCCGGCGTGGATGCGGACTTTTTCCGGATCAAACTTCGCATCATCCGCGATGCTCGCGTTCGGATGGATGCCGGGTGAAAATTTTCGCGAAGCGGCCGCAAAGTGGCGGACGACGACCGAGAATGCCAGTGTTGGGTTCTCGACGGCGATGAGCGCGCTGTCCGGATTTCCGCCGGTTTCGCCACGCTGCACGATGATCACGCCGGCCTTGGAGGCGAGAAATTGCGCGTGGTATTTCTCGTTGCCGAGAAAACTCACATCGTTCGGCCCGGCGGCATCGAGGGATGCCATTCCGGTGTAAAACGAATCGAGCTCGCCCCGGACGATGTCACCATCGACCCAACGGGCGAGCTCGGAAAGCGTGAGATGATTGGCCAAGTTTCCGGCGATGTGGTTACTTGTCTTTGGGCTTGGGGGACTCTGCCTTGGGCTCTTCTTCTTTCTTGAGCGACTCCGGCGGAGCGTCCTTGTTCAGATCCTTGAGGAGAACGTTGGTGATGTCGGTAGCGTCCTTGGTGTAGAGGAGAAACGGGACTTGCGAGGTGCTGAGACCGGACTTGTCGAAGACATAATCGTAGTCGTCCTTTTTGGCCTGCTCTTCGACGAGTTTGCGAATTTCCTCAAGGATGCCCTTCATGCGCTGGACCATCTTTTCGTTGAGGGCTTGGTTGCGGCGCTGGAGGAACTCGCGACGCTCGCGGTCAAGCGCGACACCTTCCTGCTGCTTGGCTTGGAAGTCCTTGTAAAGAGTCTGCTTCTTGGAGTCGTTGATCGCGGGATCCTCGAGTTGCTTGCGAAGGGTGCCGAGGCTTTCTTCGAGTTCGCGGATGCGTGAGAGGCGCTCGTTATTGTCCTTTTGGATGCGAGCGCGTTCGACATTGATTTGTTTTTGCGCCTCGTTGGTGCGGTAGTACTGCTTGAATAGTTCCTGCATGTCGACGGTGGCGATGTTGATCTTGTCGGCCGCGGAGGCGCTGCCAAACGAGAGAAGTGCGGCGGCGAGTGCGGCGCTGAAGAAACGGCTGATTTTTGTCATTGCTTTGTGGGGTGGATGGGTTCCTGTGATGCGGACGTCGCTAGACTGGGTGTGAATTCGGGCTTCGTCAACGACCTTCCGAGGGTGTTTTTGGTTTCCGGCACGCAGGTTATTGAAAATTTTAGGCCAAGGCCGCCAGCAGTTTGCTGTGGATCCCGCCAAAGCCTCCGTTTGACAGCACCGCGACGACATCGCCGGGGCGGGCCTGCGCTTTGACTGTGGCGACGATCGATTCGAGGTCCGGCATGCATTGGCCGCTTCCGCCGTGGCGGTTGATGTCGGCACCGAGCTTGTCGGGGTCGAGTCGGTCGTTTTCGGGGATCTTGTGGAGATCGGGGATCGGCGCGACCAGCGAGACATCAGCGAGGGATAGCGCCTCGGCGAGCTCGTTTTGGAAAACCGCGCGTCGGGTCGTGTTGGAGCGCGGCTCGAAAAGGATCCAGAGCCGGGAGCCGGGATGGCGTTGGCGCAGGCTTTGCACCGCGAGGCGGATCGCTGTCGGGTGGTGGGCGAAATCGTCGATGACCTTGATCCCATTGACCTCGCCGCGCAGCTCTTGGCGGCGGGCCACCCCCTCGAAGGACTCCAAGCCGGCGAGAATTTCACCTGGCGAGAGGCCGGCGAAAGTCGCGGCAGCGGCGGCCATCGCGGCATTGCGGACATTGAACTCGCCCGTCATGCGCACAGAGCAGGGAATGCCGCCGAGCGTGAATGAACTACGATGTTCATCGTAGTTGATGTTCTCGATGCGAAGGGCGCAGTCAGCGGAGAATCCGACCGTCGTGACCGGACAGGGGGCGTTCGCGGCAACTTCGAGGCAATTTGGATCGTCGCCATTGATGAATGCCATGCCGGTGCGCGGCACGATGTTGAGGAGGCGACGGAAGGTCAGCTTGATTTCATCGAGCGACGCATAGATGTCGGCATGGTCGAACTCGATGTTGTTGATCACCACGCATTCCGGCAGGTAGTGGAGGAATTTCGAGCGCTTGTCGAAGAAGGCGGTGTCGTATTCGTCGCCTTCGAGCACGGTGAATTCCGATTCAGTGAAGCGCGCGCCGCGGCCAAGGTTTTTCGGCAGGCCGCCGATCATGAATCGGGGATTTTTTCCGGCATTTTCAAGCAGCCAGGCAAGCATCGACGAAGTGGTGGTCTTGCCGTGGGTGCCGGAAACGATGAAGTTTCTTTTGCCGCGAAGAAAGTACTCCTTCATCACTTCGGGCAGGGAATGGTAAAGCAATTTCCGGTCGAGGGCTGCTTCTGCTTCGGGGTTTCCGCGCGAAATGGCGTTGCCGATGATCACCACATCGGCGTCGGCCGGGATGTTGTTTTCATTGTAGCCTTCGGCGATCGGAATGCCCTGGTCGCGCAGGAAATCCGACATCGGCGGATAAACATTTGCATCAGATCCGGTGACGACGAAGCCGCGCTGTTTCATAGCGGCGGCAACGGAGCCCATGGCGGTGCCACAGATGCCGGTGAAGTGGAAACGGGATTTTTCTGACATGCAGAGTGCGAAGCTAGAGCGCGCCCCCGGAGATGCCAACCCGGAAATCCAGCATCCGATTTTTCCGTCAAACTGGGCCCGATGGCAAACGATCGCCCGCCGCTTGCGCTTTAACCTTTCACAGGCGCAGCACAATCGACAGATTCCAAGCATCCCCGCCTTATGGAAGCCACCGGCCGCATCATTCTTGTCCCGACTCCGATCGGCAATCTTGGCGACATCACGCTGCGTGCGGTGGAGGTGTTGAAAAGTGCCGACCGCATCGCCTGCGAGGACACGCGCCGTACCGCACCGCTGCTCGCGCATCTTGGCATCTCGGGCAAAACACTCGTGTCTTTGCACGAACACAACGAAGCCCGCCGCGCGCCCGAACTCGCCGAGGCCGCGCGCAATGGCGAAACGATCGCACTGGTCACCGATGCGGGCATGCCCGGAGTTTCCGATCCCGGCTACCGCGTCGTCCAAGCCTGCATCGAATCCGGCACGCCGCTCGAAGTCCTGCCCGGCCCCTCGGCGGTGATCACCGCGTTGATCGGATCGGGCTTCCCCTGTCACGCATTCCGCTTCGGCGGATTCCTCCCCGTGAAATCCGGCAAGCGCAAATCCGCTCTCGAAGCGACCCTTGCCTCGGGCGAAACAGGCATCTTTTTTGAATCGCCGCACCGCCTCGTTTCAACGCTTGAGGTTCTCGCCGAAATCGATCCCGCCGCACGGGTCTGCGTTGCTCGCGAGCTAAGCAAAAAATTCGAAACCTACCACCGTGGCAGCGCGGCAGAAATCCTCGCGCATTTCCAAGCCCACCCGCCCAAAGGCGAAATCGTGCTGTTGGTGCATGGAAAATAAGAGTTATTGGTGATTGGTGATTGGTGATTGGGGTGGAAGAAGAGCCGCTTCTCCACTGGCAGGGACCTTTGTCCCCAAAGGTCCGCTGGGGCGAACAAGGGCGCTCTTGTGGCTTGACATTTGTATGTGTCTGACATATTCATTTCTTAAACATGATCAATTGGTCCGAGATCACAGGGTTCCAGTGGGATACGGCCAATCTTACCAAAAACAGCGACAAACATGGGATCGGTTGCCCTGAGGCCGAATCCGTATTTCTCGCCACCGATCTCCGAGTTCTTGAAGACAAACTTCATTCTTCTTCCAAAGAAATGCGTTGGCATGCATTTGGCAGCTCCAGCCATGCCCGCCCGCTCAGCATCACATTCACCATCCGCGCGCATCATATTCGCATCATCTCGGCGCGTCCCATGAATGCCCGCGAAAGAAAATCCTATGGCTACCCGAAAAACTAAAACTCCACAGGTTCCGCGCGAAGCGGCCAACAGCACTGCTCATCTCGATCTCACAAAAGCGGTCAGCGCCTCGTTTCCTCAACTCAAACTCTCGACGGAAACCATCTCGCTGCGGATGCCCGCTGCCTTGCTCGATACAATCCGCATCGAGGCCAACCGCCGCGATGTGCCGTATCAGTCTTTGATCAAAATGACCCTAGCGGAGCAGTTTCGCTGCTAGGAGTTTTTTTCGTCGTGCTGGTCGTCCGCAAAGCGGATTCCATCTTTGAGAATGTAGTCGCGACCTTCCGCCGCACACCACAAACGATAGACATTACAGACATTCGGGCGAATGCCGGTCACGGGTATTTTTAGAAAGCCCTGCCTCTTGGCAGCCTCGAAAAGAAGCCTTTCTTTCTGCGTCAGGCGATGCCCGATCCGACGACTTCCGATTTTCGAACGCGTCGGCTGGCCATGGCTCAACCGCTCCACATCGTCCTTGTCCGGTCTTGGCATCTTTAGGACAAAATTTATCCTGTGATCCGATCCGCATAGCGATCGAAGCGATTCGAGAGGATGAGAAACGTAGGTGCCCAGAGCCCCACGAAAATTCCGAACCGCTCCGCATGCGCCATGGACTCTTGAGTGGTGCCACCGGTGAGGAACCATATCGCGATCGAGGCGATGATCGAAGCGAAGCCGAGGACGAAACAAAGGTTACTGAGTTGTTTAAGGGTTTTAGGTTTCATGTTCTCTGATGATGCATCTAACAAATGTCTTAGCAAGTTATAAAATGTAGCATTTTTAGAAATTTTATAGCTACGGTGATCGAATCGTAACGGCAAAAGAGCACAGCGACATGGTGGAAGAAAAATCACCATCTCGCTTTCGCAATTTTTAACCGCCGCCACTTTTTTGCGGCAACTCAATTGATAAAATGCCCTACGAAAAACTTTGCGCGTCCATGTCGAAGACGACGGTGACATCTTCGGGCAGTGAGGTTTTGGCGAGCACGGCTTGGACATGGCGGGTGAGCGGCCTTGCCTGATGCGAGCGCAGGGTGATTTGAAATCGGTACTGACCATGAGCGCGCACCAGCGGCGATGGCAGCACTTCGCCGAGCGTGATGCCTGACGGCAAGTCTTCCTTGAGACGCAGGTGCAGGGTTTGCAGCGTGAACTCCGCGCGGCGTTCGTGATTCGATCTCGCCGTGAGCACCGCGCAATGGCCGAAGGGCGGGAAGCCAAACTGTCGGCGGAATTCCATTTCCTGCTCGGAAAATCCATCGAAGTCGTGACGCCGCGCAAATTGGATCGATGGCGAATGCGGTGTGAAGGTTTGCACGATCACTTCGCCTTCCAGGTCGCCGCGCCCGGCGCGGCCTGCGACTTGCGTGATGAGTTGGAAGGTCCGCTCGCCCGCGCGGAAGTCGGGAATGTGCAGGCCGAGGTCGGCATTGAGAATCCCAACGAGCGTGACATTCGGGAAATGCAGGCCTTTGGCGATCATCTGCGTGCCGATGAGAACATCGATCTTGTGCGACTTGAAGGCATTGAGCGTGTCGCGCAGCGCGTGTTTGCGTCGCATCGCATCGGCATCGATGCGTGCGATTTTGGCCGAAGGCAAAACTTTGGCGAGCACCTCCTCGACCTTCTGCGTGCCGTAGCCTTGCAGGATGATCGCCGGATCTTTGCACTCGGGGCATTTGCGCGGGACGATCGCCTGATGACCGCACACATGGCAGACGAGTCGCTCGTCGCTGCGGTGATAGGTCAGCGCCACCGCGCAGTGCGGGCATTGGCAGACATGGCCGCATTGCGGGCATTGCAAGGAACGTGCGAAACCGCGGCGGTTGAGAAACAAAATCGATTGTTCGCCTTTTTCCAATCGCTGCTCGAGCGCACTACGCAGTTTGTCCGAAAGCATCGCGGGCCCGCCCTTGCGCTTGGCGGCTTCGAGCCGCATGTCGACGACGCGCACCATCGGCATGGATTGTCCGTCCGCGCGCTGATCAAGCCGCACGACCTGATATTTTTTCAACTGCGTGTTGTGCCACGATTCGAGCGAGGGCGTTGCCGAGCCAAGCACGATCGAGCATTTTTCAAATGAAGCGCGCAGCACCGCGACATCGCGCCCGTGATAGCGTGGCACACTCTCTTGCTTGTAAGTATTCTCATGTTCCTCATCGACGAGGATCAGCCCGAGATCCGGCAGCGGCGCAAACACCGCCGAACGCGCGCCGATGACGATGCGCGCCTCGCCCTTGCGAATGCGATGCCATTCGTCGAAGCGCTCGCCTTGCGAAAGATGCGAATGCAAAACAGCCACCTTGTCCTGCATCGCCGCGAAGCGTGATTTGAATCGCCGCACGGTTTGTGGGGTCAGCGAAATTTCCGGCACCAGGACCAACACCGTCTTGCCGCGATCCAACACCGCTTGCGCGGCTTGCAGGTAAACTTCGGTTTTCCCCGAGCCGGTGACGCCAAGCAAAAGGATCGGTGCCGGCGTCTCTGTTTCGAGGCTTTGCACAATCACTTCCAACGCCGCTTGCTGGCCTTCGTTGAGCTGCAAGGGCGACGAACCCACGACTTCGTCGAGGCCCTCGGCTTCCGGATCGCGACGCACTTCTTCGGTCTCGATGCGCACGAGGCCGGATTTTTCCAAAGCCTTCAATGCGGCATTCGCACCTTCGCCGAGCTCGGTCACCGCCATGCGGTTTTCCGGCGCGTGAATCAAAATACTCAGGATCACATGCTGGCGCGGCGCGCGGCGCGCGAGTTTTTCCATCGCCTCGGCATCGGGTTGCTTCGCAAGCACAGCGACCCTGCGGGTTTTGGCGGAATTCTCCTCCGACCTCACCGCCTCGGGCAACAGCGAGCGGATCACCGTCTCGATGCCACAGCCATAATACCCCGCGATCCACTCGCCCATGCGCAACAAAGCGGGCGTGATCAGCGGCTCGGGATCGATCAGAGCCTCGACCTCACGCAGGCCGAAGTCCGCCTGCGCCGGCTCGACCACCGCCAGCACCGTGCCCGTGGCATGCTTTCGCCGCAAGGGCACCCGCACCCGACACCCCGCGCGTACGGACATCGCACTCGGCACGGCGTAGTCAAACACCAGCTCCGAGGGGCCATCGATCAGCACGCGGACATTCACCGCCCCACCATGCCCGGCCCACCAATCCCGGCCAAGACGCAATTCTCGAGGCCTAGAAAATTAAATGTTCAAATGAACAACTTTTTTCTTGCGCGGATGAAATTCATGTGCTCCGTTGAAGGTGAATCCCAATTCATGAGATTATGAAAACAATGACACAACAAATGCCCCAGAACGAAACCCGCCCGGTCGCCAACAACATGAGCGTCGCCAACAACGGCCGCGGCACCGGAAACCGCCGCTCCACCGCCAACCCGGAGGCTCCCGCCACGGAGGATGCCGACCCGCGCGGCACGGAGTTCCCCGCCGACTACACGATCTACAAGCCGAACCCGCGCACGACCGGCGGCGTGGTCCGCTTCAGCCTCAACCGCGCCAAAGCCGCGCTGTTTGTCGATGCCGCCAATCAATCGGGAGAGAAACAATTCGACTGGGAAAACAAGATCACGATGAAGTGGAACCTCAGCGACATCGGCCAAGTCCTCGCCACCCTGCAAGGTGGCCAAGCTCAGGCGAAACTTTTCCATCAGTCGGAAAAAGCCAACAGCACCTTCGAGCTTAGCGTCCGCGATGATCCGGGCCGCGCGCCCTACCTCCTCGGCATGTCGCGACAAATCGCCGCCGACAAATCCGTGCGCAAAGTCGCCATCCCCCTCACGCACGGCGAGGCCGCCGTCCTCGAAGCCACCCTCCGCACCGCCGTCTCAAGACTCATCGGCTGGTGAGTCGTGAGTTTTCAAAAATTCGTTGGTTGTTTCGCAATCGGCGAGCCTCGACGAAACATTCGAGGCTCGCACCCTTTCTCGGGGAAAAAATTTGAGGGGCAGGGACCTTTGTCCCAAAAGTCCGTCGGATGTATTGCCCCTGCAGATGCCCCTCGAAGGGGGCGCGTGCATCATGCCCGCTGCACTATTATCCCGCCAAAATATCAACTGATCATCCAACTCATCGCAGCGCCATCTTCATGGATCTTTAATCCACGATTTTTGATCTACAATGATAGCGGCGCCTTCGACTTTTCCCCATCATTCGCAGTCGAGCGAGTCGCTGAATTTTCTGAACGCCTCAGCTTCCTCATCGCTGGCAACACCCGCGACGATGTGGCCTGCGAGGCTGCGGATGATTGTCGCTGTTTCGACGGGAAGCTGCAAGGTGTCGATCAGTGAGCGGGCAATCGCTGCAAAGGTGTTGCCGTTGTAGTTCGTAAAGGGGGCGAGCCGATGGCATTTGCGGCATGTTTCGATCATCTCATCCAAGGTCATCATGCTTTGATGAGATGATTCCCAGAATTGTTTGCAGGTCTCGTAGCCATCCGAGGTAGGGCCGTGATGAGCTTTTTTGAAATTGCAGAGCTGGGCATTTTGCCACACCACCAGTTCCCAAGGAACATTCGCCAGCCATGGCCTCGAGTTCATGACTTGGTTTTTTTGGCGGATTTCTTGATTGCCGCAAGTTCGTCGACACCGACGCTTTTCAAATAACCTTTGCCGGTTTTTGCGTAGATGGGTTCGGCGGAAAACCTGTCTTGGATTAAAAGTCCTTCCCGAAGTATGGCCTGAGCCAACGGGTCATTTGCGAAGGCATCAGGAGCTTGAGGTTTCTTATCCATAGCTGATAAGTAGCCTAAAAATGGGAAGCTTCAAGTGTTTAGGAGACGGAAGCCTTGGAGACAAAAGAATGGCAGGGACCTTTGTCCCAAAGGTCTGCGCGAATGAGCTGTCGATTCTCACTGCTCGTGAAATGGCAGGACAAAATCGAAACGCCGAGGCACAGAGTACGCAGAGGACTTCGCAGAGAAAGAATTGCCTCTTTGACAGGTAGGGCGATGCGGCCTCGCAGCGCCGACTATTTCAGAAAGATGATTTCACCGCGAATCAACGCGAATGGACTCGAATAAGAAAGATCGTGGATTGCAAAAGGGCAGGGACCTTTGTCCCAAAGGTCTGCGCGAATGAGCTGACGTTTCTCACTGCTCGTGAAATGGCAGGACAAAATCGAAACGCCGAGGCACAGAGTACGCAGAGGACTTCGCAGAGAAAGAATTGCCTCTTTGACAGGTAGGGCGATGCGGCCTCGCGGCGCCGGGGCAGGCGCTCGTGATGGCCTGTGCAATCAATTATGAAATTACAGAAGATGGTGTCCTTCCTAGTGGGGTTACTGGATGTTTTGGAGAAATTGGTTTCGACCTGATCATATGTGATTTCAGTGATCGCCAAGTCGTCTTCTCTATTCCGTGTCGATTGGTTTTTCAGGAGCATGCCAAAAAGAGTGATTCGCATTTGGTAAAACTTTATGAGCAACACCTGCCGCAAATTTTCATGCAGTTAGCCGAATACAAATGGAATAGCGGCGATGCATTCTCTGCGGTGGGCATTGGCTCAGTGGCGATCCTCCAGCCTAGAAATACCAAGGACTTGCCAGCGACGGTTGTCGACCTGCCCGAGAAGGTCTCCGAAAGAATTGAAATGCTTTGTGCGCAGATCGCCGCTAGCCGCTTTTTTGACGCAACAGGCATTCCGATTCAGCCTTATTCAAAAGGAGAAGAAGCGGTTTTTTATGGACTTCAAGAAAACTTGGCTGATGCATCAAGCCTCGTCGTACAAAAAATTCGGGAGCAAAATGCCGACGGGGTAGGTTTCTTGCTCAAAAAGCCAGATTACAAGATAGATCTTAAAGGACTTTTTGCCCGACAAAAGCAAGGAGGCTCCGTTAATTATACAAGCCAGTGCCGAGTTGTAATCACGGATCAAGGTGGCAATGAGATCCACAACGACAAATATGAAGCTTGTGCCGATCTTATTCCATATAGAGCAGGCGTCAGTCAGGATGTGTGGCATTACTCCGCAGACGCCAGTGTTCGTTTGTTTCATAAATTTGCCAAATCTTTGACTAAAACCAAAGCCAAGGACGAAAAAATTAAACTGTTCTTCAAAGATTGCTCTCCCGGATGAATTTTACGAGGAGCCACTTTTTACATTATAGAAAACAATTCAATCCAATGAACACCAACTCATTCAGATCTCTCAAACATTTATTCACCGTTTCCTTGCTGGCTACTTGCCTAGTTGGTTTTACGAGTAACGCAAAGGCGCAGATCATCGATATTAAGGGCGTTGGTGATGCTAAAACTGTGGATGCGCAAGGCAAAGCCTTGCCTGAGGGCGAGCCGGCCAAAAAAGCCATCATCAATGCTGCGGTCTTTGCAATTGATACTGCGCTGCAAGGCCAGTCGGACAACATTCGACAGCAATTTCAGGAACGCATCGTTGGTGATACTACGCGCGTGGAGGAAGTTCGCAAAATGATCAGCAATGCCAAGGTCGAAACAAATCCCGACACCGTGCAGCGAATGGTGAGGGCGACCATTTCTGGCAAACTCGACCTGACCGAGCTCAAAGATTACATGAACAAAAAGGAAAAGCTGCAATCGGCGGTTCAAAGGACGGAACTGGAAATGGCCGTCTTTTTTACGGTCCGTCGGTCGACACAGGTGGCCCGTGGCGCAGCGGTTGTTTCTGAGGCAAACACGGATTCAACGAATTCCGAAACAGCCAAGGAGGAAGCGGAAGAGGCGAGCTTGACGGTGGAAGAGGCGGTAAATCGCAAGGAGACCAACACCGCCAGCACGGATATCGTTGAGAAAGCAGATAAAATAAGTTGGGAGACTGATGCGCAGCTGAAAGAGCCTTTTGGTTCTGGCTTGATTGGCCAGTTTACGGACAAGGGCTTCGAGAATGTGGTCGATGGTTCGTTTTTTGAGGTCTCAGACGAAATGGATAAGGACATCACCTCAAGAGGGCAGCCATCTCCGAAAACATTGAAGCAGTTGGTGAATGAAGTACGGGCGGAGGGCAGCATGGAGCTTATCGTCATTGGCAGCCTTGATTTTTCAATTCCGACCAAAGATCCAGTCTCAGGCATGAATATGGTGGAAGCCACCATGTCGGGCAAGGTCATGAAGGCTTCGGGTAGCGGTATTCCGCGCACGGTCGCAGCATTGGAGCCGAAAAGTTTTAAAGCTGTCGGTGATACGCAAGAAGTAGCCAAGAAGCGCGTACTTGAGGCAATGGCTCCACTGACAGCCGATGAAATCATCTCGAAACTCAAAAATAATGGGACTCTTTAATAATCTCTAAAACCAATATCGCATATGAAACTTATCAGGTATTTTCTTACTTCAGCGCTTGTGACGCTGGTTGTCCTGTGTTGCAACAAGCCAAATATTTCTCAGGCCGCTGACGCTCCTGAGGTCACTCGCGTCCGCAGCACTGGTACGGGAGAGACCCGTGATGGTGCTCTTGTTGATGCCTGTAGGCTCGCCGTGGCTCAAGTGCATGGCGGTCGCATCATTGGAGGCCTAATCAAAACCAACGAAAAAGAGAGCAAATCCACCACCATCAACGGTGACACGACCATTGCAAGCGGCCGTGATACCATCATAGGAGGTTCTGGGCCTCAGTTCGTAGAGACGCGCGATGCGACAGCGCTCTCGTTTGACGGATTGTTGGTACGTTATTCATTGGTTTCACAAAGCGAACCGCGAGCAAGTCGCAACCAATGGGCTGTAGTCATCGATGCTGATGTTTTGAAGGCTCTGCCCGATCGATTCAAAGGAAGGATTGCCGTGGTCACTCCCTCTCAAGCAAAACTTGAAGCCAAAACGGGTCATCCCGACTTGGCCAAAGCCATAGGCCGTGCCATTCAGGGCTGGTTTGCCAATGTCCCGCAGTTTGTGCTACTAGAGCGAGAGGACGAGTCCGATTTGGACGAGGAGCTTTCGCGTGCGGGAGGAGGCCAGACTGCAGTAGCTGAAAAATCCAAGCTGTCTGCACAAAAAGTAGCTGATATTGTTATTAGCTTTGAAGGTGGTGAACTAAAGTGGAAAGAGAAAAGCACTTCATTCAAAACAACAAGCCGCCAAAGTCACACCTGTGAGGTGAGCACCGATCTTGTTTTTAAGGTGTTGGATGTGAGCACCAAAGGAGAAATAGGAAGGGCCTCGCGTCATGTAAGCGCCAAAAAATCCTCCACAGACCCAGAGCGTTCGCGCGAGGAAGCTGCGAAGGAACTAGGAACACAGATGGGCGATGCCTTAAGAAAGACAGGTCTTGAAATAATTTATTTGCTCAAATAATAACAAATCCGCATTCCAAAACCGAGTTTACCCCATAAAGATATGAAATCAATCATCGCACTTATTATTCTGCCTTTGGCGATTATTTTGCCTTCTTGCGTACCACTTACACAAGGTCCTGCTGGAGCTTGGGAAGGCATGGACGGCACGGATTTGATAGGGTTAAATCTCTACGAAAACGGACAATGCACGATCCGCAAGCCCGCCCAAGATATGCCTGGAACATGGTCGACCGTGGCACCAGGCAAGGCCGTGATCCGATCCTACTACAATGGTGAGTTCAAAATGAGGAACAACAACCAAGCGACCTTCCTATTCAATCAGAGAACTATCGCAATGAATCGTGTCATGGCGCAGGCGCCTCCAGCTGCTCCAGTTAAGAAAACCAATACAATCCAAACAAAAAAAACACCTCAAAAACCTAGAAAAGAATCCACTGCCGTCCCACAGTTTGGACATGGCGAGCCCTGAGCCTTGAGTTTGCAAGGCGTCACGAGGGTTTTGGCGGAATGCCGATTGCGAGTTTTTTACGGGTGGTTGATATATCCTTTGAATAACGCGGCGTTGCTGTCCCATGAGATTATGTTCTGATAGGGGCAAATCCCGGCAACCACGCGGTGTTGAGCGCTCCGATTACTTTAAATCGTCCGGATGCTGTCCCATAGGATTTCAACAGAGCCATTAGATCGATACGCTCCCACAACGCCGAACGCGTCACGGCAAACAGTCGCGTGAAGCTGTGCC
>JBIKIR010000042.1:0-18830 GCA_044361475.1 Luteolibacter sp. | reverse complement strand
CGGCGTGAGGTCATGGCCTGTTGGGCCTGCGAGCCGATGGCGCTGCCGACCATGGCACCGCCGATGGCGCCAGCGGTGTTCGAGGCGCGGCCGCTGCCGATGTTGCTGCCGAGGACGCCGCCGGCAATCGCACCTGCGAGGGCACCGCCTTGGCTGCCGCCTTCGATTTTCACCGGGCGGATCGAGGTGATGCGTCCGGTTTGGACCGCTTGGGCGCGACCTGCTTCACCGCGTGAGTACGTATCGCCGGTAAGGCTGTCCTGCGCGCAGGAGCTGAAGAGAAGGGTGGTAGCTAGTGCGAATGCCAGTTTTGATTTCATGGTGTTTGATTTTATCGACGGGGAAATGAGTGTGGCAAGGGGGAAATTGGGGAATGGATATTGGATCATAGGGAAAATGGATAATTGAGGGGAAGAGTCTGCTCGGAACCGTAGCCGCGGGCTTACGCGCGAGATATCTTGCCTGAGGGCGGATTTTTCCCTATCAGCCGTTTCATGAGCGAATGGTATCATGCGCGCAGCGGTAGTCAGTCTGGTCCTGTGGATTTTGAAACCCTGCGCGGCATGGCGGCGAAGGGAGAGCTCGATGCGGAAAAGGATTTGGTGTGGTCGAATGGCATGAAGGAATGGATCGCGGCGGGCAAAGTTGCGGGTTTGTTTGATCAGGTCCCGCCGCCTGTGCCGCAGGTCGGGCCTGCATTTGATCCGGTCCCGGGCAGTATTGAGCCGCTCGAGGTGGGTGCATGCGTGAAGCGGGCGTTTGAGTTGACCAAGCAAAACTTCGGGAAGCTTTTTTTGGCGCTGATCGTTGCGCTTGCGGTCATTTTCGGCGTAGGGCTGATTCTTGAGGTTATTGATTATGCGATGGGATGGGAGCCGCCGGTTGAATCCGCGCGAAATCAGGGCAGTGTTTTCAACCAGCTGGCGATGCAGGTGGTTTCGATTTTCCTGTCGCTGGGTATCACTCGATTTGCTTTGAACCTTGTGTCTGGTCGGCCGGCGGCGGTGTCGCAGATTTTTGGCGAAGGCGACAAATTGCTGAGGGGGATTGGTGTATCAATCTTGCTCGGCCTGATGGTTATGGTGGGTCTGATCTTTCTGATCGTACCGGGTATTTGGCTCGGACTGAAATATGGTCAGGCCATGACCGTGCTCGTCGATCGCAACTGCGGAGTGATTGAGGCGTTTCGTTACAGCGGAAATCTTACCGATGGTCACAAATCGAAGCTCATGCTGTTGGGATTTGCGGCGCTTGGAATCATACTCGCGGGGATCATCGCACTCGTGGTGGGGGTTGTTTTTGCCTATCCAGTGGCGGGACTGAGTTGGGTGCTTGGCTACCGATGGATGCAACTCGGCCGCCGCGCGGTGATGGATGGGAACTGAGAGGTTATGCTGATTGCTTTAACGAGGTCCGCTTAAATGTGATCTACGGCTGAGACCGTTATTATTTCAGATTTGTGCTGGAGTGAAGGATCAAAAAGGGTATCATGTTTTCAATTGAATGAACAAAAATCCCTACCTCAGCCGGATCGCGACCGCTCGCTTGGAGAGGCCTGCGACGACCTCTCAAGACGCTTATGCCCAAGTGGACCGCATGGTGAGATCGATGAGTGGTCAATTTACGACGAAAGCTTCCGCCGTCTCGTCAGTTGGGCGGAAGAAGCGGGATGTTTCTTCGAAGGGCTCCAACCGCTGAAAGAGGGCGGTAGGGAGCACGATCTGACTTTCATGGAGGAGAGTCGGACTTGGTTGAAGTTCACGAAACCTGCTGCAGCAGGTTATGTTGTCTCCTTTGATTTTGGAATGCCTTCTCTTGAGCCTGCTCTTCCCATGGAGTATCTGGATAGGATCTTGTTGCAGAATGAAATTTTTGCGGATCGGGTGTCTTTTGTCGGAGTGGCCGGCGAACGCCACAGACCGAGGATTCTCACCCGCCAACCGCATATTCGCGGAGAAGATGCCACGCCGAGCGAAATAGCGCGCATGATGACGGAGGGGCTGGGATTCAGGCAACTCGCCGCCCGCTTTTCGGTTGGGTATGAGAACTCGCTGGCATTTGTCCGAGAAGATGTTGCTGTATTCGATTTGAGGCCTGCAAATGTGGTCAGAACCCATGACGGTCTCATCATTCCGATTGATTCCATTCCTTGTCGATTGAACGAGTCCGCTCGAAAGATTTTGAGTGAGTGATGCAGAGAACCAAAAATGATGCGACTGATCGCAAAATTTTTACGGAAAAGTGGGTGGCTTTCAAATTTCCCTCTCCCGCCGCTTGCGCTTGGCGGGGTGGTGGATAGCGTCGTGGCGAGCGATGTCTGATTCTTTTGTCCACCTGCATGTCCACAGTGAGTTTTCGTTGTTGGATGGAATGATCCGCATGGGGGATTTGGCGAAGCGTGCGGCATCGATGGAGATGCCGGCGGTGGCGGTGACCGACCATGGAAATTTGTTTGGGGCGGTGGAGTTTTACCAGAAGTGCAAGAAGGCGGGGGTGAAGCCGATTTTTGGGTGTGAGATTTATCTCGCGCCATTTTCGATGGAGGAAAAGAAGGAGTTGGTGGGGCGCAAGCGGGCGACGCATTTGACTTTGCTGGCGGAGAACAACGAGGGATGGGAAAATTTGTCGAAGCTGGTTTCCAAGGGACATCTCGAGGGGCTTTATCATGGCAAGCCGCGGGTCGATCGCGCGGCGTTGCGAGAGTTTTCCAAGGGGGTGATCTGCCTCACTGGGTGCATTTCGGGACCGGTGAACGAGTGGTTGCATGCGGGCGATGAGACCAAGGCGCGCGAGACATTGACCGAGTTGGTGGAAATTTTCGGCGCGGCCAACACCTATGTGGAGATTCACGACCACGGGATGGAGGCGCAGCGGAAAGTGAATCCGATTTTGCTCAAGCTCGCCAAGGAATTCGGCCTCAAGCCGGTGGCGGCCAATGATGTACACTTCCTCGATCGCAAGGATCATGACGCGCACGATGTGATGATCTGCATCGGTACCGGGCATCAGCTGATCGATGAGAGCCGCATGCGGTATTCGCCGGAGGTTTATTTCAAGTCGCCAGAGGAAATGCGTGCGATATTCGCCGAGTTGCCCGAGGCCTGCGATGCGACGCTGGAAATTGCCGAGCGCTGCAATGTCGAGATGAAGCTCGACTCTACTTCATCGGAAAAGTACCCGCAGTTCGGTACGCCGGATGGCAGTCCGCGAGAGGAATATCTGATGCGGCTTTGCACCGAGGGTTTGGTCTCGCGTTACGGTGCGGAAAAGGCGGCCGATCCTGAAATTTTCGGTCGGCTCAAGTACGAGGCAGGGGTGATCAATCAGCTTGGTTTCGCATCGTACTTCCTGATCACGGCGGACTTCATCCGCTGGGCGCGGGAGCAAAACATCCCGGTGGGGCCAGGGCGTGGATCGGCGGCGGGATCGCTGGTGGCCTATGCCTTGGGGATCACCGACATTTGTCCGCTCAAGTTTGGTTTGTTGTTCGAGCGCTTCCTCAACCCCGAGCGGGTGAGCCCGCCGGACGTTGATATCGACTTCTGCCAATCGCGACGACCCGAGGTGATTGATTACGTGCGCAAAAAGTACGGCGAGCGCTGTGTTTCGCACATCATCACCTACGGCACGATGGGTGCCAAGAGTGTCATCCGCGATGTCGCGCGGGTGATGGGTTTGGCATATTCCGAAGGGGATCGTTTGTCGAAAATGATCGATGCCAAGGCGCTCAGTCAGGATGAAAAGAAAAAGTTTGGCGATTCGCTTCTCGCCCGCGAGTGGGAGCGAAATGCCGAGTTGCGCGAGACGATCGAGGCATCGTCGACCTATCAGGATGCCTGGGCCTACGCGTTGGCGCTCGAAGGACTCAACCGGAATGTCGGCATTCACGCAGCGGGCATCGTGATTGGCGACCGTGCCTTGGATGATCATGTGCCGCTCACTCGTGGCAACGAGGGTGAGGTGGTGACGCAATACGACATGGGCGCGATCACCGAAGTGGGTCTGCTGAAAATGGATTTCCTCGGTCTGCGCAACCTCACGGTAATCCAGGAAGCCGTCGAGCACATCCGCAAGGTGAAGCCAAATTTCCGCATCGAGGATGTGCCGCTGGATGATCAACCGACCTTTGACCTTCTCAATCGCGGTGAGACGATGGGTGTGTTCCAGCTTGAGTCGGGTGGCATGGTTGAGACTTGCCGCAAGTATCAGATTGAGAAGATCGACGACATCATCGACTTGCTGGCGCTGTATCGCCCCGGAGCGATGGAGTTCATCGACCAGATGATCGAGGTCAAGAAGGGCCGCAAGAAAGCCATGTACGAGCATCCGCTGCTCGAGCAGGTTTGCGGTAACACCTATGGGGTGATGATTTATCAGGAGCAGGTGCAGAACGCCGCCAAGTTGCTGGCGGGTTACACGCTTGGCGGTGCCGACCTTTTGCGGCGCGCGATGGGCAAAAAAGACCCTGAGAAGATGGCCAAGGAGCGGGGAAAATTTGTCGAAGGCTGCGGCAAGACCAACGGCATCGGCGAGACCTTGGCGGGCAAAATTTTCGAGAAGATCGAAATGTTCGCCGGCTATGGATTCAACAAATCCCACTCGGCCTGTTATGGTCACATTTCCTACTGGACCGCATGGCTGAAGGCGAATCACCCGGTCGAGTTCATGGCCGCCTTGCTCTCGAACGAAATCCACAACACCGACAAGATCGGCGTGTTTGTTTCCGAGTGCCATCGCATGGGCATCGAGATTCTGCCGCCTGACCTGAATGCGTCGGGGTTGCGCTTTCGCCCGGCGGCGACGCCCGGTGGTGGTCAGGGGATTCGCTACGGATTGGCGGCGATCAAAAACTGCGGCGAAGCGGCGATGGCCACAGCGATCGCGGAGCGCGAGGCGAAGGGGAAATTTGCATCACTCGATGACCTCGCGACGCGGCTTGATTCCAAGGTCGTCAACAAGCGGATACTTGAAAACCTGGTCAAGGCCGGCGCGCTTGATTGGATCGGCGAAACGCGGGCGGGGATGTTTGCCCGTCTCGAGCAGGTCGTGGCTACGGCATCTTCACTGCAACGCGACCGTGCGTCGGGTCAGGTTTCGCTATTCGGCGACATGGGATTTTCCGCACCGGCACCGAGCTCGAAGAAATCCGCCGGCGCGCCAAGTGTGGCCGAGTGGAGCAAGGACGAACGCCTTGCGCACGAGAAGGAACTGCTCGGGTTTTATGTGACGGGTCATCCGCTGGATAAATTCCGTGGCGTGATTGATTCCGACCGCTTCAAGCGGCTGGGGTTGATCGAGGATCTCGATTTGTCGAACCCGCGCGATCGTTTTCCGTTTGCGGGGATGATTCGTTCGCTTGAGGCCAAGGTGACCAAGACCGGCAAGCCGTTTGGGGTGTTGGTGCTTGAGGATTTCACCGGCAGTGCGGAAATCGTGCTGTGGGGCGAGAGCTTTGTGCCGGCCCGCGACGAGGGTTTGCTCGAGGTTGGTAAGATCGTCAAAATGCGCTGTGCGGTGCAGACCGACGAACGGACCGGTGGTTTCCGTCTGACCGGATCCGATGTCTCGGAGCTCAAGCCCAAGCGGGCGAGTGCCAATGGCAAGGGGGTGCTCGACCTTGTGTTGTGGACCAGCCGTCATGGCGATTGGGATATTGAAGAAATTTCGCGCATCCTTGGCGCGCATCCCGGCAGCACGCCAGTGAGGTTTCACATCCAGAACAGCGCGGGCAAACGCGCCACGGTGGAAGCTAGCGAGGCCTATCGAGTGAAGCTCGATCGCGAATTGGAATCAGCGCTCGAGCGTTGGATCGATGCGGATTGAGTCCGAAAACAGAATTTAACCCGAATTCGAAAGTTGAAAAGCAAACAAAGAGGGCTTTGACCACAGATTACACAGATTGCACAGATAAAGAAAAATCACAAAAAATGCGCTCCTCGATAATCAGTAAATCTGCGAAATCAGTGGTTAAAATGATTCGAAGATATTTCGACTTCGGATTTCGGGTTTAAAACCACGAAACACACGAAATTTCACCAAAGGCATGAGGTTTCATGTCGCGCTTGTTTTCGCATTGTGAATAAGTCGGGATAAGTCGAGCTGGCTTCTTGCGTATCATCGTGGGCTGCTCGGAATGGTTTTTGATCTTGCGTCCAAAATTCGGCTGATTTGTTTGCTTGGAGGTTTTGTTGGAAGCGTAAGATTGAAGCTGACGATTGTTTTTTAATTCATTGAAATACAATTGATTGCGATATCATTTCACATTTGTTCGCATGTTTGAACAGCTTGTTCACATCGGCCGGTGTGGTGGGGGTCAGGGCTGTTTGAAATCGGTGGGGGTATCGCGATTTGCGCTCATATTAAGCGTCTTTCTCGACGTCCTGCTTGTGAATAAGTGGTGAAGAAGTGCGGAAAAAGCGCTTAGCCTGCTGCAAATGAAGGGTTTGGGTTTTTGGGGCGGATTTGACGAAATTCGCATCGTGGCGTTTGGGTGCTGAGTGTGTTGGGTGAATGTGACGAAGCCTGTGTGGTAAGTTTTGCGCTTTACGGCGTGAAGCGATGGAATCAAAAGATCGTGCGCCCACGGCGGATGCCAACGGCTCATTCATTCCCAACATCATTATGGACATTCAAATTGCCACGCTTTGCGACTTTGCTGCCGACTACAACGGCAAGCTCGTCATTTCCGGAACCTTCGACACTCTTGCCGCCCGTTCTTTGCCGGTGGTTCATCCGTCATGCGCCTTGGCGCTGCGTTTCTGCTTCACGCAGGAAGATGCCGGTCGTCACAAACTTTCCATCAACATCATCAATGAAGACGGTGCGTCGCTTGATCCCAACAATATGCCGATTGAGCCCGAGTTCGATGTGCAGCTGCCGAAGAATGTGCCCTTCCTCACGCGCAATGTGGTGATGAACCTGCAGGGTCTTCGTTTCCCTGAAGATGGCATTTACTCGATCGACATCGGATGCGACGGCGAGATCCTTGTGCGCCTGCCGCTGCGTGTGGTGCATGTGCAGCAGGGCCCGAACGGTGAAGCCCAAGCGGGCTGATTCGATCCAGCGCGGGCTTCAACGCATGAGCCCCGCCACGAAGCTTGTGAAAAAATCGGCGCCCTCATTCAGGGCGTCGATTTTTATGTATTCGTCGACCGTGTGGGCTTGGTCGATTGAGCCGGGTCCGATGCAAATGCTCGGGATGCCGCTGTGCGAGAGGTGGGCGGCGTCGGAAAACCATGGGGCGCATGCCAGTTTGGTGCCCGGATGGGTGTTGAGCAGGCGTTGGATCATTGGGTGATCCGGGCTCGTTTCCATCGGTGGATTTTCGTGCGGGTTGATCAACTCGATCGGTAGTTGGTGGCGTGCGATGCAGTCTCGCAGGAGTTGGAGTCCGCCCCCGGCTGCGGCGAGCGAGGGGGTGATGCGGATGTCGAGTTCCGCCTCGGCGAGGTCGGGCACGATGTTCGGACGCGAGCCGCCGCGGATGAGGCCGATGTTGAGGGTCGAGTGTCCGAGTTGCGGGTGGGTGAATCTGGCGAGCGAGGTGCCGAGCTTGCGATTGATTTCGAGCATCGCGCTGGCGAGTTTGACGATCGCATTGTCGCCGCGCTCAGGTTGGGAGCTGTGGGCGGCGCGGCCGGTGGCACGGAGGGTGGCCCAGAGCGAGCCTTTCGTGAGGTGCACGATTTCCATCGAGGTTGGTTCGCCGACCAGCGCGAAGCTGTAATCCGCGCCATGATGTTTGGCGAAATGTTTCGATCCCCATTGGCCCGACTCTTCGCCCATGAACGCGACGAAATCGATGGCGATCGGGAGCGAGGCGAGTTGATCGCGATTGCGTTGGAGCGCGATGAGCATCGCGGCCATCGGGCCTTTCGTATCGGAGGCTCCGCGGCCCCAAATTTTTCCATCGCGGATTTCACCACCGAAGGGATCGATCGTCATGTTGGCGACGCCGACCGTATCAAGGTGGGGACCAAACAAAATGCGTGGTCTGCCATCGAGCGGAGCAAAGCGGGCGATGAGGTTCGGGCGACCGGGTTGGATTTCTTCGATCGTGACTGTGCCACCGATCTCTTCGAGCCAATCGCGCAGAAATTCGGCGATGGCCGTCTCGCCAGTTTCGCGGGTGCCGGGAGAATTGTCCGGATTCACCGAAGGAATGCGGATCAATGCCTGCAGGAGTGAAGCCACATCGTCGTTCATCGTGCGGAAAGTTTTCCCCGTATCGTGACGATCGGCAAGGCTGTAAGGCGCGGGATGGTGAACTTGAATGAAAACGTTCCAACCACGAAAAACACGAAAGCTCACGAAAAGAAGATGATGGTTTGGTGCTGAGCTATGCTCATCAAAAAATCAGTCAATCAGTGCCATCAGTGGTCGTCTTTAAACTTCGCCCATTCGGTTGAAGGTTCCTGACAAACCCCGCTCGTGTCCTTCGTGACTTTCGAGGTTTTCTCTTCGCAGTTCGATGTGAAGCGCAATAAGCCACGGCGGGGCTTGCCAAAAGTTCGTCGATGGGCGATGGGTTCGGCGCCTCGCGTGACAACCCATGTGAGCAAACAAGATCATGGTGGAAATCCGACTTACTTACGAAGGCGACCTGCATTGCTCGGCTGTTCATCAGCCCTCGGGCAGTGTCATCGCAACCGACGCGCCGCTCGACAACAATGGCCGCGGCGAGGCCTTTTCTCCCACCGATCTCGTGGCAACGGCCTTGGCAGCGTGCATGGCCACGGTCATTGGCATCGTTGCCAAGCGCAAGGAAATCGATGTCACCGGCATGAGCGTCAACGCCCGCAAATTCATGTCCGACGACCAACCGCGTCGAATCAACCGCATCGAGTTGGATCTCCAAATGCCGCTTCCCGCAGATCATCCCGATCGAAAATTGCTCGAAAGTGCCGCTCGCGGATGCCCGGTGCATCACAGCATTCACCCCGACATCGATGTCGTGATGAACTGGATTTGGTCCTGATTTCGGCTTGTTTGCTGCCTCACCAAGGGGTGTCACTTTTTGCCATTTTATTCACAAAATGGTTGCTTGCGGGCCCGAATCAGGGGAGTATTTTCCCGAAACCTCATAAAGATAGGTAACAAACTAATGTTTAAATTTCCCGATCACGCACCCTTCTCCAAAGAACAGCGTCAGTCTTTGGAATCATTGCTTTCTGCTACCGATGCCTCGCAGCGCGCATGGCTGAGCGGGTTTCTAGCGGGCATGGGTCCGGCTGGCGCCGCGGCACCGGCGGTCGTTTCCGCTGGGAAGCTGACTGTTTTGTACGGGACCGAGTCGGGCAACTCCGAGACCCTTGCCGCGCGTGCGGTGAAGGATGCCAAGAAGCGTGGTTTCCAGGCGGTGATGAAGAACATGTCCGAGATCGAGCCGGCGAGTCTGGCGGCGGTGGGGAATTTGCTGGTCATCGTTTCGACATGGGGCGATGGCGAGCCACCGGAAACGGCGATTGGTTTTTACAAAGCTTTGATGAGCGAGGAAATTGCGTTGGCTGGTCTGCGTTATTCCGTGTGTGCCTTGGGCGATACCTCGTATGAGAAATTTTGCCAGACCGGCAAGGATGTCGATGCGCGGCTTGAGGCCTTGGGTGGCAAGCGTGTGGCCGATCGTCGTGATTGCGATGTTGATTACGAGGATGCCTTCAGCGAATGGCTGGGGCTTGCCTTGACGGCGCTGGCGCCGGCGGGTGGGGCGATTGCCACGGCTGCGGTTGCGGAAGTCGCCGCGGGTGGTGTTGAGTACGGAAAGAAGAATCCGTTTCCATCGCCGCTGAATGATCGTGTGATGCTTAATGGTGAGGGTTCGAGCAAGGAGACGATTCATTTGGAATTTTCGCTCGATGGATCGGCTCTTTCGTATGAGCCCGGCGATGCCTTGGCGGTGGTGCCGGTCAATGCGCCGGATGTTGTGGCGGCTGTGCTTGCCGCGGCGAAGTTGAAAGGGGACGAGGAAATTGAAACCAAGGTCTCCGGCCGCAAGTTGTTGGCCGATGCCTTGCGCGAAGATTTCGACATCACCGCACTTTCGCGCAGCGTGCTCACCAAGCTGGCAGAGGCGAGTGGCTCTGATGCCTTGAAAGCACTGCTGGCCGATGATGCCAAAGAAAAGCTCAAGGAGTACAACTACGGTCGCGAGATCGTTGATGCGATCAGCGACTTCGCACCGTCGGGTCTTTCAGCCAATGCGCTTGCGGGCTTGTTCCGCAAGTTGCCGCCGCGTCTTTATTCCATTGCTTCCAGCCCGCTTGCGCATCCCGGCGAAGTGCATCTCACGGTGGCGGCGGTGCGATACCAATCGCATGGTCGCGCGCGCAAGGGCGTGTGCTCGACCTATCTGGCCGATCTCGCGAAGCCCGGTTCAGAGGTGCCGATTTTTGTGCAGCCAAACAAAAACTTCCGTTTGCCTGCCGATGATGCCGCGCCGGTGATCATGGTTGGACCGGGCACGGGAGTCGCGCCATTTCGCGCCTTTGTCGAACATCGCGCGGCCACCGGTGCCAGCGGCAAAAACTGGCTCTTCATGGGGGATCAAAAATATCTCTTTGATTTCCTCTATCAGCTCGAATGGCAGGATCACCTCAAGAGCGGTGCGCTGAGCCGTCTTGATGTCGCGTTTTCGCGGGATCAGCCCGAGAAAATCTATGTGCAGCAGAAGATGCTCGAGCAATCCGCCGAGCTCTACGCATGGCTCGAGAAAGGCGCTTATTTCTATGTCTGCGGCGATGCCACGCGCATGGCGGCCGATGTGCATGAGGCGCTTGTTTCGATCGTCGAAAAACACGGCGGCAAGTCGCGCGAAGCGGCCGAGGCCTATGTCGAGGACCTCAAGAAATCGAAACGCTACCAGCGCGATGTGTATTGATGCGCCAAAGCAAACCAACCACTGAACAACGAAAATTTTTATGTCCGAAGAAAAGAAACTTTCCGCGAACGAATACATCAAGACGCGCAGCAATTACCTCCGCGGCACGATTGCCGAGGGGCTTGCGGACATGTCGACCGGTTCGATGTCCGAGGATGATCAGCAGTTGCTGAAATTCCACGGCACTTATCAGCAGGACGATCGCGACCTGCGTGCCAACCGCCGCAAGCACAAGCTCGACAAGGCTTACTCCTTCATGATCCGCATCCGCGTGCCGGGCGGTGTCGCCACGCCTGCGCAGTGGCTTGAGACCGACCGCATGGCGACGCAGTTTGCCAATGGCACCATCAAGCTCACCACGCGTCAGGCCTTTCAGTTTCACGGTATCATCAAGAGCAACCTCAAGCGCACGATCAAAGAGATCAACCAAACCGCGATGGACACCATCGCCGCCTGCGGTGATGTGAACCGCAATGTCATGTGCAACCCGAACCCGCACCTTTCCGAGGTTCACGCCGAAGTGCTCAAGGTTGCGCAGGGGATTTCCGATCATCTCACGCCGCAGACGCGCGCGTATCACGAGATCTGGCTCGATGGTGAGAAAATCGAATCGAGCGAGGAAGAGGTCGAGCCGATCTATGGCAAGACTTACCTGCCGCGGAAGTTCAAGATCACCATCGCGGTGCCGCCATCGAACGATGTCGACATTTATGCCAACTGCCTGTCCTTCATCGCGATTGTCGAGAAGGGCAAGTTGCTTGGATTCAATGTCGCGGTGGGCGGTGGCATGGGTTCGACCCATGGCAACGATGCGACTTACCCGCGGATTGCGGACATCATCGGATTTTGCACGACCGAGCAGGTTGTCGATGTCGCGGAAAAGGTGGTGCTCGTGCAGCGCGACTTCGGCGATCGCACCGACCGCAAGCATTCGCGCTTCAAGTACACCGTCGACGACCGCGGCGCGGACTGGATTTTGGCAAAGCTCAACGAGTACCTCGGCTACGAGCTCGGGCCTGTGCGTCCGTTCACGTTCGAGGACAATGGTGACCGCTACGGTTGGGTTGAGGACAAGAATGGCAACTCGCATCTCACGCTGTTCATCCAAGGTGGCCGAGTGCTCGACACCGAGAGCTACCCGCTTCTCACGGGCTTGCGCGAGATCGCTAAGATTCACGATGGCGACTTCCGCCTGACAGCGAACCAGAACCTCATCATCGCCAACATTTCACCGAAGAAGCGCCCGCAAATCGAAAAGTTGCTCGAGCAATACGGCATCAAGGACAGTCATGAGAAAAGCGCGCTGCGTTTGAACTCGCTCGCTTGCGTGGCATTGCCGACCTGCAGTCTTTCGCTGGCCGAGGCCGAGCGTTACCTGCCGGATCTACTCACCGACCTCGAGGAGGCCATCGAAGAAAACGGCCTTCGTCACGACGCGATCACCGTGCGGATGACCGGTTGCCCGAACGGTTGCGCCAGACCCTTCATTTCCGAAATCGGTTTTGTGGGTCGCGCGCCCGGACGCTACAATGTCTATCTCGGCGGTGGTTTTGCGGGTCAGCGACTTTCGAAACTCTATCGGGAGAATGTCCCCGGCACTGAGATCAAGGCCTTGCTGGCACCGATCATCGGCCGCTACGCCAAGGAGCGCAACGATGGTGAGCGCTTTGGTGATTTCTGCATCCGTGCCGGCTATGTAGCGGCAACCGTGCAGGGCGGTGATTTCCACAAGAACATCAAGCCCGAGGCCTTCGCCACCGCCTGATGGCGGCCGATCTCGATCCCATGCCAAGCATCATGAGTGCCGATGCCGAACCCGGCGAACTTTCCGACGCCCTCGCGCCTTTGCGTGCGGGTGAGCGGATTCGTTTGCTGCATGAGCGGCTTGGCGATCGCCTGATGGCGACCACGAGCTTCGGCATTCAGGCGGCGGTGATGTTGCATCTGATCCATGAACACGCGCCGAAAATTCCGGTGGTGTTCATCGATACCGGATTTTTGTTTCCCGAAACCTATCGCTATGCGGAGGACTTGCTCTCGCGCTTTAAGCATCTCGACCTGCGGGTCTATCACCCCACGATCAGTGCTGCACGCATTCAGGCCTTGTGGGGCAACCTTTGGGAGCAGGGCAAAGAAGGTGCCGACCGCTATGCGATGCTCACCAAGATCGAGCCGATGAATCGCGCGTTAAGCGAGATCGGTGCCGATGTTTGGCTGAGCGGACTTCGTCGCTCGCAGTCGAGCACGCGCTCGGACAGGTCCTTTGTGGAGCGTCAGAAAAAAACCCTCAAGGCCTATCCGATTCTCGATTGGGCCGATGCGCAGGTTGATTTGTATTACCATCAAAATGATCTGCCGCGTCATCCGCTTGCGGAGAAGGGATATGTCACCATGGGTGATTGGCACAGCACCGTGCCGGCGGTGAATGGCGATGCCGAGTCATCGCGCTTTGGAGGCGCGAAATACGAGTGCGGTCTGCATCTGGACTCCGCTTCGTCGGACTTCCAGATCTGACGCTTTTGTGACAATGTTACCGAAGAGGTAATTTTTTTGAAGATTTGCCGCGCCCGCGCAGTCGAAGCGGACGTATGCAAAAAAACACTACTACAAAAAACGTCCTCCGTCCTTCCTTCAGCCGCACGCATGCTGGTCATTTGAAGCATTTGCTTCTCGCTGTCATTGGCAGCTTGCCTGCGCATTCGGCATTGATTGCGGGATGGGATTTCCAAACTACTGCCACCGGCGGCACAGCTGCTGCGACGCAGCCCAATAGCCCGCGAGTTTACAACGCCAACTTCGGTTCCGGCACGATCTACCTCGATGGCAGCAATGGTTCATCCGGATGGCTTACCTCGAATCAGCTTGGTAGTTTTGGCGGTACTGGGGTCAATGCAGGCAGTGGTTTTTCCACGTCGACCACTGGCTCCTCGGCGTTGGCGCTGATCGCTGGCGCGAGCACTGCCGCAAACGGCAACATGGCGGTCTTCAAGTTCTCGATGGCGGGGTACCAGAGCCTGAGCATTTCATTGGCGGCGCAGCGAACGGCCACCGGGTTTGCCACCCAGCTTTGGGAGTATAGTGCGGATGGAAGTAATTATCGTTCCATCGGCACGCTTTCTGCCGGAGACATTGCGGGAAAGATCACGTCCACATATGCGGGGTCGGGCGTCCTCGGCTTTGGGGCGTTCGATGGATTGAATGATATCGACGATGCCTATGTGCGTGTGACCTTTGACGGCGCCACTGCAAGCACTGGCAACAACCGTATTGACAACATTCAGTTCAACGCGACGGAGATGCCGGTCATGTCGAATTCGGTTCCCGAGCCGGGTTGCCCGATGCTGGTGGCGGTGGGCGCAGCGGTGGCGCTGAGCATGAGGAGCAGGCGTACGAGTTGATTTTTTCCGGAAATAGGCCCAATTCCGTGTCTTGACTCCGGGGTGTGGCCGCAGCCACAATGCCGCGAATCTAACGAATACTACTGCCATGCCTATCGCTCCCAACATGTCCGCAACCGTCGGCAACACGCCGCTCATCCGCCTCAACCATGTGACCGCCGGTCTCGATGCCGAGATCTGCGTGAAGGCGGAATTCTTCAATCCGCTGTTCAGCGTCAAGGATCGCATTGGCAAGGCCATGATCGAGGCGGCCGAGCGTGATGGATTGCTCAAGCCCGGTGGATTGATCATTGAGCCGACCTCTGGCAACACCGGCATTGCTTTGGCCTTTGTTGCGCGTTCGAAGGGTTATCGTTGCATTCTCACCATGCCCGAGAGCATGTCGATCGAGCGCCGCGTGCTGCTGCGTTTGCTCGGTGCCGAGATCGTGCTCACGCCGCGTGCCCGTGGCATGGGTGGTGCGATCGCCAAGGCGAAACAACTTTTGGAGCAAACGCCAGGTGCCTTTGGTCCGGGTCAGTTTGACAATCCGGCCAACCCACAGGTGCACCGCGAAACGACCGCCGAAGAAATCTGGCGCGACACTGAAGGGAAAATCGATGCTTTCGTCGCCGGTGTCGGCACGGGCGGCACGCTCACCGGTGTTTCGGAGGTCATCAAATCACGCTGCGCGATGAAGGCGTTCGCGGTTGAGCCTGTGGCGAGCCCGGTCATTTCCGGCGGTGCTCCTGGCCCGCACATGATCCAAGGCATCGGTGCCGGATTCATTCCGAAGAACCTCAATGTCGACATCGTCGATGAGGTCATCCAAGTGAGCAACGAGGATGCCTTTGCCACCGCGCAGGCACTGGCACAGCAGGAAGGTCTGCCAGCAGGCATTTCCACCGGCGCGAATGTCTGGGCCGCGATGCAGATCGCCAAACGCCCTGAGTTCAAGGGTAAGCGCATCGTGACGGTTGGTTGCTCATCGACCGAGCGCTACCTCTCGACGCCGCTGGCGGAAAAGGTTCGCGAGGAGGTTGCGAATCTTCCTGTGCACGAGATCTGATCAATCATGCGCGTTTCACCGCGCAGTGATCACTCCGCATAAAGAATTCGTCCGCAGTCTTCGCAGCGGGCGAGTTCTTTACCTGTTTGCACGGCGACCACGGTGGATGCGATGAGCTTCATGTGGCAGCCGCCGCATTTGCCTTCATGCATCGGAGCGATGGCGAGGCCGGCTTTGGTTTTCATGAGGCGTTGGTAGAGCGGGATGATTGAATCGGGGATGGCGGCGGCGAGTTTTTCGCGTTCGGTGTTGAGTTCCGATTGATCGGCTTTGATGTGTTCGGCGCGTTGGCGGATGGATGCGAGGTCCTCGTCGACAAGCACTTGGGTTTTCGCGCGTTTTGCTTCGGCCTCTTTGTGGGCGGCGCGCGACTGGTCGATTTGTTCCATCAGCTCGAGTTCTTTGGTTTCGAGCGCGTCGACTTCCTTTTCGTAGCGGACTACCTCGTTGCCGAGGGCTTGATATTCGTCGTTTTTGCGAGTTTCGAACTGCTGGACCTTGAGGCGTTGGATGGTGGTTTTGCGGGCGCCGACATCGAGTTCGATGCGTTTGAGTTGGAGTTCGAATTCGACCAGCGCGTCATGTGCCGCTTGCACCGCTTTGTTGTCGGCTGCGAGTTTGCCCTGTGAGCGGGCTTCGTCCTGCGGCAGTTTTTCCAGATCCTTGGCGAGGGAAAGCAAGCGGCGATCACGGTCCTGGAGGACCAACAGGGCACGGACATCTTCGAGCATGGAAGAGGCTTAATGCGGGAGCGCGGCCCGGACAAGTTCTTTGCGCGTTTGGCGGGTCAGGCATCGGATGCTTCGTCCCCGCGGCGGCCCATCAAGTACATCGCCACCGCAAGCCAGATCAGGCCGAAGGATAGCACGCGGTATGAGTCCATGCTTTCGCCGTAAAAGCGCCAGCCGATGATCCATTGGAGGGTGGGGCCGAGAAATTGGATCATGCCGAGGGTGGTGAGGCGGATCTTGCGGGCGGCGTAGGTGAAGCAGAGTAGGGGAAGGGTCGTGGCAATGCCGGTGGAGATGATGAGCAGGGCTTGTGGCCATGCAGGGGGCGGGCTGATGCCCGATGTGGACGGATGAACGGCGATCCATGCGAAAGCGATCGGCGCAAGGAGTGAGGCTTCCAGCGTGAGTCCGTCGCGCGCGTCGAGGGATGATTTTTTCCTGACCACTCCGTAAAGCGAAAAGGTTGATGCCAGCGCGATCGGGAGCCAGGGAAAGCTTCCGCTGGCTGGGATCTGGATCAGCACGCCGGTGAATGCCAGTGCGATGGCGATGAGTTGGCGTGTGCTATGTTTTTCGGCAAACCAGAGCGTGCCGAAAAGCATGTTGAAGAACGGGTTCAGGTAGTAGCCGAGTGCGGCTTCGACGATGCGGTGGTTGAGGACGGCCCAGACATAGAGCAGCCAGTTTGAGGCAAGCAGCGTGGCGGAGACCGCGCCCCATGCGATCGTGGCGCGGGAGCGAAACAGGCTTTTGAGCGGTGTCGCATTTTTGGCGGCGAGCGCGATGGTCAGCAGGCATACCAGCGACCAAAAGGTGCGGTGGGCAACGATCGACGGGGCCTCGAGAAAGGACAGCGCCTTCCAAAAAACCGGCAGGATGCCCCACATCGAAAAGGCGGCGAGCGCGGCGGCAATGCCTTTTTGATGCGGATTCATGGTGGTGAGCATGGGTGAATTTGCCGACGGATGAAGGCGAAAGTGCCTTGGTTGAAATTTGGATTTTGAATCCGCGGGAATTTCATCATCATTGCGACATGTCCGCCGAGCGTTTGTCCATTCCCCGCTATGCCATGGCCTTGGCGCATGTGGCGAGCCTGCGTTCGGAAGATCCCTATCGCAAAGTCGGTGCCGCGGCATTGGATCACGACAACCGCGTGATCGGCACTGCGTACAACGGACTCGCGCCGGGTTTCAATCCGCCAGGTGGTTTTTGGGACGATCGCGACGCGCGGCAGAAATTCATGCTGCATGCCGAAGTGAACCTCTGCAGTTTGTTTCGCCGTGGTGAGGCAAAGCTCGTCGCGACCACTACCATGCCATGCACGGCCTGCATGCAAACGCTTTGCGCTTATGGGATCAGCGAGATTTATTACCGCGATGTTTATCACGCATCCGACGCGCCGGAGATCGCGAAGTTGTATGGGGTGAAGTTGGAAAGAATCGCAGATTTTCCAGAGATTGGTCCGTTGGGGTGAGTTTGAGTTTCAAGCTGCTGAGTAATCCGGCCTCAGGAGCTTCTGAAAATCGCCAAGGAGTGGAAACGCAGTCCGGAAAAGGTGCTTATGCGCCTGAGCGGAAAAGCCGAAATGGCTTGAGGGCAGGGGAGCGGCGTGTTTTAAGGGCATACGCAAATGCGGGATAGGCCGGGACCGAAACTTTTTTCGGAAATTTTCTGCCTGTACAAACATTTGTCCCACCCCTGGGGGTAAAAGCTGAAACGCTGAAACGCTGAAATTCTGAAATTCTGAAAATGAAGAGTCGAAGGTCCAAAAGCCGAAAGTCCAAGGACGGAGATGAATCCGCTCTCAACACGGGAGCGCGGGCATCTTGCCCGCATCTTCACCGTAGCTGGGGCATCCTGTCCCAGTCCATCGCCGGTAGGGCGTCGCGGCCTCGCGGCGCCGACTCTTTCAGAAAGATTTACCGCCAAGCCGCCAAGATCGCCAAGGGACGCCGAGATGGTGGAGCAGATCGTCGATCGCGAATCAAAGGGAGCGTGGGCATCTTGCCCGCATCTTCTTCTCCCCCAATAACCTCTAACAAATAACCCTTAACTTCTCTTACTCTTCTCTAGCTTCTTCTGTCTCCAAGTCTTCTGTCTCTTCCCCACTTGAACCTAAATTGCCTCCACTTCGCTCCGGCCATGCCAGTCTGCCTTCGCTTTCATCGAGGGTCGCTAAAGCTCCCACTGCATTCTGAAAACTTGAAACTTTGTCCCACCGTCGACCTCCATTACCTCGCCAATGGCGCTCTCGCCGACAAGGCTGCCCTCAACACCACCATCAAAACTGCCATCGAGCACATCAGGAAAACTTACGAAATATGACTGATTTGCGTACAAATGGTCTGTTTTCGAATGAATAATTGACAAATCTACAAAAATAAGAACAGTACGTTTTACCTAATCTGATAAAACAAGCATGGATCTCCCAAAAGCAGAGCTATTTTCCGTCCTCCAAGAATTCAACCCTTGGTGGAGCGGGCAGCCTGTGGCCGACCTACCCGATTGGGAGCGCGCCGCCTCTCGCCAGCTCCGCGAATGGATCGACGACGACCAAACAAAACGCTCGCTACTGCTCACCGGTGCCCGCCAGGTGGGTAAAACCACTCTCTTTCGTCAGGCGATCCGCAGACTCGTTCAAGAAGGCTTTCCGCCCGCCAACCTGCTATACGCAACCTTCGATCATCCCATCCTCAAGCTCGCGGGGCTAGAGCGCACCTTGCAGGCGTGGGAAGAACTCTTTCCTCCTGTTGCCGGTCACCCACGATTCCTGTTTC
>JBIKIR010000041.1:0-18877 GCA_044361475.1 Luteolibacter sp. | reverse complement strand
CATCACCGCGAGGGCTCCACTCGATCCAGGAAATGAATTCCCCCAAAGCCTGGTCGGCTGGCTTTCCCGCACTCGGCGGCATCGGCACGGCCTCGGCACTCGCTAAATTTTATCAGGCCATCCTCGGCCACATCGAAAGCCCACTCAGCCCCGCCATCCGCGACGCACTCACGGCACCGCTCAGCTCTAGCGACGATCGCGTGCTGCTCCGTCCCACCGTCTTTTCCTGCGGCGCGCAGCTCGACCCGCTCGATGCCGATGGCCAAAAAACCCGCAAAATTTTCGGCCCCTCAGCCCATGCCTTCGGTCACCCCGGCGCCGGCGGCAGTCACGCACTCGCCGACCCGGATTCCGGCATTTCCTTCGCCTATGTCATGAATCAAATGAATCTCGGCGTGATGCCCGGGCCGAAATGCATGGCATTGGTCGAGGCGCTTTTCAGCGATGACGACTAATCCCGTGCAGCATGCCGCTTGACCGAATCAATCGGCGGATTCCATGCTCACCGCCGATGCGAATCCTCACCGGTCTCCAACCCAGCGGCAAACTTCATGTCGGAAACTATTTCGGCGCTATGGAGCCGGCCGTGCGCCTGCAGGATCAGGGCGAAGCATTCTATTTTATCGCCGATTACCATGCGATGACCTCATCACACAATGCCGACGCGTTGCGCGAAAATGTCCGCGAACTTGCCATCGACTTTCTCGCCTGCGGCCTGGATCCGGCAAAGGCGGTCTTCTTCCGTCAAAGCGCCGTGCCAGAGGTCAACGAACTCGCATGGATCCTCTCAACGATTTGCCCGATGAGCCTGCTGGCAAAATGCCACTCATACAAAGACAAGACCTCGCAAGGCATCGCACCCAACCACGCGCTTTTCGCCTATCCGGTTCTCATGGCCGCCGACATTCTTCTCTACGATTCGAACAAGGTCCCTGTCGGCAAGGACCAGAAACAACACCTTGAGGTCACACGAGATCTCGCAGTCAAACTCAACGACACCTACGGCGAAGGCACGGCGGTGATCCCCGATCCAATCATCCGCGAAGAAACTGCCATCGTCATCGGACTCGACGGACGCAAAATGAGCAAGAGCTACGACAACACGCTACCGCTCTTTGGTGATGAAAAAAAACTGCGCAAACTCATCATGAAAATCACCACCGACTCGACAGCGGTGGAAGACCCCAAACCGCTGCAAAACTCGATCATCCTCCCACTCTACCGGCTCTTTGCCAGCGACGGGGACTACGCAACCATGGTCGCCGACCACGAACGCGGAGGCGTCGGCTATGGCGACCTCAAGAAACGTCTCGCCGATGCCTACTGGGACTACTTCGCACCGATGCGCGAAAGGCGGCTCGCCATTTCCCAGGATCCGGGCTATGTTGACAAAATCCTCGCCGATGGCGCGGAGCGCGCACGCAACGAAGCAGCCAAGGTCCTTCAACGCGTCCGCCGCGCGGTCGGCCTCGCTTGATCCAATCACACTAGCATAATCATCATGAAAAAATCCGTACTCTGCCTGCTCGTCGATGGCTTCGAGGAAATTGAAACCGTCACCCCCGTCGATGTCCTGCGACGCGCCGGCGTCGAGGTGACCATCGCCGCGCTGGCTGACAAAACCGCCACCGGCAAACAAGGCATGCGCCTCGAAGCGAATGCCTTGCTCGACGATGTCGATGCCTCGGACTTCGATCTTCTGCTCATCCCCGGCGGCCCGGGTGTGGCCGCATTGCGCAGCGACGGACGCCCCGCAAAGCTGGCCGCCCAGTTCGCCACCAAGCACAAACCGGTCGCTGCAATCTGCGCCGCACCACTCGTGCTCATGGATGCCGGTTTGCTCGCCGGAAAAAATTTCACCGCCTATCACTCGGTACGCGAGGAACTCGGCGGCGGTCTCGACGATCGCGTGGTCGTCGATGGGCAGGTCATCACCTCACGCGGCGCAGGCACCGCCCTCGATTTCTCGCTGGCGATCGTCAAACACTTGCTCGGCGCGAAGGCCGCCCTCGATGTGGCCGAGGAAATCATGGCCTGATTCCACACTCGCATCGAATGCGCGCTTGCGTTCAACCCATCGCTTGCGAATCTTCGCCCACCGTGCCTGCCGAGCCCCGAAAGCCACTGTGGCTGCTCCCCAACCTGCTGAGCCTTGATGCACCGCTTGTCGCCATCGCATGGCTTCATGTCTTTGCGGAAACCTGGCGACTCGGCTACCTCCCTTGGGAATCCTATCTCGTCCTCGGACTTGCCGTCTGGGCCATCTACATCGCCGACCGCCTGCTCGACCTCTCGATCCTCGGAATCGATTCGCCGAAACTTTCCGTCCGCCACCATTTCCACCAACAACACCGGAAATTTTTCATCACCGCGCTGATCATCTCGGCATGCCTCACGCTCGTGCTCGTGATCTCGCGAATGCCGATGTCGATCTATGCGAAACTCATGCCCGGCGGATTGCTGGTGGCTGGCTTCTTCGGCCTATCGATGCTCGCCAGCCAGGACGAACAGGAAGTCCCCCACGCAAAAAACATCATCGCAGGATTCAGCTTCGCCTTCGGCACCGCGATGTTTGCCCAACTCTATCGCTCCGGTTTCGACCTTTGGGACATGATCGGATCCCGAGAATTCATTAGTTTTGCCACTCTCTGTGTCCTCAACATCTCTGCGATCGACATCTGGGAACACGCCAACCGCTCGCCCGACACCGAAACCAAAGCCAGCGACGAACTCTCGCTCACTCTCCCCCTCACGCTTCTTGCCGCCACCGCTCTCGCCAGCGCCGTCCTCGATCAAAGCGGCGCCAGCCGACCCTTCTTTTACTCGATCCTCACTGGCGCGGCGCTGCTCTACATGCTCAACCGCATGCGCTCTAGCCTATCGATGGACGCGATGCGAGTGCTGGCGGATGTCGCCATGCTGGCACCCGTCCTGCTATTCATCGCCTTCGACCGGCGCTGATTCATACTTGTCGGCTGCCACCTGCATCGTTAAATCAATCCTTTCCAAAATGAGCCGCTCCGACCAGTTCACCCGCAAACCCGCCATCATCATCCTCGGTGCCCCAGGCTCCGGCAAGGGCACCCAAGGAAAAATCCTCGGCACGATCCCCCGCTTCTTTCATTGCGCCTGCGGTGATGTCTTCCGCTCACTCGATACCCGCACGCCCCTTGGCATGAAATTCGTCGAATATTCGAGCCGCGGCGAATTGGTGCCCGACGAATTGACGATCAGCCTCTGGAAGGCCCAAATCGACAACCTCGCCGACACTTACATCTACAAGCCCGACATCGACCTGCTCGTACTCGATGGCATCCCGCGCAATGTCCGCCAGGCGGAACTCCTCAGCCAACATGTCGAAGTCCAACGCGTGTTTCACCTCTCCTGCCCGAATCGCGAGGAACTCGCCCGTCGCATGCGCAAACGCGCACTCAAGGACAACCGCATCGATGACGCCAGCGATTTGGTGATCAACCAACGCATCGCCACCTACGAAGCGGAAACCAAACCGATCCTGGAATACTATTCTCCATCGATGATCACCGACATCGATGCCACCCAGCAACCGGTCCAAGTTCTTTCCGAAATCATCCAGCAAGTCACCAGCCTGCCAATCTATCAGGAAACCTCCAAACAGTTGATCTGATTCCAAATCGCGGAATCGATCACCAGATTTTCATCGCACGGACATGAGCTTGGTTTTCATCGCCACAGGAGACATCGCGCTGCCTGCCTTTCGTCACCTTCTCGATGCCGGACCAAAACCGCTCGTCCTCGTGACGCAACCGGACAAGCCGGTGGGCAGGCATCAGCAAATGCAGCCGCCCGCGATCAAGACTGCCGCCATCGAGGCAGGCATCCCCGTGCTTCAGCCGCGAAAAATTGGCGACGCCGCCGCCGAAATCGCTGCAATGAATCCCGACATCCTCGTCGTGATGGCATACGGGCAAATCCTCAAAAACGACATTCTCAGCCTGCCGCGACTGGCAATCATCAACCTCCACGCATCGCTCCTGCCAAAGTACCGCGGCGCAGCATGCATTCAGGCCGCCATCGACGCCGGCGACACCGAAACCGGCATCACATCGATGCATGTCGTGCGCGAACTCGATGCCGGCGACATGATCGTGACAAAATCGATTCCAATCGGGCCCGACGAAACCGGCGGCAGCCTGCACGACCGCCTCGCCCAACTCGCCATACCAGTGCTTGATGAAACTCTCGCAAAGTTGGCCGATGGCACAGCCATGCGCACCCCGCAAAACCCAGAGCAAGTCAGCCATGTGCCGAAACTCGAACGCGATGACGGCAGACTCGATTGGTCAATGACCGCTGCCCACCTCGAGCGCCGCATCCGCGCCTACGACCCATGGCCGGGCACCTACACGACGGTCGCCGAAAACGAATCGACCAAACGCCTCAAAATTTTTCCACCCACCCGCATTTCAAACACTCCCCTCAAACCTGCGGAAGTTTCATGCGACGAAGGCAAACTCATCGTTGGCTGCGGCGATGGCTCGCTCGAACTGACCACGGTGCAACCCGAAGGCGGTAAACGCATGTCCGCCACCGACTACCTGCGTGGTAAAAAACCAGGCCATTTTGCCTGAACCAAGCGGGTTGCGAAAATCCGGCGCAGCATCTAGCGTGCGGCAAACGATGATCCGCCACCTTGCATGCCTCATCCTCGCACAGGCCATTTGCCTTGCTGCCGCGATGGCGGATCGCGCGCCCATCAACAACAAACCCGCGCCGGAAAATCGCGAGGACCTTCTCGCGATTCAAAACGCCATCACCAGCGCCCTGCCAAACGCCAGCGCCGCCACCGTCGGCATCGAAATCACCGATGGCTCCGGCACCGGCGTGATCGTCTCGCCCGATGGCCTCATCCTCACCGCCGCCCATGTCAGCGGCGCCCCAGGAAAAAAAGTCGAGATCATTATGCAGGACGGCAAACGCGTGAATGCCATCACGCTCGGCCTCGATTCGGAATCCGACGCAGCGATGGTCCGCATCACCGATCCCGGCACATGGCCATTTGTCGAAATCGACAAATCGGAATCATACAAACTCGGCGATTGGGTCTTTGCGCTGGGTCACTCGGGCGGCTTTGACAAGGAACGCGGACTCGTCCTGCGTCCGGGCCGCATCGTGCGCATCGCCGATCAATCACTCCAATCCGATTGCATCCTGATCGGCGGCGACTCGGGCGGCCCACTCTTCGATCTTGCCGGACGCCTCATCGCTATTCACTCACGCGTTGGCCCGCAACTGGTGGTCAACATGCATATCGGCATCGAAGTCTTTCAGGAAAAATGGGATGCCCTCTTGAATTCCGAATTTCTCGGCGATGGACCCTTTGCAAAGAAACCCGTCAAAGGCAACGGCTACCTTGGCATCGCCACGGAACCCGCCAAAGACGGACTCAAAGTCACCAAAGTCGGCAACGAAAGCCCCGCCAAAAAAGCGGGCGTTCGCAGCGGCGACCTGCTCGTCAAACTCAATGACACAGCCTTGCAATCGCGCGAAGACCTTCAAGCCACCCTCAAGGAACTGAGCGCCGGCGATGAAGTCCGCATCGAAATCCGCCGCGGCTCGGAAACCAAAACCTTCACACTGAAACTCGATGAACGCTGACCGCATCGCCATCATCCTCGGCGCGATTTTGCTGACGCCCCTCATCGCACAGCAAAACCTCGAGACGGATTTCCGCATGACCGGAAGGGTGACCCTCGCTGCATTCGAAGCACAACGCCAAGTACTCCAGCAATCCAGCGCGGTCATCAGCAACAGCCAGGAAGAAATTGCTTATGGCGTTGTAGTTTCCGCGAATGGTCATTTGCTGACCAAAGCCAGCGAGCTTCGCGAAAAAGAAAAACTCACCGTGACCATCGACCGTCAGCGTTTCGACAAGGTCGATGTCATCAATACCGACGAGGAATGGGATGTGGCTTTGCTCAAGGTCGATGCCACCAACCTTGTACCGGTCACCTACGCCAGCACTGCCGAGATACCCCAAGGCACCTGGGTCGTAGTGAATGGTGCCACTTCACGAATCCAACGCCGCGCCAACATCGGCATGATCAGCGCCAAGCCCCGCGAAATCCAACCCAGCGGCGGACTCGCTCTTGGCATCGTGATCAAAAATTCATCCAAGCGCATCGAACTCGAAAAGATCGCTCCCGATGGTGGAGCCCATGAGGCTGGACTTAAAGCTGGCGATGTGATCGTCGCCGTCGATGACAAGGCGCTTGCAAAAATCGAAGATCTCTCCGAAGCGCTCAAACGACACAAAGCCGGCGACAAAGTCCGCATCACCTTCAAGCGCGACGGAAAAACATCCACTGTCGATGTTCGCCTCACCGCCAAAACCGAACTCTTCGACATTTCCGCCAACCGCAATGACCAGATGAGTGGCGACTTCTCAAAACGTCGCAGTGGTTTTCCCCGCGTGATCCAACACTCAGTCATGGGCAACAGCCAAACCATGGGCGGACCCGTGATTGATATCAACGGCCACTGCCTCGGCATGAACATAGCCCGCGCCAGCCGCTCGGAAACCTTTGCCATCCCATGCGCGGAATTGAAACAACTTGCCGAACGCATGATTAGCCAGCAAGCAAACCGGTAGGGCTTCTTCGACGGATCGAAACTGATTTACCCTAGACTTTAGCTTACAGCGGGATTTTTTAAGCGAAACGCAGAGACGCGAAGCACGCTGAGAAAAGCGCGGAGAAGATGTAGATCTGAGCTACTTTGATAATTCTAGATAAAACCACAGATTTAACTGATGGCACTGATTGTGAAGGTATAAACTCCGCTTCTTCTCTGTGCAATCAGTCCCATCTGTAAATCAGTGGTAAAAAGACCGAGCCCCCGCCTCAGCGAAGTCCTCTGCGCTCTCAGCGACTCAGCTTTTCGATTTGGTAAAACAAAGCTCACCCCACCGGCTTATCCGCCTTCGGGTCCTTCCAAGTCGACTGCACATAGACTTCGCGCAGTTGCTTGAAGTCGATTTGGCAGGGGCTGTGAGCCATGAGGTCGGCGCCTTTGTTGTTTTTCGGGAAAGCGATCACTTCACGGATGCTGTCCTCGCCGGCCATGAGCATCGCGATGCGGTCAAGGCCGAGGGCGAGTCCACCGTGCGGCGGGGCACCGAAACGGAAAGCATCGAGGATGTGACCAAACTTCACTTCCTGTTCTTCAGGGCCGACGCCAAGCACTTCGAACATTTTTGCCTGCAGATCCTTTTCGTGGATCCGGATCGATCCGCCGCCAAGTTCATATCCGTTGAGCACGACATCATAGGCCACGGCACGGACATTGGCGAAATCACCCGCCGCGAGCTTGTCGGCATCGTCGGCATTCGGACGCGTGAAGGGATGGTGCACCGCTGCCCAATGGCCACTCTCATCGTCATAAGCAAGCAACGGGAAATCGACCACCCACAGGAAATTGTAGGCATCGGAATTTTTCGTCAACTCGAGCATCTCGGCGCACTCGCAGCGGACGCGGCCAAGGATCGTGCTCACGCTTTCACGCGAACCTGCAACGAAGAAAACAATGTCGCCCTCGGCAATCGCGAGCTTTGCGACCAAGGCGTCCTTCTCGGCATCGGTGAAGAACTTCCACAGCGGGCTCTTGTACTCGCCACCTTCGCACTTGATGAAGGCCAGCGTCTTAACCGGCAGCCCGGCCTGAATCGCAATTTCATTGAGACGATTCATCTGACCCGTCGTCACGCCGGCAAATCCCTTGGCATTGATCGCACGCACCACACCACCCTGATCAAGTGTCGAGCGGAAGATCTTGAATTCCGTCGCTGAGAACACATCGCCGAGATCGGTGATCTTCATATCATAACGCGTGTCGGGCTTGTCGGAGCCGTAGATGTCCATCGCATCGGCATAGGTCATGCGTGGAAAACTTTGTGGAATGGCAATGCCAAGGCCGGACTTGAACATCGCGGCGAGGAGACCTTCGACCAAACGGATGATGTCTTCCTGACCGACGAAGCTCGCCTCGATGTCGATCTGCGTGAACTCCGGCTGACGATCCGCACGAAGGTCCTCATCGCGGAAACAACGGGCGATCTGATAGTATTTTTCCAGACCGGCCACCATCATCAACTGCTTGTACTGCTGCGGCGCCTGCGGCAGCGCGTAGAAACGGCCGGGGTTGAGTCGCGATGGCACGAGGAAATCGCGCGCACCTTCGGGTGTCGGGTTCGAAAGAATCGGCGTTTCGATTTCAAAGAATCCGCTCTCGTCGAGGTAACGGCGCGCCGCCGAAGTGATCACGCTGCGCTGGCGGATGTTTTTGCTCATGCGCGGACGCCGCAGGTCGAGATAGCGGTATTTCATCCGGAGGTCCTCGTTGGAAAGATCCTTGTCGAGCTGGAAGGGCAAGACATCGGCTTTGTTGACGATGTTGAGTCCACTCGCCACCACCTCGATCGTGCCGGTACCAATGCGATCGTTGGTCGTGCCTTCGAGTCTTTTTGAAACCACACCCGTCACCTGCACCACATCCTCTTCACGCAAGGTATGCGACAGAGCCGCGAGCTCGGGATTCTGATCGGGATGGAACACGCATTGGGTAAGACCCTCGCGGTCGCGAAGATCGATGAAGATCACACCACCGTGGTCACGGGCTGAGTTGACCCATCCGATGAGCGTGACAGTTTCGCCGATGTGGGATTCGCGGAGTTCGTTGCAATGATGGGTGCGCATGGATTGAAATGATGAGTTGTGATGAAAAATGATCAGGCGAGCAAGGGCCCATCGGGCTGTTGCATGCGTTCAGTGAGCCACTCGACCGCATTTCCGGCATTGCCGGATTCCTCGCTGCGGCTCGAAAGAATTTTGAGTTTCAGCTCGGGGTATTCAGCACCGACGACCAATGCAAATCGCGCGCCCGATCGCTCGGCACTCTGGAATTGCTTGGCGACCTTGGCAGGGGTCATCGCAATGTCGGCGGAAAGCCCCGCGCGGCGCAGTTGCGTGAGCAAAGAAAGCGAATCAGCACGGCGATTTTCATCGGCGACGACCACATAGACATCGCATGCGGCGGCATGGCGTTGAAGCCAAACTTCCATTTGCATCAATGCATGCGGAGTCTCCTCGATGAGGTTGCGGATCACATAATCGCCCATCGCAAAACCCGTCGCGGGCATGTCGACTGCGCCATTGGAAATGGTCGACACCAGCGTGTCGTAACGACCGCCACCAGCGACCGCGCGCATTGATTTGCTCGAATCAAAAACCTCGAACACCACACCGGTGTAATAAGCAAGTCCACGCACGATCGAGAGATCGAGTTCGATGAACTCGCCCATGCCGCGCGATTCAAGATCTTGCCGAATCGCATTGAATGCCGAAGAGGCATTCGCTGGATTGCCGATAAATTCGCGCACCTGCCCGACGCTGAGCCCCAACGCGCGCAGCTTTTGCTCGAGCACCTCGGGTTTTTCGCGCTCGAACTTGTCGATGATCCCAAGAAAATCCGGCAGCGCGGCATCATCGATGCCATGAGCTTTTGCAAAATCGACCCAGGCCTTGCGATCCGAAACGCGAACGACGAAGTCGCCACGCTTGAAGCCAAACGCGAGCATCGTCTCGATCGACAGCGCAATCAGCTCGGCATCCGCCTCGGGTCCGGCTTCGCCAAGGATATCGACATTGAATTGATGAAACTCCCGGCCGCGACCCTTTTGCGGTTTCTCGTAACGAAAGCACTGGCCGATCTCGAACCACTTGAGCGGCTTGGGAAAATGGCGCTGATGCTCAGCCGCGAGACGCGCCAGCGATGCCGTCACTTCCGGACGCAGCGTCACATCGCGCCCACCCTGATCCTCAAAGCGAAACAATTGCGAGGACAGCTCACCGCCGGATTTTTTCAGATACAGTGCCGTGTCCTCGAGCACCGGCGTTTCGTATTCCATAAACCCCGAACGCCGCGCGACCGCACGCCAAGTCTCAAACAAGTAATTCCGGATCGCGCATTCACGGGGAATGAAATCGCGAAATCCGGGGAGTGCTTGAAACGACGGGCCAGCCATGGGAGGGCGGCGAGAATGCACGCCAAGGGCGGCATTTCAAGGCAGGATTGCGCTGGCGACAGAACTCACTCGCGCCCCGGATTCAGTGGCGCGATGGCTTTTCCGCCGAATTCTTCACTCCACAGCGATCACCACAACGCCAAAGCGACTGCCGATGACGCGACACCGTCCGATACGCAAGGTCGCTCAAACGCCTGGGAATCATCCGCAAAATCAGAGCCAATCGCCAAAATCCACCCAGCGCCCGAGCCAGTTCAAGGCATGCCTCGCTATCGGTAAAAACCGCGCCGTCCGCATCTCTCACGATCACCATCGATCCGCCATCCTTGTCAATTTCCGCAGAAAATCCCCATTTTTTCGCCATTTCCCCCTGCAAAGGCAAGTAAAGCACCCGCCCGCGACGATCACTCTTCGCGATCCAGTCGACCAACGCAGAACAAAGTCCGCAGTCGGCATCGTAAAACAAGGTCCAGCGCACGCAGCGATCTTATCCGCGCAGCATCGCAGCACCAGACCGGATCATACTAAACCCGAAATCCGAAGTCGAAATATCCTTCGAATCATTTCAACCACTGATTTCGCAGATTTACTGATTATCGAGGAGCGCATTTTTTGTGATTTTTCTTTATCTGTGCAATCTGTGTAATCTGTGGTCAAAGCCCTCTTTGTTTGCATTTCAACTTTCGAATTCGGGCTAAAAACAAGCGGATTTTGACCACTGATTGCGCTGATTGAACTGATTTTTCAGAGAATTGTTGATGCAGCACCGATCTTCTCCCCAATCTGTGAAATCTGCGAAATCAGTGGTTCTAACAGAATTTTACCAACATTTCGATTTGCCTAAATACGCAATCGACATAAGATGTTCAAATGAACGCTAAAAAATTCAATTACAACTATTCAGGCGATATTGAGGCAAATGCATACGGCACACGCATCCAGGACATGCCCAACAACGAACGCCCGCGCGAAAAACTTGCCCACCTCGGGCCTACCGCCCTCGACAATGCCGAGTTGATGGCCCTCTTCATTTCCACCGGCATCCGTGGCCGCAGCGCCATCGAGATCGGCCGCACGCTGATCGGCAAATACGGCTCGATGGGCGCGCTCGGGGGGCTACCGGTCACCGAGCTCGCCAAAGAACACGGCCTCGGCCTTGCCAAAGCCTCAAAGCTGGCCGCAGCTTTTGAGCTCGGCACCCGCGTCGCTCGAGAACAAGCCCACGATCGGCCACTCGACAGCGCGGAAATCATTCACGACATCTTCGGCCCACAACTCCGGCACCTCAGCCAGGAACAGGTTATCGTCGCCACTCTCGACACCCGTCTGCGCCATTCAGGCACGACCGTTGTATCCATCGGCACCGTCGATCAATCCGCCGCCCACCCTCGTGAAATTTTGCGCCCCGTGATCACACGCGGCGCCTACGGATTCGTGCTCGTTCACAATCATCCATCCGGCGATCCCAGCCCAAGCCGCGCCGACGAAGAATCGACCAATCGCATCATCGAGGCCTCCAAACTCATGCAGGTCCGCTTCCTCGACCATGTCATCATCGGCAAACCCTCGCCCGGCCGCACCCCTTACTATTCGTTTCGCGAAGCAGGCTTCATCCGCTGAGTTGCATTCCATGCCCGGCGATCCTAGTCTCGCCAGCGCCCCGCATGCATCGCCTCCACCTCACCAGGAACCTTCGCACCGTCGCGTTCCTCCTCATCCTCACCGCCGTGATCGCCGCGCCGGTCGGACTGTGGTGGGTCAATCGCAGCGGCTTGCCGGATTCATGGCGCGCCGCGATCGAAGCAGAAATCGCCAAACAAGGTGCCCACATTTCCATCGGCGCACTTTCCTACAACCCCTTCCGCGGCATCAGCGCGACCAAGGTAAAAGTCTTCGAAGACGCATCACGCCACAAGGAAATCGCCAATCTAGAGCGCGTCATCATCGACCTCGACAAAACCAGACTCGCCCGCGGTGCCATCCACCTTGCGAAAATCGAACTCAAGGACGCTGGACTCACCCTATCGGTAAAACCGGAAGATCCAAACTCGGAGCTTCTCGAGATCCGCAACGCCAGCGGCACCCTCCTCATGCCCGGCGACCGCCTACTGGAAATCCGCGACACCAAGGGCAGGATCAGCGGCATCGAGGTCAGCCTCGACGCCCGCATCGTCGGCTATCAACAGGATGCTTCGAAACCAACCGACGAGGCGCAACTCAGCCAACGCCGTGAGCTCATCGCCAAAATCATCAAACAACTCAACACCTGGCATTTCGATCCGGCCTCACCACCGCGGCTTGGCATCTATCTCGAAGGCGATGCCAACCGGCACGAATCGTTTCGCGCTAAATTGACACTCGATGCCGAGGGCATCGAAAAAAACCAACACGCACTCAACACGCTTAAAGCCGAAGCTTTACTCGCCGACAACCTTCTCACCATCACATCGCTCAAAGCCACCGACAAAGCCGGCGAGCTCGACGCGCGCGTCGATTACGACATCGGGAAGCGCCAGGGCCGCTTCGACCTCATCTCATCCGTCGAGATCCCATCGCTTTTATCGGCATGGCTCAACATCAAGCAACCAAGCGGACTCAGCGTTGAAGGCCCGCAGCAACTCGAAGCGAATGGCGAATTCCAACTCCAGACGGATGGGCCACCGCTGATACAAGCCACCGGCCGCGCCAGCCTGCAGTCACTCGTTTTTCGCAAAACCCGCTTCGACAGCTTCAGCGGCGCCTTCGCCATGCGAGACCACAAGTTTTTCCTCAAGGACATCCTCATCACCCGCCCCGATGGCAAGGCAACCGGTAAACTTCTCATCGAGGGACCACTCCGCCGCGTCGCGATCGAATCCACCTTTCCCGCCAAAGTTTTTCATCCGTTTTTCATCGGTCAACCGCTGGCCAAGGTCATCAATGACTTTTCCGAACGCAAGGGCGCCAAGTGTCAGGTGACACTCGAAGGCACCAGCAATGCAGAAGACCGCCACGCATGGCACTACGAAGGAAAAGCCTCGGTCGAAAACATGAACTTCCGCGGAGTGCCGCTCGAGAGCGCCGCTTGCGACCTCAAGCTGAACCATCACGAACTCGACTTCACCAATGGCACTGTTGTTTTCAATTACAACGACTACCCGTTGCGCGATGCCTTCAATGGCAAGAACACCGGCACCGCCGAAATCGAACGCATCCGCTACGATGGCGCGGAAAAAATCGTCGAGGTCGTCAATGTCCGCGGCCCTTTCTGGGCAGCTCCACTCGTCCGACTCTTCGCACCTAAGATCGCCGACAATCTTGAAGCCTACCGATTTCACCAACCACCGAACATCCGCGGCTCCGGTAAGGTCGATGTCACACCCGCAGGGCGCACCACACTCGACATTGCCTTCGATTCGGACTCGGCCGCAAACTACACCTTCCTCGGCAAGGACATCACCCTCACCAAGCCATCCGCCACGATCGGCATCCGCAACCGCCGGGTGCTCATCGACAATCTCACCGCTCGCTCATTCAACGGCGAAATCAAGTCGCGATACGATTTCCTCGGCGACGGAAAACTTGTCGGCGAAATGAGCTGGACCTCACTCTCGATCCCCGAGCTTTCCAACACCTACGGCTTCAACATGAAAGGCGGCGGTGAAGTCACCGGCCGCATCGGTTTCAACATGGCAAACCAGGATGTCACCACCATGAACGGCGAAGGGCTCCTCGCGATGGAGAAAACCGAGCTGTTTTCCGTGCCGATGTTTGGCCCGCTCAGCCCACTCGTCAGCACCGTGCTCAACAACCGCAACGCCGGCTTCGAATACGCCGGAAGCGCGTTCTGCAATTTCACCATCCGCAACGGCATCCTCAGCACGCGCGATTTCAACACCTCCACCAAGTCACTGGCCTTCACCGGAGACGGATCAGTCAACCTCGACACCCAGACCTTCGACATGACCATGCGCATGAATGCCCGCGGCTTGCTCGGCCTCATCACTCTGCCACTCAAGCCCTTTTACGGGATGTTCCAGTTCCGCGGGTCCGGCCCACTCAAAAAACCAAGCTGGGAAAGCGTGATGTTCTCCCCGCCGCCTGCTCCCGAGCCTGCTGCCCCCACCGCCCCGAAAGCTCGCGACAGCGGACCAAACCCCTGAAAATTCCGGGACTGCTCACCAGCTAAAAAAATCTGGTTTTACACCATCGCACACTCCCACAGATTTCCCACTTGCGGGAGCCAGCCGACTTTGATTTGCTCCGTCTCCACCCAGCGCCGCTGTAGCTCAGGGGTAGAGCAGCTCATTCGTAATGAGCAGGTCGTCGGTTCAAATCCGACCAGCGGCTCCATTGGTTCAAGCAAGCGCAATGCTGAGAGCCAATTGCAAGCATTCCACGTCGACGACCCGACGCCCACCGCGACAAGCAAATTGCTCTAAACGCGAGATGCCAACGCTCACATATGTTGGGCGTAACCCGAACCCATCCAAACCCATCTGCATGCCTCAAAAAACAGGTCATTCCTTCGTAGCTAGAAGAGTCGCATTTTTACTATTGGCCTGCGCCACTTTCGTCAGCGCCAACGACAAGGTCCATGTCTCGCGCTTCTGGCACAACCACCAGCCAACCTATTGGCCGGAGTGGAACAACAACGGCCCCCAAACCAGCCGCGTTCAATACGCATGGGATTCGATCGTGCTCAAGTCGGGTCAAAATTACGGCGGCCTCAGTCCGAAACAGCACCCGGAGAACAACCTCACCGAAATCTTCGGTCTCGATGACCGCCGGAATTCCTACCAAAGCGGCCCGCGCAATTCGCTCAGCAGTTTCAACAACGCCGGCGGATTCGCCATCAGCTACTCGGGCTCGCTGATCGACAACATCCGCCAACTCGGCTCGCTCAGTCAGCTAGGCTACAGCTCGGGCTGGAACAACGGCTACCGCGAAGCCCGCGGGTGGCTTACTCCCGCAGGCTCGACGCGCATGGACCTCGTTGGCTTCACCTACCATCACTCGCTCGCACCGCTGCTGCCGAAATCGGTCTTCCGCAAGGAGCTGCAAATTTTCAAGCAGGCATGGTGGAAGGCATGGGGCGGCAATGCCAACCTCAGCGATCATTCCAAGGGATTTTTTCCCACCGAAATGGCCTACTCGCGCCACATGATCGATGTGCTCGCCGATGAAGGATACCAATGGCTCATCGTGCCAAGCCATCACATCAGCCGCACCTGCCCGACCTACAACACCAAGGCGAATCCCACCGGCAGCTACAACATTTACTCCAGCCCGCCCAACCGCGCCGACCAACTCGGCCCCTCACCCACCGATGGTTGGTGGTTCGGCGAACCAGACCCCGGCAAAGCCGCATGGAATGTCTCACCCTACGCTTACCAACTCCACAAGGTGAAGCATGTGAATCCGGAAACCGGTGCGGAAAAAACCATGATCGCGGTGCCATCGGATGATGTGCTGTCTTATCGTTACGGTTACGCCAACGAAGGCATCGGCAAGATCGGGCAATTCATCTCACCGTTCGCCACCGACCCGACGCGTCCGGTGATGGTGATGCCATCCACCGATGGCGACAACGCATGGGGCGGCGGCTCAAGCTCATGGTTCGAAGCGACGCCGCAACTTTTCAATGAATCGGTCTCGGCCGGATATCGCGCCTCAACGCCGCAGGATTTCGTCAACGCCCACGGCGCCGCAGCACCCGTCGCCCACATCGAGGATGGTGCATGGATCTTCCCCGACATGTGCTACGGCTCACCGAATTTCCTCAAGTGGATCGAGCCACCCGTCTCCACCGTCGCCAACCGCGGCATCACCACCGTGCCAGGTACGCAGATCGATATGGAGACCCCGGGCTTCGCGCTGAAATTTTACAGCTATGCACCCCTCATGGCCGGTGCGAACTGGTGCGAGACCGCCGAGCAAATCCTTCGTGACGAAGGTGGCAGCGTGCAGCCATGGAAAATACAGGCGCCCTACGATTGGGAAGGCACATGGACCAACCCGAATGAGGTTGAGCTCGCATGGCACATCTACCTCGCCGGACTCGACTCAGGCTTCAATTACTATGGCGGCCTTGGCAACGACGATGAAATGAAACCCGGCCTCGCAACCCGCCGCGCGGTGGAAAAACTCACGCCTTGGATCGATGCCAACAACCGCCGCTCACAGGACCGCACCGCGCCGACCGTCCTCAAGCCCCAACGCTTTCCCTACAACCCCGGCGGCTACACTTTCGGCTGGTTCAACAATGTTCCCGGCGTCGACACCCGCTTTCTCAAGCGGATGAATTCCGAGTTCTACATCTGGACGCATGCCTATGACGTCTCCGGCATTCCCGATGGCAACCTCAAGGTAAAAATACGCATCGACAACGATGGCAACAACCCGCTCGCCAGCAATCAAAACGAAACCTACGCGGGTGGCAACGAAGTCGGATCGTGGGTCACCATCACGATGAACAAACGCGAGCTGCCCAAAACCCGCGCAGCACTCAATGCCGCCGCAGCCAACATCCAGATCGATTATTTCCTGCCAACCAACGAGGTGGCCGATTACTACTTTGCAAACATCACCGACACCAACCTGCCCGGCTTCCGCGACAAGCTGCTCGATTACTATGTCGAAGCGACGGACTCGAAAGGCAATGTCCACAAGTCGGACATCCAACAGGTTTATGTGGAAAATTTCTCGGGCGCAGGCGGCGGTGGTGTCAGCCCCCCAAGCCCGATCGTCACCACCTCGCCCACGACCCCGGTGGTAGGCTCGCCGGTCACGATCACTTACGATCCAGCCGGACGCAACCTCGCCAGCACCAACCCAGTTTACATTCACATCGCGCCAAATGAATGGGTCAATCGCGTGATCCCACGCCCGCAAATGACCCTCAACGAGGGCAAATGGCAATACACCTACACTCCACCCGCCGGCACCACCAATCTCCGTGTCGTCTTCACCGCCAATCCCGAAAGCAGCAACAACCTCGCCTGGGACAACAACGGCGGCGCCGATTGGAACCTCAGCGTCAACAGCGCAGCCATCAGCCAAGCCCCCGCCGCACCCACCGGCCTCAGCGCCACTGTCACCTCCAGCACCGCGATCTCGCTGAGCTGGAACAACACCGCCACCGCGAGCTCCTACATCGTTTATCGCAATGGCATTTCCATCGCGACACCGCAGGACCCGAACCATGCCGACACCAATCTCAATCCCGAAACCACCTACAACTACACGGTCGTCGCCGTGAACAGCGTCGGCAACTCACCGCCCTCCACACAGGTGCCCGCCACCACACCCTTTGCTCCGGTCGGCAACACGACGATCCTCATTCTCGATCCCGTCAGCAACCCCGAGACGACATCCGCAAATTACAACTTTATCGGCCGCGCCGGGGCGCTTTTCACCAGCGGGCTGCGCTGGACAAACGCCGCCAACAACGAAAGGGGCAGCATCACCACCTCCGACGGCAACATCACCAACGGATGGGAATGGAACACAAGCATCCCGCTCGCCACCGGATCCAACACAGTCACCTTCAGCGGTGATTACCCCACAACCCGCTCGGATGCCTTCAGCGACGCTGCCACCAACTACAGCAGTTGGTCGACTGGCTCCACCGGCGGCACAGGCTTCGGTTCTTGGTATCTCACGCCAAGCGGCGCGGGCGGTTTCTTCCTCGCCGGCAACAGCACGCACAGCAACATGAATGTAGGCGCCGCCAACGGCTTCGGACTCTGGGCCAACAACGGCGGATCCACAAAAGCCACCCGCAATTTTCTTCAACCGATGCAATCGGGCGACACCTACTCGATCCGCATCGACAACAACAACATCCAGTCCGGTGGCAACACGGGCTTCGAACTCCGCGATGCAAACGGCAACAAACGCTTCGCATTCTACTTCGTGGGCGGCCAAGCAAACTACCGCATCGACGACGCCACCACCGCACGCGACACCAACCTCGGGTGGACCGGCAACGGCCTCACTCTCACACTCACACTAGGGTCAAACAACAGCTACTCGCTCAACACCGGCTCCAGCGCCATCACCGGCACCCTCGCCAGCGGCAACGACATCGCGTGGATCGAATTCTACAACAACAACGCCGGCAGCGGCGATGCTAGCAACTTCTACTTCGGGGAAATGAGCCACACACGCCTCACCGCCGAAAGTGCAACCATCAACCAAAGCGCAACCATCACACGCACCATCCTCAACGAAAACACCGACGGACTTCCCAACCTATGGTGGGACCAATACTTCGGAACCACCTCGGGCATGAGCGCCTCCGCCGACCCCGACTCCGACGGCTTCACCAACGCCCAAGAATACGCTCTCGGCACCAACCCCACCAACGCCAACTCGGCATTCCGCATCACCAACCTCACACGCACCACCAACTCAGTCACAATCACCTGGTCCTCCGTCAGCGGCAAATCCTACAAAATCCAAAACTCAAACTCGCTCAACGACAACAGCTGGCAGGATATCGCCAATTCACAAATCACCGCCACCTCCAGCTCAAGCAACCAAACTGTCACCACCAACTCCTTCGCCACCCGCAACTTCTATCGCGTAATGCTCGTCGAATAGGGTGAAAAGACACGGCACCTTTAGCGGCAGGGACCTTTCTCCGCAAAGGTCCGAGCCAAGGATCTGCGGCTTTTCATAGCTTAAATTTGCAAATCAATCGCCGTGGCCTTTGTTTTTACTAATGAGTCCGTTTTAGAAGGGACGATTCATGCGGCATAACGTGTAGTTTCGGAATGAAAAAAGCTTCTTATGATATGAGGCTGTTTTTGCAGTCTGCGCAAATGGGAGACT
>JBIKIR010000040.1:0-18914 GCA_044361475.1 Luteolibacter sp. | reverse complement strand
CAAAGTCGGCCACTGCGTTCGTGGATGCGGTTGTGCCACTGGGTGTAGCGCTGCAGCAGGCCTTTCATGAACTCGCCAAGGTCATGCATGCGATAGGTGAAGCGCTCGTGGATCTGCGCTACGACGATCGATTCATCCGCGAGGCCGGCTTTCACGAGCTTGCGCGCATCGGCAAGTTCCTTGGCGACGGTTGCGACGAAGGCTTCGTTGTAGAGGGCGGAGAGGCGGTACAAGAGCTCGGTGTCGGAGAGACTGGCGTTGGAAAGGCCGGCGTTAGAAAGCGCGGTATCGGGCGGGCCATTTTTCGGCATCGGCGGAACCTCGAGCAGGAGATGGAAGTGATTGTCCATCAGGCAGTAGGAGGTGACTCGGCAGCCGGAGAATTTTTCGTACATGCGCATCAGGGTACGGAATTTCTCCTTTTCCCTGGCCCCGAGCACGAAGCGCCGGTCGACGATGCGGGAAATACAGTGATAGAAGACCGGTTTGGACTCCGAATTCCGCCACTCCGCCAGCCAGCGTGCTTGTCGCATGGAGGAGAGGATAACGGGCCAAAAGCAGATGGCAAGAGGAATTCGTATAAAAGGACTGTCCCTTTATATTAAGGGACTGGCGGCAGAGGCATTGCCACGCATCTTGCGGGCGCCGGAGTTTCGTTTGGGGCCGAAACGGGTGCGGGAGTTTACAAAAGCTTCGTCGACAAAGATGCGGCTACCGATCACCGCGCCGTCGGTGAAGTAACGGATGCGATGCTGTAACATGCGAGCAAACGGGATCTCGCCATCGCGTTGTTCTTTGGCGGATTGCTCTTCTGGCGTGAGTTGTTTGTGCCGGAGAAGCGGTTTCTCCAGGAGGAAGCCGGGGAACGATTTGATGAGCGATCGCCTTATGTGAAATGGAAATGCAAGGACGCGCGGAGTGTCGATCCCTTTTCTGCTGGTGCAACCATCATGGACAATCAGGTCGTGATTATGGAATACGCAAATGGAACGCGCGCCACCTTTCACACCAACGCGCATTCAACCCAACCCGAGCGCCGTTTCTATCTCAACGGCACGAAGGGCGCCATCCGCGCCGACCTGCTAACAAGCAAGGCTGAGTTGACCCAGTTGGACGGCGAAAACAAAACCACCGTCATTTCAACGCTTCCGCCCGGCGACATGCACGGCGGCGGGGACGAAATCATGGCGGAGCATCTGGCCGGTTGCCTGATTGACGGCCGCGAACCGCTGGCTTCGGTCACCGAGGGGATCTGTTCCGCGTTCACCGCCTTTGCGATTGACCGGGCGGCGGATACAAACTCGGTGGTTGAGCTCGCCCCGATGTGGAATGCCGCCGGGATCGATCCGCGCGTTTGAAAGTGCGATCAGTCCTCAAAGGATTCCGCGGCGGGGTTGGGCACTCAAAGCAGGTTGGATCCCGCGGAGGCTTGAACCCGAACTCCGAAGCTTCGGAGTTCGGGTTGAATCATTGCAAGACCTCTCTCGGATGCCCGACGATGGCTGGGAATCCGAAAGCCGGCATTCGCCGCTGCTACTGTGGTTTCACGAATGATTCGCAGCCGTGTTCCATGCGCTCCTCCCTCCAATCCTGGAGTGTCGCCACGCGCACGGGATGTTTGGCGCTGCGCGCGAGGAAGCCGATGCCATGCTGCGGCATCGGGTCCTGGTCGGTCGGCTGATAGCGGAGATCCACGCTCCAGCGGACGTGATCGGAATTATTCGGCGTGGACATGTGGAGCAGGCGGTCGTTGAAAAGCAATGCGCTGCCGGCGCTCATGGGGAGCTGCAGCACGTTCCTGCCTTTGGTCACCCTCTCCGGCAACGCGAGGAAACCGGTTCCGGAATACGTCTCCACCTCATGTTCGACGACCCTCTGCCGCTGGGTGCCAGGAATCAGATGAATGCATCCATTCTTCTCCGTGGCGTCCACCAGCGGAATCCAGACGGTGATGACCGGGTTCGAGTTTGCGTCAGGCCAGTAGGACTTGTCCTGATGCCATGGCACGGCGCCCGCCGCTACCTTCGGAACTTTGGGGCGGACGTTGTAGACGGGGTTCGAGAAGATTTCCGGCCCGATCAAGGATTGCACCGCGTCGAGAATCTTCGGGTTGCTCATCAGCACGAAATAGCCGTCGATCCGATCCCGCCAACCGCGTCCGTATTTCAGGAAGTCCGCGTCGCTTAATCCGGCAAACAGTTCGGCCAGGCGGTACTTGAAGGGTCGGTCGGCCAGCACGTCCGAGACTTTGCCGTTGGCGAGCAAGTCGGCTGCGATTTGATCCACCTTCTGGGTCATCGCTTCGCGACACGCCTCGAGGTCCTTTTCCGTCAGCAGGTTCTCGAGGATGCAGTAACCCTGTGAGTTGTAGAACTCGATCTGCTCCGCGGTCAGGCTACCGCCGAATTCCATAGATGCCAGTTTGGTTGTGCTTGTTGTCATGGTTCACGCACTATCCATGACGACCTGTTTTTTGTCTATGCATGGGAGCGCTCTCTTTGTATCAAATACCGACATGCTGCCAAATGCCATCGCCGATCAGTTGTTTGCCAAAGTCTTCATCGCCACGCGATGCACGATTGACCGCAACTGGAACGCCCGCGACGTATGCAGCGGCTACTGGCGCCTCTACCTCAACGACACGGACGGTGCGGAACTCGTGCTGGATGATGGTTCGAGGTATCCTCTGTCCGCAGGACGCATTCACCTCGTGCCTGCTTGGGTCCGGTTCTCCTACCGCAACACCCGCACGGTAGGCAACCTCCACATCCACTTCGACATCATCGGCGTGACCGGCGTCACCATCCAACGTTTATTTCAGAAACCGCTCACCCTCCCTCACGACCGGCATCTGATCGCAAGCGCCGAGCGACTCGTGGAAAACACGCCGACCACAATCCTCCAGGCGAAGGCGTTGGTCTACGCGGCGCTCGCGCAACTTCGGTTCGACGCCTTGCCGGCCGTGCTTCACCCGGTCGCCGCCGCGCAGGAGTACATCGAAGGGAACCTCGGCACATTGATGAACAATGCGCAACTGGCACGGCTCTGTCACTTTAGCGAAGACCACTTTGTGCGTCTCTTTCGCCAACACCTAGGCCAGACGCCCGCCCAGTACATTCTCGAACGCCGCATCGCCAACGCCACGATGCTGTTGGCGTTTGGCTCTGACAGTATTGACCAGATCGCGACACAACTTGGTTTCTCCGACCGGTATCACTTCTCGAAGATGTTCACCCGCCGGATGCTCGCGAGTCCCGCCGCCTACCGGAAACAGGCCCGGGTGTGATTCAATTCGAACTCCGAAGTTGAGAAGAGCGATTTGACACAATCTCCCAATTTACAATCTCCCTTATCTTCACTTAAGCATCCCAACGGCTTTTTCGAGGGATTGGGCGAAGGTGTTGATTTCTTCTTGGGTGTTGTAGAGGGCGAAGGAGGCGCGGATGGTGCCGTTGATGCCGAAGCGTTTCATGAGCGGCTGGCAGCAGTGGTGGCCGGTGCGGACGGCGATGCCCATTTGATCGAGCAGAGTGCCGATGTCGTAGTGGTGGAGGCCTTCGATGTTGAAGGAGAGCGAGCCGGATCGATCGGCGGGGCCATAGAGGCGAATGCCGGGGATGTGGAAAATCGCATCGGCCGCGTGGCGGATGAGTGAGGCTTCGTGAGTGTGGATTTTTTCCAATCCGATGCGGTTCACATAATCAATTGCCGCCGCGAGTGCGATGGCACCTTCGATATTGGGGGTGCCTGCTTCGTATTTGAAGGGTGGATCGTTGTAGGTCGTGTGATCGAAAGTCACCTCCTTGATCATTTCACCGCCGCCCTGCCAGGGTGGGAGTTCTTCGAGTAAATTTTTGCGGCCCCAGAGGATGCCGATGCCGGTGGGTGCGTAAATTTTGTGGCCAGAGAAAACGAGAAAATCGGCGCCGAGCGATTGGACATCGGTTGGCAGGTGGGCGATCGATTGCGCGGCATCGATGAGCACGATGGCGCCGACATCTTTCGCGGCGCGGGTCATTTCGGTGATCGGGTTGACCGTGCCAAAGGCGTTGGAAATCGAGGTGAGTGCGAGGATTTTGACTGGCCCTTTGAGTGCTTCGTGGAAGGCATCGAGATCGAGTGTGCCGTTGTCGTCGCAGGGGATGATTTTGAGTTTCGCGCCGATGCGTTGGCAGAGCATTTGCCATGGCACGATGTTCGAGTGGTGCTCGAGTGCGGAGATGAGGACCTCGTCGTTGGCTTTGATGCGGCCGGAGAGTGAGAGGATGTTGGCGGCGAGGTTGATGCTGCCGGTGGTGCCCGAGGTGAAGATCACTTCGTCGCTTGATGCGGCGTTGAGATGCTTCGCGACCGTGTTGCGGGCATTTTCGAAAGCTTCGGTCGCGGCGCGAGCGAGTTGGTGGGTGCCGCGGTGGATGTTTGAGTTGATCGATTCGTAGTAGCGTCGCGAGGTGTCGAGAACGCACTGCGGCTTTTGATTGGTCGCTGCGTTGTCGAGGTAGATCAGCCGACGGCCATGGATCGATTGGTCGAGGATTGGGAAGTCGGCGAGGATCGATTCGGGTGAAAACATGGCGGTGGTTCGCGGCGGCACAGAAGGGTGGTGCAGCGGTGGGCTTGTCGCAATAGCGGATGTGGGGTAGGCGTTAAAAGTTAAGAATTATGGGTTAAAAGTTGAAGGTCATGCCCGCAGCGCGAGGGCTTGGCCAGTGGGAGATGTGGCGATTTTTTGGATGTCGTTCGGGGTGCCGTGGGCGACGAGTTGACCGCCGTGGGATCCGCCGCCGGGGCCGAGGTCGATGATCCAATCGGCGGCGGCGATCACATCGAGGTGGTGTTCGACGACCAGCACGCTGTGGCCTGCGTCGCGGAGTTGGAGGAAGGCCTTGATGAGAAGTTGGACATCGCCGAAGTGGAGTCCGGTGGTGGGTTCGTCGAAGAGGTAGAGCGTGTGGGTGGCGGGAGGCTTGGCGAGTTCGAGGGCGAGTTTGAGGCGTTGCGCTTCGCCGCCGGAGAGTGTGTTGGCCGCTTGACCGAGCGGCAGATAGCCGAGGCCGAGTTGATCAAGGGTTGCGAGAATGAGACGCAGCTTTGGGATCGGTTGGAAAAATGCGAGCGCTTCCGAGACTTGGAGGTCGAGGACATCGGCGATCGATTTCCCTTTGTAGGTGATCGCGAGGGTTTCGCGGTTGAAGCGTTTGCCATCGCAGGCGGGGCAGGTGACCCATGCGTCGGGCAGGAAATGCATTTCGATTTTGAGTCGGCCGTTGCCTTGGCAGCGTTCGCAGCGTCCGCCCGGAGCGTTGAAACTGAAGCGTGAGGCTGTGAACCCGTGTTGGCGGGCAAGCGGGAGTTTTGCGAAAAGCTCGCGGATCAGGTCGAAAGCGCCGGTGAATGTCGCGGGGTTCGAACGCGGGCTGCGGCCGATCGGTGATTGGTCGGCGACGATGAATTTGCCGAGGTGTTCGAGTCCGTCGATGCCATCGTGGGCGCCGGGTGATTCGCCGGCGTGGTGAAAATGGCGAGCGAGTGCTCGGCGCAGGATGTCATCGGCGAGGGTGGACTTGCCGCTGCCGCTGGGTCCGCAGAGGCAGACCAACTTGCCGAGCGGGATGCTGACATCGAGGTTTTTGAGATTGTGTTCACGGGCGTTTAGGATGGTGATTTCTACTAGGTTTGTGGTAGTTTTAGGCGATTTGTTTTTTCCGCTCGCGGCTGGGGATTTCCTTGATCGGAGCCAATCGCCGGTCGGCGACTTGATTTCAAGCGGATTCCCGGATGCGAGGATGGATCCGCCGGCGCTTCCCGCGCCTGGGCCCATGTCGATCACATGGTCGGCGGCGCGAATGATTTCCTCGTCGTGTTCTACGATGACCACCGTATTTCCTGAATCGCGCAGGCGTTGGAGGGCGGTGATGAGGCGTTGGGTGTCGGCGGCGTGGAGGCCGATGCTGGGTTCGTCGAGCACATACAGCACGCCGGAGAGTCCGGCGCCGAGTTGGGTGGCGAGGCGGATGCGTTGAGCTTCACCGCCCGAGAGCGAGCCGCTTGGGCGATCGAGCGTGAGGTAGTCGAGGCCGACTTCTTCGAGGAAGTGGAGGCGCTTTGTGACATCGGCGACGAGGCGCTGGCAAACATCTGCCTTGGCGGGATCGGTGCTGAAGCCATCGAGCCAGCGAATCGCTTTGGTTACGGTGAGTTCGCAGAAATCCGTGATGCCGAGCCATTGTTGATTCGTTCCGCAAACCTTTACCGCGAGCCACTGCGCTTGAAGTCGGCGGCCTTGGCAACTACTGCATGGGCGGTGGGCGATGAGGCGTGAGAGGCTGCGGCGGGTGATCTCGGATTTCGCTTCGTTGAGGCGGCGCATCGCTTCGTTGGCGAGGCCTTCGGTGTCGATTTTTTGCGGTTTTTTATCGGGCCCGACGGTCCAGCCGGTGTCGATTTTTCCGCCGTCAAACAGCAGGCGTTTTGCGGGATTGTTGAGTTGTGAGAACGAGCAATCCTCCGGCAGCGAGCAGCTGCGCAGGATGGCCTTCGTTTCGCGATGGAATTGGCTTTCGCGTGATGATTTCTCCTTCCACCAGCCGCGGATGCCGCCTTTGAGGATGGGTAGCTCTGGGTTGTGAACGAGCAAGTTCGGATCGCAGAATGCTTCGGTGCCGAGGCCTTCGCAGGTGGTGCAGGCGCCGAGGTGGGAGTTGAAGGAGAAATGTTTCGGCGTGATTTCACCAATGAGTTCGCCGGTGTGCGGGTTGCGGTAGGATGTTTGGAATGAGAGGTCGCGCCATGCATCGGCGTCGGGCGTTTGATAGGAGGCGATCGTTTCCGCGCCGCAGAGGCGGAGTGCGGTTTCCACCGAGTCGGCAATGCGTGCTTCTGAGTCGGGTCGGATCACAAAGCGGTCGACGACGATTTCCAATTTGAAGGGTCCTTGCGGCCATTTTGCATTTTCGATTTCAAAAACTTCGCCATCGATGCGCACGCGGATGAAGCCCTGGCGCTGGAGGTCGGAGAGTAGGCGTGTGGGGGCGGCGAGTTCCTCTTTTGGTACGGGTGAAAGCAGTGTGACCTTGCTGCCTTGCGGGAGTGCGCACAGTGCTTGCACGATGTCGGCGGGGCCCATGCGTTGGAGCGCGATGCCGGATCGCGGGTCGTGAGGGATGCCGGCGGCGGCCCAGAGGATGCGGAGGTAATCGTGGATCTCGGTGGTGGTGGCGAGGGTCGAGCGCGGGTTGAGTCCGCCGCCGCGTTGTTCGATCGCGATGGCGGGACTGAGGCCTTCGATCGAATCGACATCGGGTTTTTCCAACTGATCAAGAAACTGGCGTGCGTAGGCCGAGAGCGACTCCACATAGCGGCGCTGTCCCTCCGCGTAGAGCGTGTGGAAGGCGAGCGAGGACTTGCCGGATCCACTGGGGCCGGTGATGACCACGAGTTTGCCTTTCGGAATATCGACATCGATGTTCCTCAGGTTGTGTTGTCGTGCGCCGCGGATCCGGATCGTTTCCACGTGTGCAGCAAAAGTGATACTGACATTTTTTGCACCCAGATTCCGAAGAAGGAACCACGAAAGTCACGAAATATCACGAAATAAGAAGCCTTGGGGGATTTTTTGGCTTTTCCAAATTAGTGTAACAGCACGGCATGAAATCCCTAACTCTTTCGTGAAATTTCGTGTGTTTCGTGGTTTCAATTTTTGTTTTTGGTTTGAATTGGTTTGAATTGGTTTGACGATAGGCATCAAATGTAACATATTTATGCCATGAAATCACATATCAGTGCTACAATTGACGAGCATCTTGTTGAAGACTTGAATCGCTACGGTAAAGAGGAACGCCGCTCACGAAGCCAAGTCATAGAAATGGCTTTGGAGGAATTTTTGCGAAATCGTTTGGATGCGAAGGATGAAATAATCACTTCTCAAGGGCATTTCCAAGGTAGCTTCAGCCGGGAGGAAACTTATGACCGTTGAAAACCTAACGGGTCGGGTATTGGTGGATACCAATGTTCTCATCTATGCGACGCTAGCGACAGATTCTCGTCATCGACGCGCTCAGGAAGTTCTGGCGCTTCGCAAAAACCCAAGAGTGGAGTTGTTTGTATCAGTACAAAACCTCGCAGAGATGTATCCCAATCTCACCGGTCCCAAAAACCAGCCGCCGGACAGTCCCGCTATGGCGCGAGAAAAGATACAGGTCATCTCGCGCTTGCGCGGTCTGACTGTTCTCCCGCTCACGCTTGGCGGCGTCCACAGCGCGCTCGATCTCTGTGTGAAAGGCGGTATCACCCGTCAAAAGTATTTTGACCAGCAACTCGCTGCTCTGATGCTTCGCGAAGAGATTTCCGTCATCGTGACAGAGAACGATAGAGATTTTTTGAACATCAAAGGCATCACGCCGATCAACCCTTTTGCTTGAGGTGTGATGTGTCATCAGCACATTTTTGCATGAGCTTTTCATATGTGTCGTCGAGGCCGGGGTGCTAGCCCGGCAAACTCCAATGCGCGTGTGGCAAACGAATCTGGACCGAGCGGGTGATCCTGTGGATGCTGGCGGCATGGCAGGGCGTATTGGATGGCTCAAGTTGATGGCAGTGGTGGCGAGCGGGCTGCTGACGGCGGCGGTGTTTGAACCGTATGATCAAACATGGCTCGTTTGGGTGTCGCTGGTGCCGATGATGGCGGTGATGTGGTCGCTTGGCGGAAGGCGTGCGGGGTGGAAAGGATTTGGCCTTGGCTGGCTCGCGGGAGTGGTGGGTTTTGGAATTCAGTTTTCGTGGTTGTCGGTCGTGTCGCCATTGGGTGCGGTGGTGTTGGCGCTTTATCTTGCGGTGTATCCGGCAATTTTCGGTTGGTTTTGCGCGACTTTGGGAAACCCGTCGAAATCGCGGCTCGGGTGTTTGTCGCTGGCGTTGGTGCATGGTGCGATGTGGGCGGGATTGGAGTTGTTGCGCGGGTGGGTCTTTACCGGTTTCGGGTGGAATGGGCTTGGTGTGGCATTTCATCAAACGCCGGTCATGGCGCAGGCGGCGGATGTTTTTGGAGTGACGGGGCTTTCGGCGCTGATCGTGTTTGTGCAATCGGTGTTGGTGCAATGCATGTCGCGGGTGGTGTCGAATCGTGGGGCGTGGCGGGTCGCTGATCTTCGGCCGATCGCGGTGGCCTTGTTGGCCATCGGTGTGTGCGCGTTGTATGGGGTGCTGCGGATTCGGATCGAAAAAAACCGCGATAGCATTTCGCTCAAGGCCTTGCTGGTACAGATCAACATCCCGCAGGATGCGGCGCGGGTGTTGTGGGAGCCGCTTGCGGTGCACATGGCTTACGAGGAGGAAACGCTCAAGGCTCTCGAGACGATCAAGACCGCTGATCCGAGTGGCGCTTCATGGCCTGATTGGGTCGTGTGGCCTGAGTCGGCATTGACCGGCAGGATTTTGCGCACGGATGACGGCGATTGGGGGATGTGGCAGGAAAACATCGAGACCATTTCGCAGGTGCGCAAGGCGGGTCCGTTTCATTTGATCCATGGCACCAATGAGCTCGAGGCAGAGGTGATCGAGGATGGTCAGTTGGTCATGAAGCCAAAGGGGCGAGCATGGAATTCCATTGCGGTTATGTCGCCGGAGGATGATTTGCAAACTTACCGCAAGAAGCACCTGGTGATTTTTGGCGAGACGATTCCGTTCGTGGAGAGCATTCCCTTGTTGAAAAAAATTTATGCGCAGCAGGCGGGCGTTGAGTACGGCGGATCCTTCACGCCGGGGAATTCGTTTGAACCGTTGCAGGTGCCGACTTTGGCGGGCGAGGTGATTGGTGCGATGCCATCTGTTTGCTTTGAAGACACCGTGCCGCGCCTGACGCGAAAATTTGTGAGGTCGGGTCCGCAGGTCATTGTGAATGTCACCAACGATGGTTGGTTCAAGGAATCGGCGGCGGCAGCGCAGCATTTCGCCAATGCCAAGTTTCGTGCGATCGAGTTGCGCAGGCCGATGATTCGCTGCGCCAACAGCGGGGTGAGCGCGGCGGTCGATACGACTGGCAAAGCGCAGGTCTTGGTCGATGCGGCGGGTAGTCACTTCACGCGCGGGTCATTGCGCGTCGATGTGGCGGTGCCGAAGAGCGCGTCGTTTTCGCTGTATGCGTTGATCGGCGATTGGGCAGTGGCGCTCGGTGCGGTGGTGGCGTTTGGTTGTGCGGCGAGGAAGAAAAGCTGAAAGTAGAAAGCACTGTGAGCTTTAGCGAACTTGGAAAATCAAGCGTAGCTCTCTTGGCATGGACAGAACGGAGTGGAGTCAAAGCAGAAAGTTGAAATGAAGAGAAAGAGTGTGGCCTTTTGTCTTTCGATTTTTTTGGAGATGATTTCACACGCATCCACGGAGGTGCGGATGGTGTGATTGATGAATAAGTGGGTGCCTGATCCTAGAATAATCGCGTTATGGGGCGGGGCGCATCTCTGATAGCATCGGCACTGTATCCAGTTGAGAGGTTGATTCATGGGTGACAGAGGTAATTTGCCTTTTTTTTCGAACTGTCGGGTTTATCAAATAGGTATCCATATCAATTTTAATCGAACACCATGAAATATAAAACTCCTACAGCACCCTTCGGCCCGGTTTTGTCGCGCGCTGTACTTCGGTTCCTGCCTGCCGCTTTTGTTTTCGGCCTGATCATCCATGCCGTGACGCCGGTTGCAGCGGATGAAACTGATGCGCTCGATAGAACGGTGCTTCCGATTCCTGAGCCGACATATCCTTCCACTGCGACCTTGGATGCCCGCGATGCCAAGGCTCCGCCGCGTTTTGAAGTGAAAGCCCCATCGGGTGTCCCGAATGTGGTCATCATTCTCATTGATGATATCGGCTTTGGCGCGAGCAGTGCCTTTGGTGGTCCGATTAACATGCCTACCCTGGAGGGGCTTGCGGCAAAGGGGTTGAAATACAATCGCTTTCATACCACGGCCCTCTGCTCGCCCACCCGCGTTTCCCTGCTGACCGGACACAATCATCATGCGAACAATGCGGGTGCCATCATGGAGTTGGCGACGGCATTTCCGGGTAACACTGGCATTCGGCCTCGTCATATCACGACGCTTGCCTCCATCCTGCGACACAATGGATTCAGCACTGCCGCGTTCGGAAAATACCATGAGACTCCGCCTTGGGAGGTTTCTGTTTCCGGACCCTATGACCGCTGGCCGACGGGCTCTGGTTTCGACAAATTTTACGGCTTCATCGGCGGTGAGACCAATCAATGGGCGCCGGCAATTTTTGATGGTGTGACTCGTGTCGAGCCGCCAGCGACGCCCGGTTATCATTTCACGAGCGACATGACCGACAAAGCGATTCAGTGGGTGAGCGCGCAGACATCGATGACGCCGGAGAAGCCGTTTTATATGTACTTCGCTCCGGGAGCAACGCACGCCCCGCATCATGTTCCCAAGGATTGGCCTGCAAAATACAAAGGCAGGTTTGCTGGTGGCTGGGACAAGTTGCGCGAGGAGATCTTTGCGCGGCAGAAGGAACTGGGTGTGATTCCCTCGGAGACAAAGCTCACGCCGCGACCGAAAGAAATTCCGGCATGGGCTGACATGAGCGCGGAGCAAAAGCGTCTTTTTGAAAAACAGATGGAGACCTTTGCCGGGTTTGCCGAGCATACCGACAACGAAGTTGGGCGGCTCGTTGCGCAGCTTGAAAAAATCGGCGCTCTGGAGAACACTCTCTTGTTTTATATTGTCGGAGATAATGGTGCATCGGCCGAGGGTGGTCCCGAGGGTACCTACAATGAAATGATGGCGCTCAATGGCCTAGTGGGCAAAGCCGATCAGATGATGGACCGTATCGATGAATGGGGTGGCCCAAGCACTTTCCCGCATTACGCCATCGGCTGGGCATGGGCCACCAACACGCCGTTTCAGTGGGCCAAGCAAGTCGCCTCGCATTTTGGCGGGACGCGCAATGGCATGGTGATGTGCTGGCCCAAGGGCATTGATGGCGATGGCGGCGTGCGCAGCCAGTTTCACCATGTGATCGATGTTGCTCCCACCGTGCTCGAGGCGGTGAAGATTCCGCAACCAAAGACGGTGGAGGGCGTTGCGCAGCGCCCGATGGATGGGGTGTCGATGCTTTACTCCACCGCCGACGCGAAGGCCGAAGACCGGCGCAAGACCCAGTATTTCGAGATGTTTGGCAACCGCGCGATCTATCATGATGGTTGGGTGGCAGCGACGCGACATTCGATCCCGTGGTTGATTGCGCCAAATCCACCGCTCAAGGATGATGTCTGGGATTTATACCATGTGGATGAGGACTTCAGCCAGGCGGACAACCTCGCGGACAAGAATCCGGACAAGCTCAAGGAGCTCCAGGCCATCTTTGAAAAGGAGGGTATTCGCAACCATGTCTTTCCGATTGATGACCGCCGTTCCGAGCGCTTCGACCCGCAGATCGCCGGGCGTCCTGATCTGCTCGGCGGACGCAAGTCGCTCACCGTTTATTCCGGCATGACCGGAATGATGGAGAACACCTTCATCAATGTGAAGGGTCGTCATCACACGATCGAGGCCGAGGTCGAGCTGAAGGATGATAAGACCGGTGGTGTCATCATTGCCCAGGCCGGATCTTTCGGTGGTTGGACACTTTATTTCAAAGATGGCAGGCCGCATCATGAATACAATTTCTTCGCGCTCGAACGCACCAACATCGGTGGTGATGTCGCGCTTGCTGCGGGTAAGCACACGATCGCTTATGAATTCATTCCCGACGCCGACAAGCCCGGCACGGGCGGTAAATCCATCCTCAGCGTGAATGGCAAGAAAGTCGCGGAAGCGCCGATTCCGAAGACCCAACCTTTTGTTTTTTCAGCCGATGAGGGCGTCGATGTTGGAATCGATTCTGAGACAAATGTTTCGCCTGATTATCAACCTGGCCCACCCAGCACCTTCACTGGCAAGATCATCAAGGTGACGGTGACGCAGAGGTGAGGGGGAAGAGGGGGATTTGAACATTGAACATCGGAGGAAGTTTCAAGTTTCAAGCGTTCAGTTTCAAGAGAAGAGAATGAAGAGGCGGCTTCTTTAGGCAGGGACCTTTGTCCCAAAGGTCCGTTGTTGAATGCTTGGTTATTGAACAGGCGCTTCTTCGAACAGGAGCGCGGGCATCTTGCCTGCTGGAGAAGACGGAAGACTTGAAGAAGCAAGACACAAGAGAAGAAACAGTGAATTCATTCGCTGTTTCAAAGCATGGAGCGGGACGCTCCATGGACGGCCTGGAGCAAGATGCTCCAGCAACGGGGAAGAAACGGCGCCGCGGGGCCGCATCGCCCTACCGGAGCAGAACTTGGAACAGGATGTTCCAAGGACGGACTGGGACTGCAATTCCCAGCCACATGAAGAAGGGGCGGGACGGAATCAGCTCACAGCCGTGACGCCTTTTTTGAGGAGCAGGTTGCCGTATTTGGCGGTTTCGCCGGTCATGATGACGGCGAAGGCGGCTTTTGCTCGATCGTAGAATGCGAAGCGGTCGATGCGGGTGGGGGGCTTGGCATTGGGCACATGTCGATTGATCACGCCCATGTACTGCGCCTCGACGGCGGGGTCGAGTTGATCGCCGGCGACGGCTTGCATCATCACGAGAGGGTCGGCGTAGCTATCGAGTTCGAGCAGGGGCAGGATGCCATCGAGCAGGGTGCCCACGCTGAGACCGTCGGCACGGATCACGCGTGGGTTGATGCTGTGAGCGGGGAAGTGGGCATCGGCGAGAATGATTTCATCGCCATGGCCCATTTCGGCGAGGATTTTGAGGAGTTCCGGGCTGATGGCAGGGTGGATACCTTTGAGCATGGAGTGATTATTGGAAAATTTTGCCGCCGATGCAAACAGCGACTTTGGGGTTTTTTGGCTGATTTGATCTTGTTCCTTTGGCGACCTCTGCGGCTTTGCGTGAGTCATCGAGCTCAATCTCAAGCCGGACTGATTCCGTCGATGGCTTTGAGGAGTTCGCGCGAGGGAGTGGGTGTGTCGAGGGCGTTGATCAGGTCGTCGAGTTGGGTGACATTTCTGGTGCCGACGAGGGAGGAGGTAACGGCCGGGTGTTGGAGGGTCCACTGGATCGCTAGGTGGTGGAGGGCAATGTGGTGTTGTTCGGCGAGTTGGGCGAGAGCTTCGATTTGCTCGCGATGGGCGTCGACCTGATTGGATTGGAGAAAACCTTCGGGTCGTGCGGCGCGCGATTCGGCGGGGATGCCGTTGCGGTATTTTGGGGTGAGCATGCCTTGGGCGAGTGGGCTGAAGGCGATGCAGCCGATGCCTTCCTTGTGGAGCCAGTCGAGGATGCCGGCGGCTTCGACTGCGCGGTTGAGGATCGAGTAAGGCGGCTGATAGATCAGGCAGCGCACGCCCATTTCCTTGAGGATTTTGACGGCTTTTTTGAGGCTCTTGAGCGGGTATTTTGAGAGCCCGACATAGGTTGCCTTGCCGCTTTGCACGGCGGTGGCGAGGGCGGACATCGTTTCCTCGAGTCGCGTGTGGGGATCGGGGCAATGGGAGTAGAAGATGTCGACATGGTTAAGCCGCATGCGCTTGAGCGAGTGGTCGAGCGAGGCGAGCAGGTGCTTGCGTGAGCCGTTGCTGCCGTAGGGTCCGTGCCACATGTCGTGGCCCGCCTTCGTTGAGATGACGAGTTCGTCGCGATGGGCGGCGAAGTCGTGAGCGAGGATGCGGCCGACATTTTCTTCGGCGCTGCCGGGTGGAGGACCGTAATTGTTGGCGAGGTCGAAATGCGTGATGCCGCGATCGAAGGCGCGACGCATCATGTGGCGGGCCTCGTCCTGATTGTCGATGTGGCCGAAGTTGTGCCAGAAGCCGAGCGAGATGGCGGGCAAGAGCAGGCCGGAATCACCGCAGCGCCGGTAGGGCATGCGTCCGTCGTAGCGGTTGGGAGTGAACATGGTTTAGATTCAAGTTTTCAGTTTCAAGAGGGAAGAAGAGTTAATGGTTATTTGTTAAATGTTATTGGGCGGAGAGGAAGAAAGGGAAGTTGCCAGCGGTCATTGGTCATTGGGGAAGAGGATGAAGAAGTGGCTTCTTCATCTGCGATCCACGATCTTTTTTGCGGTGGACCTTTCGGAGAAAGGTCCCTGCCTTAGAGTTTTTTCTGAGCGAGGGCCTTTAAGCGTTGGAGGAGGGGTGGGTGGGAGTAGTCGAGCCAGACTCGGAGGGGGTGGGGTGAGGGGTGGGAGAGGTGCTCGGCGGTCATTTTGGTGAGGGCGGTGGCGAGGGGCGTGGCGTCGCCGGTGTGTTGTTTGGCGAAGTCGTCCGCTTCGAATTCGTGGCGGCGTGACCAGGCGTTGAGGATGACCGAGAGGATTTTTCCGGCGGGTTCGAAGAGGATCGAGAAAAGCACGAGGCCGACATGGGGTGAGATCGTGGTGACGCCGAAGGCATCGAAGAGGAGTCGGGCGAAGTGGCCTTGTGGGTTGGTCGCTAGGCCGATAAGGAAAAAGATCGCGGCGGTCTGGATGATGCCGGCGGCGAGGCGTTGCTTGATATGGCCGCGGCGGAAGTGACCGATTTCGTGGGCGAGCACGGCAATGAGTTCGGGCGTGGTGCTTTTTTCGATGAGCGTGTCGAAGAGGGCGATCTTGCGATTTTTTCCGAAGCCGGTGAAAAACGCGTTGGCCTTGGTCGAGCGCTTCGAACCATCCATGACGAAGACGTCCTTCACGGGAAATCCGCAGCGGTTGCCGAGTGATTCGATTTCCGATTTCAGTTCGCCCTCGGGCATGGGGGTGAACTTGTTAAAGAGCGGCATGATATAGGTCGGTGCGAGCCAGGTGAGGATGAGCTGCGCGAGGGTGAGAAAGATCCATGCCCAAAGCCATGCGTTGGGCACGCGGTTGAAGATCCACAGCACGGCGGCGGCGAGTGGCAGGCCGATGAGGGCTGCGAGGATGAGGCCTTTCAAGTGATCGGCGATGAAGGTTGCTGGCGTCGATCGGTTGAAGCCGAAGCGGTTTTCGATCACGAAGGTTTCGTAAATCGAGAAGGGCAGTGAGATCAGCGATTGGGCGAGGAAAAATGCCGAGAGAAAGATCAGGCCGGCGCCAAGTTCCGAACTTGTGACGGAGCGGGCGAATGTGTCGAGCCAGCCGAAGCCACCGGCGAACCAGAAGACAAGCAAGGCGGTGAGCGAAACAGCCGACTGGAGGAGATCGTGTTTCGAGTTCACGCGTTGGTAGTCGCGGCCGAGCTCGAGCTTTGATTCATCCATCACGGCAGTGAGTTCCTGCGGCACTTTTTCCGGGAAGGTTTTGAGATTGAGCAGGGTCGCGACGAACTCCAGTTTCCAGAGGAGAAAGAGCGTCGCAACGATCAGGAGGGTCATGAAATTCCAATCGGTCATTGATGGGATTCTGCATAGGGCGTGGCGCACGGCAAGGCCGGGCCTTGGGGGGGATGGGAAATGGGCGGGACGGGATTGGACATTGCAGGTTGGGGGGGGCTGGGGTTAATTTCGCCCGGTACACATGGTCCGTGCATTGATTTTAAAAGGATGGCTGCTGCCCTGCCTGTGGCTTGTTTCGGCGGTGCATGCCGAAACGGAAGCCAACGCGGCGGCGGAGATTGGGGCGGTGCCGAAGGGGCCTTCCGATGGTGCGATCATGACTCGCAAGGACGCGCGAGCGATCACGCTCAAGATTCCCGCGCCGCGTGGCATGATCGTCGATCGCAATGGCGAGCCGCTGGCGCAGAATGTCGTGGCCTACCAGATCGCGCTGCAGTTTCGTCAGTTTGAAAAAGCGGATCGCGCGTTTGTGATCGACTGGGCGCGGACGCGTTTGAATGCCTTGGCGGAAACGCGCAAGGATCTCGAAGCCAAGACCGATGATGAAATTTACGATCATTACATTCACCGGCGTTGGCTGCCTTTGTTGGTGAGTGGGCAGATTGCCGAGAAGGAGGCCTTGGCGCTGGAGGGCAAGCTACCGAGTGGCGTGATTCTCAATCCCTTGTACCGCCGATATTACCCCGAGGGTGAGTTGGCCGCGCATGTGATCGGATATGCCGGCAGCGTGGGCAAGTTGCCGACGGGGCCGATCAATTTCAATGAGCCGCTGTGGGAGGAATCGGAAGGCCGCTCGGGTTTGGAAAAAATTCACAATGCGCAGCTCACCGGTGATGCGGGCATGAAGAAGCTTTTGTTCGACGAGAATGGCAACAAGTTGTTGGAGGAGCAGGTCAAGCGTCCGCGGCCGGGTGGCACGCTCGTGACGACGATTGACCTGAAATGGCAACAGCTTGCGGAAAAGATTTTGCGCGGTGGCTGCCGGCGTGGTGCCTTCGTGGTGGTCGATGTCGTGACCGGCGAGGTGCTTGTGATGGCATCGCGGCCGTCATTTGATTTGAACAGTTTCACTCCGGGAATCAGCACGGAGGCATTCAAGCAACTGCAGGAAGATCCCTCGCAGCCATTGTTTGGAAGGGCATTTCAATCGGCCTATCCGCCGGCCTCTGCTTTCAAACCGATTGTTGCCTTGGTCGCTCTCAATAATGGCATGGTGACGGAGAACTCGACGCTCTATTGCCCGGCAGCGATCAGCATTGGTCGCACAGTTTTCAAGAACTGGAGCAAGTCTCCCGAGGGCAGCATCGATGTGAAGCGTGCGATCGCGAGATCATGTAACACCTGGTTCTATCAGGTTGGCATCGACATCGGGCCGACCTCGTTCTTGAGCTTGGCGCGGAGGTTGGGATTTGGCGAGAAGACCGGATTGCCGCTGGTCGGTGAGACGCCGGGCTTGGTGCCGAATGACGAGTGGATGTTGAAGAATGAAAAGCGGCGGATTCTTGATGGCGACACTGCCAACCTTTCGATCGGGCAGGGTAGCTTGTTGGCATCGCCGTTGCAGGTCGCACAGGCGATGGCTGGCATCGCGAATGGTGGTGCCTTGCCAAAGATGCGTTTGATATCGCAAGTTCAGGACACGCGCGGTCGTGTGGTTCAGGCGCCGGTACCGGAGCGCAAGAACAGTTTGGGCCTGAGTGAAAAGGCCGTGCAGGTGGTGCACCAGGGGATGTCGGATGTGGTCAATTCCGGTGGTGGCACGGGTCGCAGTGCGGGGCTTGGTTATGCCGAGTTGTGTGGCAAGACCGGCACGGCGCAGTGGGGGCCTAAGTCGAAGAATCAGCGGCTTGCGTGGTTTGCGGGATTCATGCCGCGGGCGAATCCGCGTTATGCCTTCGCGGTGCTCTATGAAGGAAGGCCGGGTGAGGGGGTGTCGGGTGGTCGCATGGCGGCTCCGATGGTGCAGAAATTTTTCCAAGGCATCAAAGGCGACATCAAGGAGGTCATCGCGCCGCCGAAGAAGGCCTTGGTGGTGGTGGATGAGAAAACGGGCGAAGCGGTCGAGCAGGCGGCACCAGTGGCGCAGGTGGATGATGTCGAAAGCGACGATGAAAGTGAGGAGATGGAGGATACGGTTGATGCGGCTCCCCAAGAGCGTGGGGTGATGCGGGCTCTGCCTGTGGATGGCGTTGTGGAGGGTGATGATGCGATGCCACCGACGGGTGCTGATTTTTCCGGTTCCGGTGAAGGCAGTGCGATTCCTGCCCTGCCGGTGAATGAAGATGAAGAGGTGATGGACGAGAATGTGGAAGATGTGGGGGACCAGTGAGTCTGCCTTGCCGAGTGAATATATATTGCTCAAATCTTGCAACTTTTGAACTAGCTTTGTTGATCTACATACAATTTCCCAGACAAATTGTATAGATTCTCCTTGCCGTCGGGGATGGCTGTGGTAAATGGTGGGGCATGGGAGGTGACTCATGAGCAGCAAGCGGTGGTTGGCGCCGTGGAAGGATTCGGCGGAAAAGCCAGCGATTTACCATTGCATCAGCCGCGTGGTGGATCGGCGATTTGTC
>JBIKIR010000004.1:0-76317 GCA_044361475.1 Luteolibacter sp. | reverse complement strand
GCCGATCATTTTCGCTTTCTCGATCCCGAACGTGTCCCAGAATTTCCACATTTCGTCACAGCCGGGAAGGAAGCGGCCGTTCATGCCAAAGACCATGCCGCGCCAGGCATTGCCGCCGCCATGGTTCTCCAGCATCTCGTTCATCACGCCGAAGGGGATGCCGGAGATCTCTATGAGTTGATAGTCGGCGCTGCGATTGTAATCGAACATTTCCCCGGTCCACAAATCGGTCAGATAAGGCAGATGCTCCATGTTGCTGTTCATGGAACTGTTGCGCTGATCCAGGAAGTCGTAGCCGTTGCCCTGATGCGCGTTGATGCGGTAATCCGGCGTGACCTCGTGCATGGTGCGGGCGACGCGCTGCATGGTGCGCCGGTCGAAGCCGATACCGTCGAGGTAGAGACCATCGAACCCGGTGTCGAGCATCAGCCAACGAATGCCCTCGATGTAGAAGTTGTTCCAGCGGGACGGCTCTTTGAGCATAAGCGCGGCGCAAAACGCGCCAAACTCGCCGTTCCACGGCTGCGATTCCCGCCAGCCCGGCACATATCCGCCGCCGAGATGCTCCTGCAGCCAGGGATAGCCACCACCCGCAGTGACCTTGACGGCTCCTTGGTCGGTATAGACATAGCTGTCCTGACTCTCGTTGAACACGACATCCGGCAATGAGCGCAAAGCCCAGATCTCCGTCGCGTGATTGGAGAGTTGGCCGAGATTGTTATAAAGGTTGATGCCGCGTCGGCCCCGATCCTCGACCGCGCCGGTTTCCGGGTTCGTGCGTTTCGCCGTGCTTTGGATGAAATCCAAATAGCCTTTCAGCCGCTCCGTGCCGCGGAACGGATAGTTGATGAACGGCACGACTGACGTGCTGTGGTGAATGTGTGCGATGTTGGCTTCGCCGTCCGTCAAATCCTTGACGCGCTTCTTCCAGTGGTTTGGAGAAAGCGGCTTGAACGGCGTGACGAGCAGGCGGAACTTCAGCGTCAGCGATTCTCCGGCCGCCAGCGTGCGCTCGCCGCAATAGGCCCGCAGCAGCACCGTCTCTCCGGTTTCGGTCACACTCGCGCCGCCCTTGCCGCCGTTACTCCAGGCGGGCGGCAGTCCGATTTGTTGGTAATCCAGCAACCCCCATTGATCCCCGCGTTCGTCCTGCAGTTTCAATTGCATCCCGGCGTGGACTTCTCCGATCCAGATCATGTTCGTGATCCGCTTGATGTCCCATTTCCACTCCAAGTCCTTTTTTCGGTAGCCGCCGCGTTCGCCCAGTCCCATCCAATAGGTTGCCACGTCTTTGCGGAATGGGATGTCCAAGGCCAGATCGGCCAATCGCGTTTCCGCCGTGGATTTCAGGCGGACTTCAAATTCCATGGCCCCGTCGAATTCCGTCCTCGACGTGATCTCCGCCTCGATGCCAGCCCCGAGATTTCCCTCGGTGAGACGCGTCACGGTGGCATCATTCTGGCCGGTGATTCTGGTGGTTTTCCCGTCGATCGTTTTGCCGTCGGCATGAAGTGTGATGGGGGCCGTCAGTAGGGCTTCCCCATTGCTCGTGACCTGGGTAGGCAACCCGGAATCTCCAAATGAAATCTCCCGATTCAGGATGTTTACGCGGTTCCCGGCCACTTCGACCGCAGTGAATGGTGGCACAACCACTGGCTCCTGACCGCGACGGCTATTCAACCACTGCAAACGGCTGAGTCCTTCCGGGTCGCTGACTCCGCCATCGGGCAGAGGATCGCCTGCCACCTTGATGGAGACACGGACTTTTTGACCCGGGCCTTCGGCGGCGAGGATCTCAATGTCTCCGGTGAATTCTCCCGTCGCCGTGATGGGAAGTTGCACGCCGAACCAAAGCGGTTGCACCTGCCCCTCAGGCACGTCAATGCGCCGGGTAAAGTCATTGCCTTGGGCATCGACGCCGCCGAAATTAAAGCACGTCCATAGATCCGGCTTGAGCGCGCCACCCGAGGCCCCGGCGAATTCGCTGAACGTTGCCCCCTTGAGGGTGAGCGCCTTTTTGGCTGCCCAGACTCCGGCTTGGAAGACGAGATACTCGCCGGGGCGGGCCGGAACCTCGAGGGTGTCGGCAGGTCCCTTGGCAATCCAGCGCTGGGGCAGCTTGTCCTTCATGCGGATCTCGAAATGGCGCGTCTCCGGAAACACCGCCCATTCTCCCGGCAATTTGGATTTGAGGCCCTCCGTTTCGGCATGGGTCGCACAAACCTCCATCGGGAAAAACGAATGGAACGGCCCCCTCGCTTGCAACTGGCGGACCTTCGCCTGCGGCAGCTCGCCGAAGCGAACGGCAACATGGCCGCGGTCGAGAAGCTGGTTGTTTTTCAGCCAATTTTCGTCCTGCTGGTAGGCCGGTGGAAGATAGGTTTCCGATCCAAACATTCCCAGAAGTTGATAGGGAAGATAGTAGAAGCTGTATTCGCCCGGCCCGGACGACGTATCAAAGATGAAGCTTCCCGAATCCCGATTCAGATCCACGGGGAGGACATTCGCGACCTGCTTGCCGGCGGGATCGACGACGATCACGGCCTTGGCATTCACATCCGCATCACGGCGCCGCCACGGAATCATCACCGAGTGAACAGGTTCATTCCCCGTCACCGAGACCTGCGCCCGGTGGTTTCCAAAACCGGATTCCGGCCAGGTTGCCACCCCATACTCGGCCACATCCAGAGCCCTCGCCTGGATCGTGGAAAACATTTCAGTGGTAAGGACGAGAGCGAAGAGACAACTACGGATCAAAGATTGTGAATGCATGGATTGGTGGTGAGATTGCTTTGTAGGTGATAGGAGGTGAACGGGTTGCGGAGAGCCAAAGAACAACGCTCATTGCAGAGGATGAAATTTGAGCGTCAGCGAGTCATAGCCGACCTCGCGATGCATTAAATCCTCGCTCTCCCGATGCGGCACTTCATCGAAAATGGTGATGCTTTCGACCCGCTGGCTGCATTGCAGCAAGAGTGTACGCAGCAGGAGCCGGGCATGGGGCGCGCCGATGCAAAGATGCGTGCCCGCTCCAAAAGCGACATGGGGATTGGGTTTGCGGTCGAGACGCACTTCGTCGGGGGCAGGGAACACCGTCTCGTCCCGATTGGCCGACGCCCAGCATAACGAAACCCGGTCGCCGGCTTCCACCGTTTCGTTCAGCACCCCGGTCTTGACCGGACAGACCCGTCCGAGATGGGTGAGCGGCGAAACGATTCGGAACAATTCTTCCACGGCAAGGACGATCCGTTTGGGATCTTCCCGCAGGAAATTCAGGGCCGCCGGATTTTTCCCGAAATAGGCCAGCGCGGCGGTGCAGGTATGGATGACCGTGTCGCGTCCGCCGGAAAAAGTCAAAATGGCAAACCCCATCATCTCGTCCCGGGTGAGCGACCTGCCACGGAATTTGGCCTTGTGCAGCGCGCCAAAAAAGTCGTCGCCGGGGTTTTCCGCGGAGCGATCCAGCATGGAGTTGAGATAGGCTTCCAGAGCGGATCCCTTGTGTTCGCCTTCCTTGCCACCGAGGAAAACATTGAGATCCCAACCAATCCAGGTGGCAACCTCTTCTTCCGCGACATTGAGAAGAATGGCCAGCGCCCCGCACTGAAATGGGATGGCCAGATCATACACCGCCTCGATGGAATCACGATTCAGCGCTTCCGTGAGCAGGCCGTCCAGCAACGCCTCGACCCGTGCCACGACACACGGGTCTTTGGCGCGGAGAAAAAACGGCTCCACGATCTCCCGATACTCCGCGTGTTCCGGCGGGTCGGTCTCCAGCGGAATCTGCCGCATGGTTCGCAGATTTTCCTCTGATGGAATCGGCACGCGAAAGGGATAATCGGAACTGAATGTTTGCCAGTCCTTGGCTGCTTTGCGAACGTCCGGATGGCGCAGGATCATGCAAATTTCTTCATCGCCGAACTTTTGCATCATTGTTCCGTGCTGTGTTCTCGGTTCACGGAATGGGTCGGATTTGGATGGCATGGATGGGATAGATGGGATGGATGATAATGAGTGGGATCTGGGAATCAGCGGGAGAGGCCGGCGTGGTTGCGAGGGAAAACATTTCCTGATTGGAAACCAGAATCTCGTCGCGGGTCCGAGCATCGCGGAGTCGGGCGACTGAGCCGGGCCACGGGTTCGCGATCCGCAGTTCCGCCACGGCGAGGCTTTCGATGGCCGCCGCCACATCGTCCGGAAAACAGGGCCGTTCTTGTGTAAGTGAGAGTTCCCACACGAAACAATTTTCCGGCAGCCGGCGGCTGGTTGGTCTGGTCAGTCATACATGAATCAGAAGGCCCAATGGTATTTTCGTGGTTATCTACTCAACCCTCAATTGAGCGGAATCCGGAAACGGAGAAACCAGATACTTGGAGTTGCACCGGAAGGCGGGGAAACCCGAATGGTTTCGGTTTCCGCATTGTTCGAAATAACCGTGGTTTCATAAGCACCGGGGGCGAAACTCCATGCCGTCAGATTGGTGGAGGCTTCGAGCTGCAGACCAAGGCTTTCAGCGTCAATACGGCGCGACAGAACAAATGACGGACGACCGTCGGGGAGCGAATCGGCGGAAACCATGGGTGAAAATTGCTCCCAAGGGCTGCGGCCAAGCGCGAACTTGAGTTTGTTCGCAAGTCCATCACCCAGAGGCGAAGCAGCGGGGCCGGAAATGGAAGCGTTCGCGAGTTGGGCAGACGTAAAATACAAGGCTTGCCATTGGGTGAAGCTGGGCAGTCCAGTCGCAGCGGCAACCGCCGACACTTTGATATTGTCGATGAGCCCCTGGTTGGCGACCGCTCCAAATTTGTTGCAGGCAACCAGATTCGCCTGGAATTGTGCAAGGGTCCAAGTGCCTTTCATATCGAAGCCAGCAATCAGCAGGTTGCCGGTTTCCACCGACCCGAGATAGGCATCGGCGGTTCCGGTCATCAAATCGATCACCATGGTAAAACAGGCCGACGCCGGCGAGATGCCAGACACGATTGCCTCCGCCGACGATGCCCCTCCGGCGGCGTCCGGTTGGATCAGGGTCAATTTTCCATCCCCGTAATTCATCCGCGGGCCGCCTCCCGTCCATCCCGGATAAAAGAAGCTGCTATAATCCAAGCTGTATAAACCTGCGGAGACATTGCCCCATTGCGGCCACATGAGTGCTTGCACCATGATCTTCGTCCCGTTCGTCCCGGGAATCGTGGAGTCCAGCGGGTGCGTCCAGCCGTTGATGACCCAGAGGAGAAGTCCCGTCCCGGTCCCTTCGTCGCGAATGATGCCCCACGTGTTATTTCCGTAGGTAGCCGAATACGACCAGCCGACGGTGGAAGCATTCGTATGATTGGTATAGGTGTCGTAGCTGAAGTCCTCCTGATACAAGACGCTTGATTGGGCGCCCCCTGTCGTCATCAAGACAATCCAGGTGCCCATCAGGAGTCTGATCCATTGGTTCTTGGTCATACGATTGGGTGTTTCAATTGCTTATTGAACGATCAGCAGACATCCGCCGCCGGCACTGACCGGGATGGCGGCTCCCGGCGCATATTGCGCGGCATTTTGGAAATTGCTTATGGCGGGCGCAGTGATCGTCGCCGTGGATGGGTTGATCCCCAGCGCCGCCCAGTCAATCGTGAGGGTCACATCGACCTGATTGGGGGCCCAACTCGCCAGCGCAATGAGTGTCTTGCCGTTCTTTTTATAGACCGTGGCAAGCACATCCGAACGACCCGTCGTCACGGGACATGAGGATGACCAGTAACCGATCATCTGTGCGGATTGAATTCCAAATTGATCCCAGAACGCATAAAGCGGTTGAGTTGTCGGCCAGCGTGTGGCCATCCCATACAGCATGCCGCGATACGAGTTGGGCTGGGTTCCCGAATTTATCAATTCGCCCGTGAGTCCGTAAGGCAGTCCGGAGATCTCGACCAGCCAGTAGTCGGGACCTTTATTGTAATCGAAGCCCTCTCCATACCAGATGTTGTCCAGGTAGGGGAATTGCTCCATGTAACAGCTGGCGGTGCTCACGTTGTATCCCATGTAATCATAAGTATTGCCGCCGTGATGGTTGATGCGGGAATTCGGATTGGCCGCATGCATCACCTTTTTGACGCGCTTCATCACCTCCCGATTATAACCAATGCCATCAAGAAACAGCCCGTCAACCCCGGTGTTTCGCATCAGCCAATCCATGCCTTGAACGTAATAATTGTTCCACCGGCACGAGCCATGAGTCGAAACCGTGGCATCGGTTTCTCCACTCCCAAGTCTCGTTTGCCAGCCCGCGACATATCCGGCACCAAGATGTTCCTGCAGCCAGGAGTAGCCGCCGCCCACGCCATTGACGTAAGACTGCCCCTGATAGTAAACCAGGGTCTCGGTCGGATTGAAGATTTCACTACCGAGGCTTTTCAATGCCCAAAGCTCCGGAGCTGCTGCCGATAGATGGCCGCCGTTGTAGTAAAGGTTGACCCCCTTGCCCGCGTTGCGCTGATTGGTGACCAGCGTAGTCAATTCGGGCGTGTTGAGGAACGGGTAATTGATGTAGAGGTTCTCGGGATAGCCGTGGTGGAGATGGCGGATGGTGTCCCCCGGCCAATCGTCGCCCGCCCGCCAATTCCAGTGGTTGGTGTCAACCGGCTTGAACGGCGTTACCATCAAACGAAACCGGAAGGTGAGGGTCTGGCCGGCGGTCATGCTTCTCGCCCCCGTGTAGGCAAAGACGAAATACTGGTTGCTCTGCGCGGTCAGGTTGCAGCCACCGTTGCCATTGTTTCCCCATGAGGAAGGAATGCCTCTCTCCTTGAGATCCAGCACATTGGCCCAATCATCGTTATCTCCCAGCAACTTCAGATGCAGCCCGGCATCCACATCACCAAGCCACACCGCATTATTGGCTTTGTTGATGTCCCAAAACCATTGATGCGACTCGGGCGCGCGACTGCCATACCTCCCCAGACCGGTATTATACTTCGCGACATCAAGCTTCATTGGAATGTTGAGGCTGATGTTGGACAGGTTGGCGGCGGAGTTTGCCGTCAGGGCAACGCTGTAGGTAATCGCCCCGTCGCATTCGGTCTTGGAATTCACCGTGAGTGAGAACGGTGAAAGAAATCCTCCGGTGGCGGTGGATTGCCGTTCCACCACACCCGGCTGCTGCTTCGTGATGCTGTTGCTACTGGATGACCATGTCACCGTGCTGCCGTTCGATCGCGTCACATTGAAGGTAATGGCGCCGTTAAGAATCTCCCGGCCATTGCTCTTCATGCTGCTGATAAATCCCAGGTTATTGAACGTCAGCTCGCGCCCGAGCAGTGCCAGATTGCTTCCGTTGCTTCCAGTTACTCCGATGGGGGTGAAAGGCGGAACCACGCCGTCATCCACGCCAAGCGATGAATCCAGCCATCGCAGCCGGGACAGTCGCCACGGCTCGCTGTCGCCTGAATCGGCGAGAACATTTCCTGAAACATTCAGGGAAACATTGATGGTCTTTGGAGTGCCACCCACCGGCTGAACCGTGATTGTTCCGTTATAGGTTCCTGACGCGTCGGCTGGCACCTGCACTCCAATCCACATCGGCCTCACCTTTCCGTTTGCCACGTCAAAGGTATTTGTAAAAGCGTTCCCCTGGTAATTTGTCCCGCCCAAGTTGAAACATTTGAAGGCGGAAGCGGGGATGGTCTCCCCTCCCGTTCCAGTAAGCGCCCCAAACGTGAGTGCCACGTTTGAGATGGCCTGCCGCGCGGCAAAAACACCCAGCTGAAAGACATAATACTCGCCCGGCTGCGGTTGCCCCGCAAACGCTGTGGACGGCCCGTTCTGAATCCAGCGGCGGGGCAAATCATCCGTCATCTTGATCGGATTCAGCCGGTCTTCTGCGAACACCAGATAGTTATCACCGGGATATGCCGCCAGCAGCTGACCGGTTTCGGAAGCCAGGGCGATCACTTCCATGGGATCAAAACGATCAAACTCGGTTCTCGCCTGCATCGCGGTGACGCTTGCCTGGGGAAGCGACTTCCAGTCGCCGGCAGCCAGTTCCGCGGCGGTAAGGTGATAGCGGCTGAGCCAGGCCGCGTCGGCTGTGTCCTGTGGAGTCAGGTATTGGTCCGTGGCAAACCAAATCGCGTCGGCTGCGGGTTGGTTATACGGAAGAAAATAAAAGGCGTAATCAGCCGGAGTGGTGTCTGCCTGGAATACGAAATCGCCATATTCGCGGGTGACATTCACCTTGACCACATTCATGACGCGCTGCCCCGTGGAGCAGTTATAAATCAGAACATCCTTCAGCTCCGGATTATTGTCACGGCGGCGCCATGGAATATGCACCCGCACCGGATTTGCAGTTGAGTCGACACGCACCAATGCCCTGTGGTTTCCGAGGCCATTCTGAGGCCAGCTGGCGACCCCATAAGTCAGATTTGAAGAGTCCGGATTGAGGGGGAGGGGGGCATTGATCGGCGCAAGCCGGGGGCCGCTTGTGACATCGAGGTTGTCGATTTCTCCATTCCCGCTTCCGAGTTCAATTCCCATCCATTTGTAGTTGGCGATCTGCGACTGGAACTGGGCCAATGACCAGGTGCCGAGCATGCTGAAGCTGGTAATCAGAAGATGATCCGGGTTCACGGCATTGAGGTAAACGTTGGCGAACCCCGTGCCGGCGTCGATCTGGAGGATGAACCTCGCAGGCTTCGGGGCGCCCGGAACCGAAACTGAAATCGAAGCGCCGCCTGCTGCCGTCGGGCGGGTCAATGTCAGCTCGCCGTCGGGCGAATATTGAAGCATCGGGCCGTAGCCGGTCCATGTGGAGGTTCCATTCCACTGGTTGTAGTCGGCGCTGAACAAACCCACCCTCGGGCTGGAATTACTATACGGATCAATGTCCGCGCTGAGGGTGAGGGTCGTGTTGGCGGCCGGGTCCGCGTCCATCAGCTGCGACCAACCGCTCAGGCCGGAGAGGGCAGTCGTGGAATTGCGCGCCGGTCCAATGATCCCCCAGCTTCGGTATCCATAAGTGGTGGAATACTGCCAGCCGTAATCCGCCGCCAGACCGTTCTGAGTTTCAAAATTATTCGTGTAGAGCGTCCGGACCGGCGAGCTGCTCACCAGAATGTTGTCAATTGCCGCGTTTCCGCCGCCCAGTTCCACGCCAAACCATCTATGATTTACAATGTTGTCCCTGAATTGGCCAGCTGACCAGTTTCCTTTCAGGTCGAAGCCACTTATCAGACGGCTTCCCCTGGCCAGATCATTGAAGTAAACATCGGCGACCCCCGTTGAGGTGTCGATTTCCATGATGAATTTCGCGCGAGCCGGCTTGTTGGGAACCGACACCGTGATCGAACCGCCCCCAGCACCTATTGGTCGGGTCAGCGTGAGGAATCCCGCGGGGGAATACTGGATCAACGGCCCGTGCCCGCCCCATGCGACGGAGCCATCCCAATCGCTGTAGGAAGAGTTGAACAAGCCAACCCGCGGGCTGGAATTTGTGGATGGATCGATCTCCACGCTCAGGGAGAGGATCCGGTCAACCACGGGGACCGCGTCCAGAAGATGCGTCCAGCCGCCTTTCCCCCACAAGACGTTGGTGGCGTTGCGTCCCGCTCCAATCGCCCCCCAGTTCTTGAAACCATGAGTCGATGAATACTGCCATCCATGATTCGCAGCGTAACCGCTCTGGCCCTCAAAATGATTCTGATAGAGTGTCGATGTCTGGGCAAATGCGGCGGCGCAAGACACGCTCAGCAAAACAGCTGTTAGATGGGATTGGAGAGCTTTGATTTTCATCGGATGAAATTCTGCTTGGAAAAAAGTTTCATGGTCCGTCCTGACCCAGGGTGACAACTCCCTGACATCCCATGAATTGGATGGGAGAATCCTGATCGCCGGATGAAGGGGCTTCGATATTCCCCATTGCGATGGACTCATGCGGAACGTCGGGGCGATCGAGGATCAGGATTTGACCCGGTGTTGTCTGGACTGAAATGATTTCCTGATCGGAAACCAGAATCTCGTTGCCGGTGGCCGCATCGCGGAAGCGGGCGACTGAGCCGGGCCACGGGTTGGCGATCCGCAGTTCCGCCCCGGCGAGACTTTCGATGACGGCATAGTCGAGGGCGGTCTGACGCTTTTCTCCGCTGATCAGGAATGATCCCGGCACGCGCAGGCTGTGGAAGGCGGCTGAAACATCTTCTGGAAAACAGGGAAGCAGCCGCAGGACATCTCCGGTTTGCAGGACGAGCATTTCCACCGGCACGCTGCACATTCCCATGGCGTGCTCGGCTTGAAGATAGTGCGACATCCAGTTATGCGTCAGCGCGTTGGTGGTGGGCACGTTGGCCGGTGTGTAAGCCGCCGCCTTACGAACCGCTTCGACTTCACCCAGGCGGATCAGTTCGCGCACGCCTTGTCCGCCGCACCAGGCTTGGCCAGTCTTGCTGTGTTGCGGGTCGCGGGCCTGCAAGGTCTTGCGGGCGTCATCGCGCCATTCGACGGGACCATGCCAAAGGCTGACATGCTCGCCGGGAAAGACGGGAGGCAGGTCGAATTGGTGTCCGCCCGTCTTGTGCAAATCCCTTCCCTCGAATCCGATCCACTCGCCTTGGTCATTCCGGGGGAAATCCGCCAACCCATCGAGGGTCTGCTGCCAGCGGCTGAGTTTGTCGGGATCGATCTTGAGGACCGAAGCGGCCTCAAGCGCCACCCGCAATGCACCACGCACCAAGCTTAACTCATAGAGGCTGTTTGTTCCAACAGAGGCAAGCCGCGGCGAGAGTGCTTCAAAAAACACCGAGGGAAAAAGATCGAATCGCTCGTTCTCGGAGTTCCAAATGAGGAAGTCCGCATAGAAATCCGCGACTTCGGCGAGCAGTGGATAGATTTCATTCGCGAGAAGATCGCGATCCATCGTGTAGCGGTAGAGGTCGAACAGCAGCATTGCCAGCCAGCCGGAACCGCCGACGGATATCCCCAACGAAGCCGCCCAGTCAGCCTCGGTGAGTTCATAACCCTCGATCGACGCGGCGTGGGGAAAGCGCACGCCCTTCATCTTGAAATAGGATTCCGTGTCCCGCTTGGCCTGTGGGTAGAGTTGTTGGATCAGGCGGAGAAATGGTTCGACCAACTCGACCCGGTTCGCGCCAAAAAGTCCCCAATAGACCGCCTGCAAGTTCACATTCGTGTGGAAATCGCCGAACCATGCGGGCACCTCTTCATGCACCCAAACGCCTTGCAATCCCGGCGACTGCCTGCCCGGTTCCAAGGCGCTGGCGCAGTAGTAGAGGGAAACATAGAACCATTGCTCGAGGGTCGGATCACTCAGGTAAATCGCGCTGCGTTTCCAGAAATCACTCCACCACCGGGTGTGTTCGCGATGGATTTTTTCATAGCCCGCCTTGATGGCTGCCCGGACCCGGCGTTCGGCCTCCGCGATCGGATCGGCGGCGTCCTGCGAGGTCACCAGCGTCAGATAGATTTCCATCGGTGATCTCTCCACCGTGCGGAATGTGCCCACCGCGCGGGTGCCTGCGGCGTGGCTCTCCATTCCACAGTGATTGGCAGCGAGCGCGGTGACCACGCAGTCGCCGTTGTTGAACGTTTGCTTGAGCAGAACCACGCCATCACGAAGGATTGTCTCAGCCCCGGGAAGGAAGCTGGATTCTCCACGCGAGAGTTCCCATGTCACGCTGCCGACCGGTGCAACCTCCGGGGGGAAATTGCGGCGGAGTGTCGGATCGACGGCGAATCCCGGACAGATGTCCGTGGCCATCACGCGCATGGCAAGCACCTGCGCCGCACGCGAGACCAGGCTCTGGACCTTCACCTTGCCCCAGGTGTGGAGGTCGGTGTCCATGCCGTAGGGGAAGAATTCGAGTTCGGCGGTGCCGGTGGCCAGATCGCAGGTCAACTGCGGCGAGTGCGTTCCTGCCTGCTCGAAGAAATGAAGCTTCAGCGTCCCGCCTCCGGTGGCGTGTGATTTTGGTGAGACCTCCGGTTCCGCGAAGAGCTTATCGAATGCTCCCTTGTCCTGCGCGGCGAATATTTGGCGCAGCTCTTCGAAAGATTCTCCCCGGAAATTGCTTTTGGTTCCCGGAATGCGATCCCAGAGATCGCTCTTGCCCAAGGCAATGCCCAAGTCGGCGGGGTGGCCGTAGATCAGCGCGCCCATGTCACCGTTACCGAGCGGAGCACCTGACTTCCAATCCGCAGGAGGGCCTGCGGGGGCTCCCCACACCATGGAGTAGCCATGCAGTCGCTCCAGTGGATCAGCGGTGAATCGGTTGTAGCTCGTGGTCAGTGTCTGTTCTTGCTTGAATCTGCTCATGCAATGTTTTGGGCGAAAGATGATTGGCGGTGCTCAGCGGGTGAATTTCTGCGAGAACTTGGTGGGTGCCCGGGTTCAGCTCATTCAGGGTGATTAGATTTCCAGAATAACTTTGGCCGTCGAGCGTGAGACGGACTTCCGTGGCGCTTGTTCCAGCGGCATGATTCACGATTTGAATATCAAACACATGATCGCGGAAAGTTCGCCGAATACGAACGGTATTCCAAGTGGATGGTAGGACTGGGTCGATTCGCAATCCGTCGAACTCCGGCCTGACACCGATGAGGAAGTGAGTGAGGCCGCGCAGGGCCCAGGGAACGGTTCCGGTGGTCCAGCCTTTGAAAGTGGCACCCGGTCGGGGGTGCCCGGGACCACGGAACATGTTGGTAAAGGCATAGGGCTCCAGCCATGACTCCGAAGTCGGCAAGGCCGGGTTGAAGGGCAAAATGGATTCCAAACTGGCGAGGGCGGCATTGCCGTCGCGCCGCAGGCAGTCGGCGACGAATTGAAAGGCGGTGACATGGCAATAGGAACTGCCGTTCTCGCCCCAGCCGGCAGGCATCGTGCTGATGCGGCCCAGCCGTTTCTGATAATGGGTGAAGGGCGGGTTGCAGACCAGCAGGCCGTAAGACGTGCGAAGGCGGTGCTCCACACTTTTGGTCAGGAGCTCCCAGCGCTCCGGGTTGAGTCCCGCGAGGACAGCCCAGCTTTGTGGCTCGGCGAAGATGCTCCCTTCGGCATCGGATTTCCCGCCGACCGGGGAACCATCGTCGGCGAAGCCGCGCAGATACCACTCACCGTCCCATGCGTGTTTCTCTAGATTGCCTTCCATCTTCGCCGCATCCGCACGGCATTGTGCTGCGATGGAGGGTTCGTTGATCCATTCGGCGATGGCCGCGGTTTCCTTGAATGCCGCGACCAAGGCCATGGCCAGCCAGACGCTCTCGCCCTTGCCTTCGCGGCCGATGTTGAGGGAGTCGTTCCAGTCGCCGAAGTGTATCTTGGGCAAGCCGTGGCTGCCGAGGTTTTCGCGGAACCAGTCCAAGGCGCAAATGAGATGCTCCCAGACCGTCTCGGAACCTTCATCGCGGTAGCTCACCTGCTCATTAAGAAAATCAAAGTCACCGCTTTCTCTGACATACTCGCCGATGGTGGAGGCGATCCACACGCCGCCGTCCGCATACTTATGGTGATCGTCGGGACACCAACCGCGCATGGTGCTGCCATCGCGGTATTGGTGTTGCAGGGTCTTGATGATCGATTGACGGACCTGATCCGGAGCATAGGCGCAAAGGGCCTGAGCATCTTGCAGCGTGTCGCGGAAACCCGCGAGGTACACCCGCGTGAAATCACCGAGGAAGGCAAGCTGTTGTTTTGCCCAGACATTAAAGAAGCGGGTCCACATCGGATCAGGGAGCTCCATCTCGGCGCGATCAAAAGATGAAGCGCGCTGTTCTGCGGCATCGATGCCGCGGGCGAAGGCGGCGGCGTTCGTTTGCCCGGCAAAGCTGAGAGCCTCAGCCTCGTCGTGGCAGACGCCTGCCGAGAAATTCCCTTCCCACACCCCTCCGGGCACCAGCTCAAGCTCATACTGGAAGACTCCCATGAAATCTTCCGTCGCTGCACCCGTATCCGTCAATCGGGCGGCGCTCACCCCCATCGGGTTGGCAAGGCTCGAGTAGGGCCCGCCCAGAAACTCCCGCTTCCTCGTCTCGAAATGATCCGGAGGCAGGCTTGCGGAAAACCATGCGTGGTTCTTGGCGCCCGGCCGTTCGCTGGATTGATTGAGGGCGAGGAGCAGACGGTCGCCGACCATGCGGCAGACGCTGTAGTTCTCGACCGTCCCATACGGGATCCAGCCGCCGAGGTCGAACTCCACGGCAGGATAAACCGCGATGCGGCGTGGCTTGTCCCCCCTGTTGTTCACCGTGAGGGACCAGATTTCCGCAGGAATATCCGCCGCTGCGGTGATGCGGAACTCGCATTGGATGCCATCGAAGTCACAACCGATCACGGTGTAGCCCAAGCCATGGCGAGAGTAATAATGCTCGAAAGGCATCTGCACCGGATCCCATCCGACCGTCCAGAACTGACCGGTTTCCAAATCCTTCAAATATACCAAGCGATCGCGGATCGGGTTCGTGCGCCGACCGTCAGCGTCGCGGTAAAGGCTGTAACCTCTCCCGCGTTGATCCACCGAAACCAGCATCTGGCTGCTCCAGGCATAGTTGATCCAAGGCCTCGGGGTGTCGAATCGCGTGAAGACATATTCGCGTCCGTTCTCGGAAAAGGCGCCAAAGGCATTGATGGATTCATTGTCATTCATGGTGATGCTTCGATCAGGAGAAATGCGCCTCCGTTGGGAGAAAGCTCAAGAGGGCTGTTGGCGGGAATGGTTTCCCCTTTTTGAATTCCTTCGATGTTAGATTTCGTCCAGCAAACTCGCGCGGTGCTTGCCATGTCCTTTGGTTTCTCAGGATGCGAGGCCATATTCCGCCACCGGCAGTTCGGAGGCACGGGCGTTCAGGCCGGCGAAGGCGATGGCTGTGCAAACCATGGTCTTGGCGTTTTTTCGCAATGTCATTTTTAGCTGTGTGTGTTTGTTGATGGGTGAATCTTGTTTGAAAAAAAGAACCGGCGTTGTGAAACGCCGGTCCTTTGGTTTGCACTTGCGCGCAGAACAGCCTTAGAGCCGGCGACGACGCATGAGAAGCAGCGATCCAAGGCCGCCCAACAGCGCGACGCTGGAGGGCTCGGGGACGGCCGTGAAACGAACGGCGGCGATCCCGGAAGAGAATTCCGAGCCCTGTGAGGAAGTAATCTCAAGCTTCACGGCATTCGCCGAGATGCCGCCGAAGCTGAAGCCTTGACCTGCAATGCCATTTGGCAAGGGCGAACCTCCTACGCCACCTCCGATGGCCGCGGTGAAGTTCTGCGCGTTACTGAATGTGGTTCCACCGTTGGTCGAGAAGGAGAGCGTAAAATCCTTGACGCCTCGGTCATTGTAGGTGGACCCACCCCAGTATTCAGCGTAATTCCACAACCTGAGCCCGTTCAGGGAGTAGGTGGCTCCCAGATCAAAGATCAGCGTCGCTGTAACTGAGGCCGGGCGATACTGGGCACTTCCACCACCATCTACCATTGACGCGTAGGTCGGAAGATCCTCCACTAGACCCACCTGATCACCAGTGTTCAGACCGGCACCATTGTTGGAAAAATAGGAATTCGGAGCTAAGAGTAGATTAGATGCAGCCCATGAAGGGTTAACATTATTTGGAGTAGCGGTCACTCCAACGGGTAAGACATAAGTGGATGCATGGGCAGCCACCGAAATGAGAAGGCTCATTGCAAGCCCCTGCATGGTTTTGAGTAATGCTGTGTTTTTCATGTTGTTTTTTTGTATGTTTTTTGTTGGGAGATTTGTGTTCATTTTATGGTTCCTGATTCAGTTAGGGCGTCACCTTGAGGCGGACGAACTGCTTGCCCGGATTGTTTGCGGGGTCGAGTGTGTAGGAGAGCGAGCCTGCGGTGTTGGTGCCAAATTGCTGAAAATCCCCCTCGGTGACATCACCCCAGGTCACAAGGTCGCTCGAGGTTTGAACCACAAATTGCGTGCCATAGGCACTGCTTGGGATGTTGCCACCATTGGGCCAAGTCACCGTGTTGCCCACGAGGCCAGGATTGGCGGTGAAGCCGGGGGCGGCGTTCATGAAAAACTCTACGCCGTTGGAGACTCCGTCGTTGTCCCAGTCGAGTTCGGCGGTCTGTCCACCGGCATACACTGCAGACCATGAGGCAAAGGTGGAAAATTCCGGCAGAAATGTGATAACCTCCATGTTGTCGTTGATGGCTTGGTTTCCCCAGACGACGAAGTTGCTCATGGAGCGGACATTCGCTTGCCAGGTTGCAAGGTCGCTTGGGCCCTTGAGATCGTAGTCATTAATCAGCAAAGTGCCGGTTTCGGGCGAACCAAAATACGCGTCAGCCAGACCGGTGGTCACATCGATGACCAAGGAAAAGTCAGCATTCCCGGCTGTGGCACCGCTCACAGCCACGGCCGTGGAAGCATCCCCCCCTTCACTGCCGCCACGCAGAATGGAGAGGTTTCCACCACTGAACTGCAACCTGGGACCGTAACCATACCACGCATCCGTGTAGGCACCCGAACCTGAACCGAAGTTGTTAAAACCGGTGGATGTGAGTCCCGCAGTGGCACTGCCCGTCTGCGGCCAAAGCAGGGATTTGACAACGATCTTCGACGCGTTTGCGTTGATAGGCGACGTCAGGGCATGGGAGAATCCACCGATGTGCCATAAGCACATCCCCGTGCCCGTGCCTTGATCCGTGATCTGAAACCCGTCATTCCACGGGAATTGCCAGCCAACCGAAGCCGGGGTCGTGATTAAGCCGGAGTAAGAGCGGAAGTCCTGCTGATAGACCGTGGAAGACTGGGCGATCTCAGAGACTGAAAGGTTGTCGTGGATGGCCTGGTTCCCCCATACGATAAAGTTGTTCATGGACCGGACATTCGCTTGCCAGGTCGCAAGGTCGCTGGTGCCTTTCAGATCAAAGTCGTCGATCAACAAGGTGCCGGTTTCGGGCGAACCAAAATACGCGTCCGCCAGACCGGTCGCGACGTCGATGACCAAGGAAAAGTCAGCATTTCCGGCTGTGGCGCCTGAAACCGCCACGGCGGCGGAAGCATCCCCCCCTTCATTGCCGCCACGCAGAATGGAGAGGTTTCCACCACTGAACTGCAACCGGGGACCGAAACCATACCAGGTGGCGGTGTAGGCGCCCGAACCTGAACCGAAGTTGTTGAAACCGGTGGACGTGAGTCCCGCGTTGGCGCTGCCCGTCTGCGGCCAAAGCAGGGATTTGACAACGATCTTGGTCGCGTTGGAGCTGACCGGCGACATCGGGCTGGAGAATCCACCGATGTGCCATAGGCTCATCCCCGTGCCCGTGCCTTGATCCGTGATCTGAAATCCGTCATTCCACGGGTATTGCCAGCCAACCGAACCCGGGGCCGTGATTAAGCCGGAGTATGAGCTGAAGTCCTGTTGATACAGCACGGCGTCCGCCTGTGCCACCATGGGAGTGAGCAGACTGAGCAGAATCCCGTAGAGGTTTTTTTTCAATGTGGTGTTTGTTTTCATCGTGGGTCGTTTGGTATTTTTTTGGGGGCTTCGATTATCACTGGCGCCACTGGGTCAAGCATTGACCACGCAGCGAACAAACAACACTTAGCGCCAAGTGTTTATCCCTTCAAGCAAAAAAAGGGGGTTCCAAGAAAATTTATTTTTCAGGGTGGGGAGCTCACTCCGCTTTCCGCGTCCGCCGCTTTTTCAGCGACCGCAGGTGGGTTTTCCCATTCTTCCAATCTGCAAGGGTACTATAGCTGCCAAGCCGTGCATTGGCCGATTGCGCGGCGGCAATGAGGTTTTGGGCGAGCGCCCGTCCGAACTGCTGGGGCGAGTGTTCCATGCGGCTCCATTCATAGGGGCTGTCGAACGAGAGATTCTCATTCCAAAGAGTCACCACCCCCAAATCCCGCCCAGGAACGATTCCGCGTCGCTCCAACTCCTTGGCGACCAAGGGCAAGAGATTGTCGTCCGCCACATAAAGTCCATCGGGCGGGTGAGGGCTGTCGAGCATCCCGGCCAGGGCGCGCCGCACCTGTGTGGCATCCAAGGGCACGAACTCGGCGACTTGGTAGTCATTTATGCCAGCGTAACGGAGGGCGTGCATGTAATAATAGCGCTCAAAATCGCAATCGCGATCCTCGGCGAAATATCCGAGCAGGGCCACCCGGCGGCAGCCACCCTCGATCAGCGCGCGCGTGCCGCGCTCAGCGGCCTCCATGCAGTCGAGAATCATTCCCGGCTGGTGGCGGAGCGGGCCACTGAACCCGAAGGTCAACCACAGCTTGCCCGTGGCGTTGAACTGCTCGGCATAGCTGTCTGCCACCCAGTCCAACACCAGATAGCCGTCCGCGGGATGAGCTTGGAGTTTTTTCTCGACCTGCTTCTTGTCGAGGTGTGCCCCCGTGGCATCGAGCCCCCCGCAAGTCGTGACGCGGTGACCAAGTGGAGTGAGAACATCGGCCACGCCCTGAAGGATCGATTTATGGACTGGGGAGTCCCAGAAAATATCCGTCCAGATTTGAAAATCAAGATGCCGGTGTTGCGCCAGGGGCCGGCGGCGTGTCCGGGCACCATCATCCGCGGATAGGATTTGCTTGGCCTTGAGTTTGCGGAAAAGCGGACTCCGGTTGCCTCCGTCCGCAGCTACCGGTACCCGCCGGACAAAGGTGCCGCTGCCATGGCGCTTCGCCAGGATGCCGCACTCGGTAAGCTGCTGGATCGCACGATGGACCCGCCAGAAATCCGTACCAAAAATATCTGCCAAATCTCGCACCGAGCGAAGCCGCATCCCAGCACGCACGTCACCGGTGGAAAGCAAATCGACCAAGGTGGCGGCAATCTCTTCGGCGGAGATGTCTGCCCGAGCGGGAATGGTTTTGGTTTTCTCGGGATGGCCCACGGTGGAAGAAGATTCAGAATCGAGCCACGAATTCGGGCTCACTGAAAACTAAGATTCAAGGCGTGATTGTCGAGCATTTGATCAAGCTGGTAGGCAGGAGCTGATCACTCTTGCCGCGTTCGATTGCGGACGCGACCGCAGTTCCGTAGGCTTGAGGCGCGTGGCCTGCGGGCCGGAAATCAGCCAGAGCGCACTGGCGCGAAGAGCGCTTCAGATCCAGCCGTGGACGTCAGTTCAGAGAGCCGTTGTGAAGCTTCATCGAGTGGTAGGAGATTTTCCGAGGCCAGGATCCCGGCGGCCTGAATGATCACAGCTGGGCCAAAGGCGGCGCAGCGGATCGCATGCTCCCGAAGTGGTCGGACTTGGTCCTCGCGGAGGAATCTCCATTGGAACGGGTCGCCCTTCTTTCCCGCGCCGACGTAGCGGTGGACATGCCACCAGCGGATGAGCGCCCCCGCACCTGCGGCAAGGGATGTTGCGGCTTGATCGGCAGTGGTCGGGGGTTCCGCCGTTGCCGCGAGAAGCCCTCGGCGGGACTCGAGTTGGGCGGCAAGGATCTCCACATAGCGGCGCGGACCGCCCGGGATGCTCCTTGCAAGCTCGGTGTCCAAATGCAGCGCTCGCACCTTTTGGGCATGATCCGCCGGAAGGTCACGGAGGGAAAGTTTCAGGCAGGACCACGCGGGGATCAGCACGCCCTCCGCATCGCCCAACTCCCGGGCGAAATCGGCGAGTACCTCGCTATCCGTTTTTTCTAGATAGTCGGAATTGGCGGCGCCACGGGCAAAGAAGTAGAGGTTCGGCAAGACCATGACGGGTTGCTGTGCGTTGCCAAAGACCCCCTTGGCCACGCTGGAGAACTGGCTTTCCTGCTTCAAGGCCTGGCGGATCAGGTCAAACTGGATCGCGGCGGCCGGCTCGCTCGGTTCGAACTCGATCGCCTCGTAGCAGAAGATGGTCGATCGCGGCATGAGCCCCGCCCGTTCGGTCTCGGCCACGGGGACGCGACCGTTCGCCCAGCCCTCGCGATGGCTGCGGCCGGGGAGAAGTTCCCACTCGCCGCTCATCCCGCTTTTCAGCGACTCCAGCGAGGCCCGCACGGTGGGAAGCACCGGCGTGCTCCAATATCCTTCGCCCGCGGTGTCACGTCCCCAACCGTTCCAGATCATCGGGATAACCCGCTTGCCCGGGACGGCCGACTGGTCGCTGCGGAGAATGCGCAGGTATTCCTCTGGCGGAGCTCCGGCATAGCCGCCCGGATCCCCGTCGATAACCACGAAGGCGTCGGCATTGTCGAGCAGGCCTGCCTGATGCAGCAGCGCATTGCCCTCGCGCAGCGCCTGCTCTGCACGACCAATGCCAAGACCCTCGACATTGCCTTCGACTGCGGGTTCTCCAGTGTGAGTTCATTTTACGAAATGTTTACCCGCACCTGCGGGCAGTCTCCCGGGAAATACCGCCAGATGGCGCGGCGAGGCTGAGACGGAATGCGCGGAGATTTTTGTGGAATGGGAAAATGCCGCGATTTTTCCAAACATTTCTGCGAAGCCCTCTCCGTTCTTCGCGGCTCCGCGTTTGCCGTGCCAGAGCCATCCGCCTCTTTCATGGCACTACTGGGCATGGCAGGCTGCGTCTTGCGTCGCCGTCGCTGATACGCCGCTGCAGGTCCCCCATAGTAAGCTCTGGGGGGCTCTGGGATCAGTGCCCGCATTACAACATTTCCCGCAGGTGTTTTGTCTGGGAAATTCTATATTTCAACAAATCGCCGAGATGCCCGAGCGTGCGGAGGTAAGCGCTGATTTTTTTGTGGATCGGGAGAAAGCTAGCCTCGAAAAACTTTCTCTGCGAAGCCCTCTCCGTTCTTCGCGGCTCCGCGTTTCGATTTGATTCCTGCCAATTTTCCTGGAAAATTGAATCAGCGAAATTCCTCTACTGCCAAGCCGCTTTGACGAATGATCGAACGCAGTGTGCCAGTGCGGAGTTCGGAATGATCAGGCACCGGAATGGTAATGGTGCCACCTTCGATCGCCCGCTGCATGACCATGTGGCTGCCACGCTGGCGCACTTCCTCACCGGAAGCGCATTCAAAGAACAATTCCACCGCTTCCTTTAGATTCGCTTTGGCCTCCTCTACTGTAGCTCCTTGCGAAGCCACATCCACTTCAGGACAGAGTGCGACGAATCCGCCATCCTCGCGAGTTAAAATAGCCGTGAATGTTTGTTGCATAACCCTTAGAAGACCGATTCGGCCAAATGTGCGAGCATCTGGTTTTCTGCCTGTTGATAATTGATAATCATGAGCGGCAGTCTTTCCTAAAATTTGAATGCCCGCCAGCTCACATAGCTGAGCGTTTGGTGATTGCGTCGCGATGTGTGTTTTCACAGCTTCGAGCCATGCAAGTTTTCCAATCGCTGCGCTCGATCATTCCGCTGGTGGTGGGACTTGCCCTCGGCGGCACCGGGGTCACGCTTTTCCGTAACAGCATGCCCGCTGCGGCCGGATCTCCCGAAGAGCGCGCGCAAAAACTCGAGCACGACCTCAAGCGCGCGAACCTCCGCATCGCGGCACTCGAGGAAAGCGTGCCCGAATCAAGACGCCGACCAACCCAAACGGTCACCGATCGTTTGCGCGACCTTGGCCAAAACATCCGCGACGGCCGCCCGGTGACTCCCGATGACATCTTTCGCGCAAGTCAGCCGCTCTTGCGTGATCTTGCCCCGCTCTTCGATCGCATGCGCGTCCGCGAGGGGCAGCGAACGATCGATAGTCGGGTCGGCGAATTGGCGCGCAAATACAATCTCAACGCGTCGCAGCAGGAGTCGCTCAAACAATGGTTTCGGCGAAAAACCGAGGACGATGCCAAGGCATGGACGGCATTGGTCACGCAGGAGGGCACGCGCATTGAGGACCTGATGAGCGCCTCGCGCGATGCGCGGCCCGATGAAGGAATCGATCGTTTCATGGAAAACATGCTGAGCGGTCAAGACCTCGCGACATTCAAGACCGAGCGCATCAATGAGAAGGCGCAGCGCGTGCAGCAATTTGCCGACATGAAGGTCGAGCGACTCAACAACATCGTCAGCCTTGATACGGAGCAATCCGACAAGGTCTTCGGCATCATGGCGAGAAGTTCGAAGGACTATGATCCCGCACTGCGCATCGAAGGCGCCGATGGACAGGCGCTTTCCTCGGCGGGTGATTCGCGTGAGGCGATGCTTTCCGTGCTGCGGCCTGAGCAACGCGCGGCTTATGATGCCGAACAACAGCGCCGACGCGATGAGGCTTCCAAGGACCTCGAAGCGATCGGTCTCAAGTTGCCTGCCGAGTGGGATCCGCTTGATGATTTTTGATCGACGATTTTCCATGTCATGAATGCCGCGCCATCTGCCATCGATATCCGCTCGCTGCGGGTGGATTACGGCGATTTTGTTGCGGTCAATGACCTTTCCCTGTCGGTTCCGGCAGGTGAGGTGTTTGGTCTTGTGGGGCCCAATGGTGCGGGAAAAACCAGCACTTTTCGTGTGCTCGCGACGCTGATGGAGCCGACCTATGGAGAAGTGTTGCTCGATGGAATTGATATCGCGGATGACATCGAAAGCGCGCGGCGCGTGGTGGGCTATATGCCAGATCTTGCGCCGGTGCCATCCGATTTGAAGGTGTGGGAGTTTCTTGATTTTCACGCCGCTGCCTATGGCATGGCCAATCGAACGAAGCGTCGTGATCGCGTGGCCGAGTGCCTTGAGGAGGTTGCGTTGGAGGGTCAGCGCAACCAGTGGTGCGGCGAACTTTCGCGGGGTCAGACCCAGCGCGTGGTGCTTGCCAAGACGATGCTGCATCGGCCCCGCGTGTTGATCCTCGATGAGCCTGCCAGCGGCCTTGATCCGCTCGCGCGCCGTGACCTGCGCATGGCGCTCCGCAAGATCGCGGATCATGGAGCCACGGTGATCGTCAGTTCCCACATCCTCGGCGAGCTCGCCGAAATGTGTAGTTCGCTCTGCGTGATGAATCGCGGCCAACTGCTGGCTTCGGGCGGCGTCGACGAGGTGCGCCACCAACTCGGCAACACCAACCGCATGCTCACCGCTCATTGTGTCGATGATCCGCAATCGGCGGCGGCTTGGTTGTCTTCGCAAAGCGGTGTGCGCGAACTGCGCGTAGATGCCAACAAGATCGGCTTTCATTTTGATGGCGACGATCACGCGCAAGCTTCCTTGGTCGCCGGCCTCGTTGCCCAAGGCGTGTGCATCAAATCCTTCGAAGAAAAACGTTCATCGCTCGAAGACCTGCTGGTGGAGGTCGCCGAAATCAACCGTCAGTCACGAACGCAATGAACCACATGCCTGAATTCACGCGTCATGTCCCGTGGCGGATTTGGGGAAATCCGATTTTCCTGCGCTACTGCCGTTCGCGGCTGCGCCTGCGTGGCCTCGGCATTGCCTTGCTGATCACGCTTCTGATCGCGGCATTCATCAGCGGGTTGGTGCAGTCGCTGGGGCTCAGGTCCAATGCGGATCCGGTCAGCGCCGCGCGCTCTGCCATCATTCCGCTGTTTGTGTTTCAGGCTCTGATTCTATTCGTGTTGGGCACCGCGCAGGCATCGGGCGGCATGATCACCGAGCGCGATGAAGGGGTCATCGATTATCAACGGCTCATTCCGATGACGCCGCTTTCAAAGGTGCTGGGTTATCTTTTTGGTCTGCCAGTTCGCGAATACGCGATGTTTCTCTGCACATTGCCGTTCACCGCGTGGGCGATATGGAGCGGCGGGATTGAGTGCAGGGTTTGGTTGCCGCTTTATCTTATCCTTTTCACCACCACGCTCACCTATCACTTCACCGGTCTCGTCACCGGCACGGTCGTGCGCAACCGGCGCTGGGCATTTCTCATTTCGATCGGCCTCGTGTTCTCGCTCTACACGATCGTTCCGCAAATGGCGAAGTTTGGTCTGGTGTTCTTCAAGTATTTGACGATCACGCCGGTGTTCCAGGAAAGCCTTCCGGGCCTTTTGCCAAAAGACGCCGCGGCCGCGCTCAAGGCTGGACAGCAGCTTTTTCCCACCGTCAAATTCTTCGATCTCGATTTTCCCGAAGCGATTTTCACCGCGTTTTCGCAAGGCGGCCTGATCCTTGTTTTTGCGACGATGCTATGCCGCAAGTGGCAGCGTCATGAAGCCCACCTGCTCAACAAGGCATGGGCGCTCGGTTTCTTCGCATGGGTGCAGGCGCTGCTTCTTGGCAATGCGCTGCCACTCATCGAAACCGGCGAGCTTTTCCCATCGCGGGGATTCGAACGCTTCATTCCGCTCAAGGCCGATTGGGTCCCAACGCATGGCGAGGCCTTGGCGATGATCGCGGTCTACGGAATATTTTCGCTGTCATTGATCTTCATCCTCGCGCTGATCATCACGCCCAATCTCGATCGCCAGACGCGCGGGTGGAGAAAAGCACGCAAGCATGGGCAGCAAAAAATCCCCGTGCTTGGTGATGCCGCGCCGGCCACGCTGTTTGTCGCGATCATGTCGATCCTCGCCGCGCTCGGTTGGTATGTCTTCACTTGCGAGCTGGTCGAATCCCGCTGGTATCCCGGCCATCGTGTGGGAATCGAAATGCTTGGGATTTATGCGATCGTGATGTTTGCCGTGGGCCTTGGATTTCAAACCTTGCTCCAATGGAAAGGCGGGCGCTCCTTGGGCCTAGCGGTGATTTTTATCGGCGTGGTTCCGATCATGGCCGGCTCGATCATGGGAACCATCAGCAACAATCTTCTTCACATCAGCTCATGGATCACCAGCATGTCGCCGCTCAGCCTGCCCCTTGCTGCGCCAGTGTCGCGGCTCAGCATCAACGATGTGGAAAAACTGCCGCTGCAAGCCATCTCCGGCGCCTTCCACTTTTGGCTGCTCGCGTGGTCGGTCACCGCGATCTGGCTCGTGCTGAAGGCGCGCAGCGCCAACCGCGAGCTCAAGGCCCGCGTTTTTACGGAGGGGATAGCCACCCCTATCAAATCTCGAGAGTGAAAGATTTTGCCGGGAAAGTCTTGCCGTTGATCCTTGGTTCGAAACGGTGCGTGCCGGCGTGGTAGACGCGGGTGGTGACCGGTCGGAATGAATGGGTGCCGTGGATTTCCCAGCATTCGCCCGCCGCGAGTTCTTTGACGCGACCCTTGAAGACTTTGGGCGTGAGGGTGCCGTTGGCTTTGCGATGGTGGATGGCATAGTCGAACATCACGCGCAGCGATTGGTTCGACTTGTTGCGGATCAAGAGTTGATAAGCGATTTTTTCACCGACGCGTATGGAGGTTTCGTGCAGTTTGATGGATTCGATCTCGAGCGAATCGGCCGCGCCGTAACCGTGCAATTTGAGTGCCGCGGGGTGGCCGTTCTTGAGCAGCGTGCGGCAGGCGTGGCGCGAAAGTTTTTCCAAATTCGGGTCGAGCGGTGCCGCTTTGCGCCAGCGGGCGAGGGTGTCGATCACCAGCTTGGCATTTCCTTTGCTGAAGTCGTTGAGGTGGTTGGCGACCGAGAGACGAACATAGTCGCTCGGATCGCGATGGAGTTTTTCCAACAGGTCAAATGTTTGGTACGGCGAATCTAGTAGTTCGGGAAGATTGCCGCCCCATGGCAAAAATGGCCGACTGCCTTCGGACACCAGGCGGCGCACATGTTCGTCGGGGTGGTCGCACCAGCGGTGAAGTTGCCGCATGGTTATTTCGCGGTGATGCCGAATGAAAGGGCGGATGGCGAATTCGGCGGTGAAGCGTTTGGTCATTTGTGCCAAGGCATCCATGGATTCGGCAAAATGCTCGAGTCCTCTGCGGGCGATGATCTCGGTGAGCGGCCACACGGCAAATCCTCGCAGGCCGTATTTGTTATCGCCCGCAAGTGCCTTCACCAGCACCGCGAAAAGTGCTGTTGCCTCAATCGGAAGCGCTACTTCGATGTGATCGGCCACCGCCTGCATGCGCTGTTTCAACTCGAGCGGAGCGAGTTTTTTCTCAAGCCCGCGAGTGAAAGTTTTCGTGTCGAAGCCCGGATGCGCGCGGCGGATTTCTGCCGCTATCTTGAGCGCGTTTCCGTATGAAAAGTGTTCCTTGAATGGCTCCATCACCAATCGGGGCTCTGCTGGCGCACGGCTTCGTAGAGGATGATCGCGACGGCGGTCGAGAGGTTGAGGCTGCGGGTGCCGCCCGGTGACATCGGGATGCGAAGCGCACGATCTCCGGCGGCGGCGACCCACTCGGCGGGCAAGCCGCGCGTTTCCCTGCCGAAGACCAAATAGTCGCCTGGCTTGAACTTTGCTTGCCATGGATTCGCGCTGGCCTTGGTGCTCAGCAACCAGAAGTCGGCATCGGCATCGGCGGATTTTTTCAATTCATCAAATGACTCCCATACACGCAGGTCAACCTCACGCCAGTAATCGAGCCCGGTGCGCCGCACATGCTTGTCTTCGAGGGAAAAACCGAGCGGCTTGACCAGGTGCAGCGTCGATCCCGTGGCCAGTGCGAGCCTGCCTGCTGCCCCCGCGTTGTGCGGGATTTCCGGTTCAACCAAAACGATGTGAAACATGGTCGCGGAAAATCAGGGCTGCCGACGGCGCGCCAGTGTGAGCGAAAGACCGAGTGCGCCGATGAAGATGAGATAACATGCAAGCAGCTCGAGGTATCCCTTGCAGATGCGCGCGATGTTTGGCGAATAGGCCTCGCCGAGCGACGCCTTCCAAAACGCCGAGCTGCCCATCACGCGGTTGAAGACATAGATGATCAACAGTGCCGCAGCGATGAGGCCCGCACCTGCGTGCTGACCGAGTGTTGCAATGAAGTGAACCACCACGCGGCGGTGCCTGAGCGCCGTGATGATTGCCGCCAAGGCAAATGCTCCGGCGACCCATGCTTCGGGAAATTTCACATGCATCACGCCCGAGACGAAGTCTTCGATCTCACCCGAGAATGCAGCCATCAGCCCGAGCGCCAACACGCGGCACACCGGACGATAGGCGCCGGCATGCGGCGAGGCCCCGAACATCAGCACCGCCGATGCCGCAAGCAGGAAGGCCTGCAGCAACTCGACCGTGCCGCGCTCGAGCGGAGCGGAGGGGCGGTTTGGCAGCCACGCGGGCAACAGGATCGCCACCGATCCGGCGCTGATCAGCAACACGCGCAGCAAGGTTCGCGAAAAAGACGGATTCCTCTGGGGCTTTGGCGGCGCGTCAAACATCACATGTTTTTTATCGCCCGCCGCATGCCGAGGCAAGGCCGCAACGATGGCGATCCAGATGGCGGGCGGTTATGCCACTTTTCCCTCTTCGGTCCCCAGCTTCGGATGCAACCTCTGCCTCGCCTTCCAAGTCATCGACGACATTCTCGATGTCACGCCAAGCACCGAAGTGTTCGTACGTGAATATTGAGAGAGCGCAGCGCGGATGAAAACTTCAGGCAGATGCTGGTAGCGTCTTGAGATCGGGGCGTTTTCCCTCGTAGGTCTCCTCGAAGGCAAGGGCTTGCGGATCGGGCTTGCGGCCGGACTTCTCGCACCAAGTCCGGTAGAGCTCAGGCCACCAGTTGCGGTGTTCGGTGAGCCCTTGTTTTTTCCAGTCGCTCCAACCGACGAGCACCTTGGCCCAGCACTCGTCGCCGTAATCGATCGCCTCTTTGGCGCTGGGCATGTCCGCCACATACCAATCGCGTCCGATCCGCGCATGCAGCACCTCGTCGGCCCAATCGAAATCCTGGAAGGTGGTGGCCAGCGGGTTGTTGGCATCTTGGCTGACCACCCATTCGTGGCGTTTGCCGGTTTTTGGCATCAGCCCTTGTTCGATGAAATAGAGCACCGCGTGGCGCTCCTTTGGGGTGAGTTGCGAATTAAGGCAGTGCGACCATGTCGAGTTGATCATGACGAGGCGCGGCCAGTCGATCCCCTCGGAGGCGAATCCCACCTCGCCCATCATGGCGTGGCGCGCCTCATCCCAAAGCTGGCGGGTCATGTCGCGGTAATAGGCCCATGGCTTGCCCGAAGTTTCGTGCAGGATGCTCGACATCATCTCTGGCACATCGATCTCACGCAGGCGTTTGTAAAACATCATGAGCACCTTCGCCTCGGATGGCATGTCCTCGTTGTAAAGAAAGGCCTCTGCATTCACGCCCATGTTGAAGGGATCCGGGAAACGCTCATCACGGCGCGGCGTGCCATCAAAGACAAAGGATTTGGAACTGTAGTGACGGATGGGGGTCTCCGTATTTTCCATGACATGACCGGTGCCGTCCAAGCCCCCTGCGGACGCCAGGCATACATCGAGTAGCGTAAGCCAGTTCCCGGATTCCTTGAGCTGGCCTTCACCCACGAGCGCCGCGATCGCCTTGCTGCCCCATGCGCAGATTTCCTCGAGGTCGAGCAGGGCGTGGCGGCAGATACGCAATGAAGGATAGTCTGCGAGCGGGTGCGATTCGGAGATGTAGCGCTCCAATCCCTCGCGCAGCGCTGGAAACGCCTTGCCGTACAGACCAAGCAACCTTTCCTCAACAGACGGAGTGGTGAGGATTTCATCAAAAAACACATCGAGCGCCGGATGCTGGCTTTTTTCGAGTCCGAGTGGCGGCTCACGCATTTCACCCACCCGCGTCCGGAAAAGGGTGTCCAATTCCGCCGTCAGATGCGCGTGCATGCTGAAGGCCATCTTCAATTCATAAACCGGTTCCTCCGCAATGTGGGCGATGCAGATCTGGTGGATGCGCCACAGTGAATAATGAAAGCGTTTGATGCGCCTCACACACGCTTCGACGGACAAGCCGGGCTTCGCCGCTTCTTCAAAGCTGGCGATGCCAATCAAAGGTGGGAGGTTCTTGTGCGACTGAGCGGCAGGGGGTGATTGGTGTTTCATCTCTACCACCTTATTCTAGACACCCCCCTTAATCTCCTAGCGGCTTGCCCTAAATCGATACTATCTTGCCATTTTAAACAATTTTTGGTAAAAAATACCCATGAAAGCGAAAGTCGAAGCAATGCCATGGCGGAGCGAGACTCTCTCGCTGCGGGCATACCGCCGGGCGGAACGCAGCTTTTCTTGGAACTGGCATTACCATCCGGAGATTGAGTTGACGCTGATCACGCGCGGCTCGGGCACCCGATTGGTGGGCGACCACAGCGCCAGCTACCGACCCGGCGATCTGGTGCTCTTGGGGTCGAACCTACCGCATACTTGGTTCTCTCACAAACCCGGTCGGACGGACAAAGCAAACGAGGCGATCGTCGTTCAGTTTCTGGCCTCGGCGTTTCCTGAAGCGCTGCTTGCGCTGCCGGAATTCGAAGTGGTCCGATCCTTGTTGGCCCGATCAGGTCTAGGGCTACATTTTGCTTCCGACACCGCCAGACTCTTGGAGCAAAGGCTGCGGGCATTGACTGAGGCGCGGGGGCTTGATGCGTGGATTGAGCTGGCCGCGCTGCTCGGCGAGCTGTCGCTCTGCAGCAGCGAGATGTTGGCCGATCCCAGCTACCGAAACCAGCGGTCATTCAAAATGGAGTCTCGGCTCGGGCGCATTATCGAGCATATTGAGTCCCATTGCGACGAGCGACTCCAACTCGATGACGCCGCCCGCTTCGCCGGCCTCACGCCCTCGTCGTTCGCACGGTTTTTTCGAAAGATGACGGGCAAAACATTCGTCGAATTCCGCAATGGCTACCGCATCCGTATGGCCTGCCATAAACTCGTCGAGACCGATCAGGGCATCCTGGAAATCGCTCTCGCCAGCGGGTTCGACAATCTCGCCAACTTCAACCGCCAGTTCCGCAAGTCCACAGGCATGCCGCCTCGCGACTACCGGAAGCTCCGCAGTCCCGGCGCTTCACACAACGGCGTCCAAAATGCGCTCTACTTGTAGGCATAGCTTTCGGCGAGGCGGGTCATGGCTTGGCTCCAGTCGCGCTGTAGGTCCAAATGGTTATTAACTCCAAGGGGGTGATTTTGAATCCCAGAAAACCAGCCTCAGCCCCCCTGACGGCGTCAAGAAGAGTTCCTATGGGTGATATTTCAGGTGAATTTTGGACGCCATCGCAGGATTATATTTCCTAATTTATGAAAATTAGGAAATAAGGCTTGAAATCGGGTGCACTTGCTCCTAATTTGCTCCTAGTTTTTGGAAATTAGGAGAAATGAGATTCCCCCAGTCACCCCCGGCGTGGCAACCGCTGATGGATCGTGCGGTCCAGCAGGGCAAGGCGCAGGCGTGCATGGAATACAGCCATGAGAGTGGCTTGAGGGCGACGAGCTACCTGCATTGGAATGAGTTTCGGCATCGGGTGTCCGACAGTTCGAGCAAGGATGGGCTGACGCGGGAGGAGCAATGGGCCGCGATCCGGATGAGCCGGGCGATGCGTTCCCAACCGATGCCGCTCGAGGACATGGGAGGGCGGCCCTTCAATTTTTTTCTCACATCGAGGGCCTTCGAATTGTTGCAGGAAATTGATCGGCAATGCGGGGTCGCGTTGCCCTCGGCGGAAAGCGCGATGGTTCGGGAAGAGCCGGGTCGTTATCAATTTGATTCATTGTCGGAAGAGGCGCTCACATCGAGTTGGCTCGAAGGCGCGGTGATCACCCGTTCGGAGGCGCGTGAAATGATGCGCAGCCAACGGCCGCCATCGACTGGCCACGAGCGGATGGTGATGAACAACTACCGCACGATGCGCTTGCTCGATGAGCTGAAAGAAGAGCGACTCACGGCGGAAATGATCAAACGCATTCACCGTGAAGTGACGGCCGGCACGCTTGAGATGCCCTCGCATGAAGGATGCTTTCGCAAGGACAGCGACCGTGTGCGCGTGGAAGATGAATCGACCGGCGAGGTGCTGCACACGCCACCGCCTGCAGCAAGCTTGCCGGGCCGGATGGAGAAACTGTGCGACTTCGCCAATCAACCTGGCACCAACGGGTTCCTTCATCCGGTGATCCGCTCCATCGTCCTGCATTTCTGGATGGCTTACGATCATCCGTTTGTCGACGGAAACGGCCGCACCGCGCGTGCGTTGTTTTATTGGTCGATGTTGAGAAGCGGCTATTGGCTCGCTGGATTTCTATCGATCTCGCACGAAATTCTCAAAGCGCCCAAAAAATACTACACGGCCTTCCTGCATACGGAGACGGATGGCAATGATCTGAACTATTTTATTTTGCACCAATTGGAGATCATCGTGGCTTCGATCGGATCCTTGCACGAATCCGTGCGCGCGCAAAAATCCGGATCCGAAAATTTGCGTCGCAAGATCAGCGTGAGCGGCGATTTCAATCATCGCCAAATCGCATTGCTCCAACACGCGCTCAAGCATCCCTCTGCGCAATACACCGTGGTCGGTCATCAAAATTCTCATGGCACGGCGAACCAAACCGCAAAGAATGATCTTGCGGACCTCGAATCGAAATCTCTCCTGCAGCGCGGCAAGAAAGGCAAAGCGTTTATTTACAGCCCGGTCACCGATTTGCCCTCCAAGCTGGGGCTGTGAGTTGCTGGAGGCCATTTGCCGCATTGCGCCTGAGTCGTTTTGCGGGCAATTTGAGCTCGTTGACGATGAACGGATGGTTGAGTTGCGGGGGCAAAGGCGAAGGGCGCCTTTGGCTGACCGCATTTGTGCTGTCCTTGTTGATCAACCTTGGGCTTTTGCTGGTCTTGGGGCTTGGCTTGTTGGAGTCGCATTTGTTGGGTCGGCGAAACGAGGCGATGCGGCCGGTGATGGCTGAGCCGGTGTTGACGATTGTGCCTGAAATCGCGGCCAGCGTGGTGGTGCCCGAGGCGAAAAATGCGCCGGCGAAACCACGGTTTGCGCGGACCTCTGATGAGCAGCAGGCCAGCGAGCCGGTGAAGAACGCTCCGTTCATCGGCGAAAGATCGACGCGCGCGGCCAGCGATCGCGCCCCGACCCCTTCAGCCCCGGCTCAGCCTTCGCAGAAAGGGATCAAGCCGCGTGACGCGAATGACATCGAGACCACGCAGAGTCAGTATCAGGATGGTGAATTGACCGAGCTAAACAAGGCTCGCGAGTCGCAAGAGGCATCCAAGTCCAACACCAAGCCAAGCGCATCTGAGCGCGAAAACAAGACATCGAGCCCGCCCTCCAAATCAGCGCCGCAACGCAGCGGTCTCGTGCAGGGCCCGAATCCGGTGGATGTCGGCGTTTCGACCGAAGAGCTCAAAAAACCCATCGCGCCCGATGCCCGGCCGCAAGAAGCCGCTGAGCCACAAGCCGAAGCGTCAAAGCCCGAGCCGGTGGCCGAGGAAAAACCCAAGGAAATTTCCCCGCGCCCGCCCGAACCGAAGAAGGACAAAGAATTTCGCGGCAATCAGCGCAAGACCGCGATGGTGGGCTCGATTTCGCGCGGCGGGCCCAGCGCTCTTGATGTCGCCGATACGCCGCTCGGCCGCTATCAGGCTACGATCAGCCGCGCGGTCGAGATCGAGTGGCAACGCAACTGCGTGCGGCATCGGGATTTTATCACGCCGGGATTTTTGACCGTGAGGTTTTTTGTAGAAACCAGCGGCAAGGTGCGCTCCGTTCAATTCGTAGGTGACATGGAGACCGGTGAGGTTCAAAAGGGATTTACCTTGAATGCGATTCGCGATGCGGACATTCCACCAATGCCCAAGGCCTTGCGCAAAGACTACGACGACGACCCACTGGAACTCATGTTCCGATTTTATTTCTGACAACCATAACGAACCATGCTTGAGACCCTGATGCAAACCAGCGCCGGCCACAGTTCCGGCATCGTGCAAGCCGCGTGGGATTTCCTTCACAAGGGCGGCATCTTCATGATTCCGCTCGGCGTCACTTCGGTGGTGGGTGTGGCGGCGATTGTTTATAAGTTCCTTTCGCTATCGTCTCCGCGCGTCATGCCCGCCGAGCTTGAAAAACAAGTGGCCACTTTTGCCGATCTTGCGCACAGCGGTCGTGAGGTGAGTTTGGTGAAGGAAGTGGAAAAAGGCGGCAGCGCCCTTGCGCGTTTGGCGGCGAGCGCCATCAAGCATCGTGGCAAGCCGCAAAGCGACATCACCACCGCTGTCGAATCCGCCGCACGGATGGAGGTTGCGCGCCTCTATTCGGGCATTGGCGTGCTCGACATTGTCATCACTGTCGCGCCCTTGCTGGGTCTGTTGGGCACGGCCTCGGGTCTTGTAACCATTTTCCAAGGCCTCAGTGATGCAGCCGACCACCTTGCCATCGCGCGCGGCATCGCCGAAGCGCTCAACACCACAATCTTCGGGTTGGCGATCGCGGTGCCCTGCGTGATCGCGCACGGCTATTTCATGCGTCGCATCGAACTGCTCACAGTGAAGCTCGAGTCTCTGCTCGCAGACCTTTGCGATGCCTGCCGCGGCGATTCAATCAACGGCTGATCCCATGCGATTTCCCCGCACACAACGCAAACGCGCCGAGGTGCCGATCGTTCCGATGATCGACATTCTTTTCATTTTGCTGATCTTTTTCATCGTTTCGACCAACTTCAAAAAACCGCGCGACATTCTGCGCATCGAGTTACCGACCGTGCGCGAGATCCCTTCGGAAAAAGTCGTCGAAACACGCTCGGTGATCGCCGTCGATGCCACGGGAGCGATCACGCTTGATTCACTCAAAGTGCCGCCGGGCCTCCTCGACTCGTATCTTGCCGCTTACCAGAAACAAAATCCGGGACGAAAGCTCGAGCTTGAGGCTGACAAGAAACTGCCGCTCGATCGCTTGCTGGAAATCTGGGAGGCCCTGACCAAAGCCGGCATTCCGATCAAGGATGTGCCGGCACGGATTCGCGTAGGCATCGACCCGTGAGGTGGCTTGCTGCTCAACGCTCCAGCTCAAGCGAGCGCATCTCCTCGCGCATGAATTCCATCAGGCGCTCCATTTCCGAAAGGTGTTCGCGCATGCGTTTCGGGCTGGGGGCTTTGGGAAGCTGCTGCGGCGCATCGGGCTTTGGCGCGCGCGCGCTCACTTGTTTTTCCGGCTCGCGGACTTTGGCGACCGATGGGTCCTTCGGTGTGTTGGCGAGCATTTTCACGACCGCTGCCGAGGGCATGATGAAAGATCGCGTGCGATCCGCGCGAGCCACCGTGATGCCGATCACGCGGCCCTCAAGATCGACGACAGGTCCGCCGATCTGATCCGGCGAGGGACGCATGTCCGACTGCAGCACTTGGGTGAATGAATCGCGAACGCGGCTGATTTTGCCGCCCATGCGTTCCATTTGTTCGAGGCGCGGATTGTAAATCTTCGGAAGCTCAGGGCGTTTGCTGAGGGTGACGCCGATGGTTTTTTCTCCGTCGTTCGTGCGCACTTGCAGAGGCACAGTCTCGCCCGGTTTTGTGCCGGTGAGCGCGCTTTTTAATTCCATCAAGCCCGAGATCGGCCGCTCTTTCACCATCAGCACAACGTCGCCTTGCTTGAGCCCCGCTGCCGCGGCGCCGGTGTTGGGCTGCACCTCGCTAATCTTCACCCCTGGTCCTTTGTGTTCTAGGTCGCTGCCGATGCCGAGAAATGCCAAATCCGTCTCACGCAGGTTGCGTTCGAGCACGCTGACGACGCCGAATGCCGCCGGCCTGCCATCCGGTTGCGGAGCGACAAGGAATGCCCCGAGCGGGGGCTTATCATTTGACCATGCGATGGGCTTGAGCGCGCCACCATCGATTTCGAGGATCGCAAGGTCTTCCTCTTCATAAACGCCGATTAATTTCGCATCATGGGCTTCGCGGTTTGGTCCGTCGACCACGAGCGTGGAGGCCGCATTCGCGACTTCGCTCCACTTGGTGAGCACCTGCCTGCCGTCGCCAATGACTGTGCCGTACGCGAGCCGCTTTTTGCCCGACCACACGCGCACGGTTGATTGTGCGGCCGTGGTGAGTTTCGTTTTGAGAGTTGCGTTGAGTGCCTCCGATTGCGCGTCTACCACGGCGCGTTCCTCCGGGCGGAGCAAGGGGATTTCATCCTGCGCGGCAGCGAGGTTTGGCAACGCGCAGATCAAAAGAAACTTGGCCAGCGGGTGTTTCATGGAAATGAAGAGGTTCAAGGGGATTCAAAAATTTCGTTGCGCCGCATCAGCTTCACCATCGTGCTGAAGGTTTTGTCATCGCGCAAAACATCGAGCTTCACGCTGTCGCCCGCTTCGCGTTTCGCCAACATTTGCAGCAACTCACCGCCGTCATGGATCGTGTTGCCATCGAGTGCCGCGATCATGTCGCCGACCTTCAAGCCGGCCATTGCGGCGGGCGAGCCATCGACCACACCATCGACCATCACGCCCTTCTGCTCCGGCCGCATGCCCATGGCGATGCCGAGCACCGGCATTTCCGGATTGGCAAATGGATTGAGCGTGAGCGCGCCCCATGACTTGCCATCGAGCATGCGATTCCAGTCGTCCTTGAAGCCGTCGATGCCGGCATGGTTGTTGTTTTCGCGATCTTTACCGATCGACGAATGGATGCCGACGAGTTTGCCATCGAGATCAAACAAGGGCCCGCCCGAGTCTCCGCCGATGAGCGTGCAATCGGTGGTGAGGAAATTGCCAGGCCCTTCCGAGATCACTCGACCAAAGCGCACCGGCGGCGTGCGTGTGGCATCAAAGCCGGTCGAGTGGCCGAGTGCGACCAACCAGTCGCCGGCTCGCAACGGTTTGGACTCGCCAAGCTTCACAAATGGAAATGGCCCTTTGCCTTTGGCTTTCACCATTGCGATGTCCTTCGAGTAATTTGCGCCGAGGACCTTGCCGGTGACTTGTTCGCCATCGGGGAAAACCACAAACATTTCCTCGGCGCCTTGGACGACATGCGCGGCGGTGAGGATGAGCCCGTCGGCCGACACCAGCACGCCTGAGCCGGAGGAGTTCGTGTCTTCCGAGAGCAGCGCGACCGTCGCCGGCAGAGTCTGCTGCGCGACGGATTTGACCTTCGCCTCGAGCGCCGCCAGATCTGGCTCGCTTGCATGGAGCGTGCTGAAGGCCGCCGCAAGGCAGCCCACGATGGCAAGGCATTGGATCGATCCCATGGTCACGATTCTGAAAGCGTCGCACGATTGCTCGCTTGTTCCGAAATCATTTCAAGCCGCAATCGATTTCCGTGATGGAATGCTGGCGCCGCTTCGTCTAATCTCAGCGCATCGATGGCAAAAAAGCAGGAAAACCACCGGCGGGGCAGGGATGAGCCCTCGGCTCCCGTCGCCCGACGGAGGGGGTGTGGAATGCTACTGCTCTTGTGGCCGTTTTATCTCTTCGGTTTTTTCACCCGCTCGCTGGGTCTGTTGGCCAAGGTGTTTACCCGCCTGATCGGCTACCCCTTGGTGGCGGGAATGTACCTCGCGTTGATTCTTGCAGTGATTTATGGCTTCCGGTCGCAAAGTTACGATTTGGCAAAAATCCATGCGATGCCGCAAAGGTCGATCATCCGCGATCGCATGGGCATCGAGATCGGTCGCATTCACGGCGAGAAGCGCTCGATCGTGCCGCTCACGCAGGTGTCGGAATTTTTCCGCAAAGCGATTCTCGCGCGTGAAGACGAGCGGTTTTACCAACATGGTGGCATCGACCCGATCGGCATTGCCCGCGCCGCGCTCAAGAACGCGCAGGGCAAACGCGAGGGCGCCTCGACGATCACGCAGCAATTCGCATCCGACATTTTCCAACTCAAAAGCGGCGAAAAACGCGGCGACACGGTTCGCCAGATCAACCGCAAGCTGCTCGAGATGGCTCTCGCGTTTCGCCTCGAGGCGGCCTACACGAAAGACGAACTGCTCGAAGCCTACATCAATCAGATCAACTGGGGTCGGCAGATCAAAGGCATCGGCGAGGCCTCGCGGATCTACTTCGAGAAACACCCGTCGGAGCTCACGCTTTCGCAGTCGGCGATGCTGGCAGGCATTGTGCGCGGGCCGGATTCTTTCAATCCGTTTCGTTCGATCGAGGCGGCGACGCGCGAGCGCAACACGACACTGGAGCGCATGGTCGTCGCCGAGGCCATCACCCGCGAGCAGGCCGATGCGGCGAAGCTCGAACCGATCGAGGTGCGGCCGAAGTGGCGGCGTGAAGCGCGCGAGTCGCATGCGATGGATGCGATCCGCAACGACCTCGAGCTGATTTTGGAAAAACAGAACATCGAGTTGGGTGGATTGGAAATCATCACCACCATCGATTCGCGTATCCAGAAAGTCGGCGAGGAGGCGCTCGAGCGCAAATTGCATTCGGTTGAGAAACTGCGCGGATACCGTCATCCGACGCGCGATGGATGGCGCAAGCTGCCGGAGGAAAATCGCAAGGAGCCGACCTACCTGCAAGGAGCTGCGGTGGTGGTCGAGAATCGCAGCGGCGCAATCTTGGCTGTGATTGGTGGTCGCGATGCTGGCGAATCGCGATTCAACCGCGCCAAGGACGCGAAGCGCCAGCTCGGCTCGATCTTCAAGCCGTTTGTTTATTTGGCAGCCTTCGACAAAGGACTCGATCCCGATACCGAGATCAGCGACGGGCCGATCTACGCGGGTGAAATCAAGGGCGGCGGCACCTGGCGACCGAGCAATTCCGACGGCACCTTCGGCGGCATGCAGCCGGTTTCCTACGGGCTCGTGCGCTCGCGCAACACGATGTCGGTGCGCGTCGGCAATCATGCCGGGCTGCGCAAGGTCAAAGAGGTTGCCGGCATGGCGGGTTTCTCGACGCCGATGCCTGAGAGACCCGCTTCGTTTCTCGGATCATGGGAAGCCTCGCCGTGGGAAGTGGCGACGGCCTACACGATTTTCCCGAACGAAGGCATGCGTTATCGCCCGTACCTGATTGCCGAAATTAAGGATCGCGAAGGCAATGTGCTCTACTCGACGCTGCCACTTTCTTATCAGTCGGCATCCGCCGATTCGGCGCTCGCCGTGTCGCGGATCCTCAAAGAGGTCACCAGCTATGGCACGGCTGCTTCGGTGAAAAGTTTGGGCTTCAACAAACCCAGTGGTGGCAAAACCGGAACGACCAACGACTTCAAAGACGCCTGGTTTGCTGGCTATTCCTCGGCGCTGACCTGTGCGGTGTGGGTCGGCTTCGACACGCCGAAAAAAACCATCGAAGGTGGGTTCGGTTCGGTGCTTTCGCTGCCGGTGTGGGTCGACATCATGAAGGCGGCCGACGGCTTTGGCTACAAAGCCTGCCAGTTGCACAACAATTCGGGCCTTGTTGAGGTCGGCCTTTGCCGGCTCTCGGGCAAGCGTGCGACCAGCGGATGCAAGGCGGCGGACACCGCGACGCGCGAATTGCTGCCTGCCGAATCGTTGCCCGAGGAAAATGATTTTTGCCCGATCCACCCGGCGCGCGCGATGGCGGTCGAGGAGGTCGATGCCGCCAATGACGATGGCGTTGCACCGCGTGCGAAAATCATCGATGAGTCGCCGATGCGTGCGCTTCCGGTGGAGGAGCCGTGATTTGAATCAACCCAAGCAGAGGAAATCATCACTTGTCCACCTGGCGACCATTGCAAGCGACGGCACCGTGGAGGCGACGGCTTCCCGAGTGGCTGCATGGCCCACTTTGCATCGCGTTTTGGCTTTCGGTGGCAGCGCTCGTTGCTTTGTCGGGATTGGTTTTCACTTACTTTGTGATCGCGATGCGCTTCGATCTCGATGAGGTCGCGCGATTGCCGCATGGCACGGTTTTTTTCGATCGCAAGGGCCGAGAAATTGCTGTGCCGGGTGGTGGTGGCAGGGTGGCCACGCGGGTGGATCTGCCGCAATTTTTGGTCGATGCCTTGAGAGCTCGCGAGGATGCGCGTTTCTTCGAGCACCACGGCGTTGATGTGCGCGGCTTGATGCGTGCGACGCTGCGCAACCTTAAGGACCGCGATTTTACGCAAGGGGCTTCGACGCTGAGCATGCAGCTTGCGCGCAATGTGTTTCAAATGCGGCAGAAGTCACTGCATCGCAAATTTCTTGAAATCGCGCTGACCCTGCGCATCGAGGCGCGCTACACGAAGGACGAGATTCTCACGCATTACCTCAACCGCATTTACTTCGGTGCCGGCGCCGATGGGATCAGCCAGGCGGCGGAAACTTATTTTGGAAAACCCGTGCGCGAGTTGAATGATGGTCAGTGCGCGTTGGTCGTCGGTATCATCCGCGGGCCGCACATTTTTTCGCCGTTCCGCAATCTCAATGCGGCGCTCGAGCAACGCGATCAAACACTCAACCGCATGGTCGCGATGGGGCTCATCGATCAGAAGCGCCGCGACGCGGTGGCCGCCGAACCGATCGCCTTGGCCAAGGATGATCGTAGCGACACGCAAACCTCGTATGCGTTGCAGGCGGTGCGGCGCGAGCTCGATCGCATTCTCGACGATGCCGAAATCGCCGCTGGCGGATTGCGCGTCAAAACCACGCTCGACGCGGCATGGCAGGAGCGACTCGAAACCGAATTGAATCATGCGGTCGAACAACTCGAGCGCGAAAAATCGTGGCCGCATCCATTGCCATCGCAACACGAGGCGGGCAGTGATCCGGCTTATGTGCAATACGCGGCGGTGACCACCGAGACTGGCAGCGGGGGTGTGCTGGCATTGATTGGTGGAAGAAATTTCCAGCACTCACGATTCGATCGCACGCGTTCGAGTCGTGATCTCGGCTCTGCCTTCGAGCCATTTGTCGCGGCGGCGGCATCCGAGCGCGGTGGTCTCGTGCTGCCGGGAAAACCGGTGCAAACCGGGCGCCAAATTGGTGCGGCGGAAGTCGAGCGCCTCGCACGGCGTTGTGGTTTTGACGGGCCCTTTCTTCAAACAGAAGATTTGTTTCGCGGTTCGGTCGCTGCCACGCCGATGGAGATGTCGGTCGGGCTGGCAACGCTTGGCAACAAGGGCAAGCGGCCGAAGCCATTTCTCATTCGCGAGATCCGCGATGCCAAAGGCGAACTCATTTACACCGCCAAGCCTTCGCTCGTGCAGGCGCTGAGCCCTGATGCAGCTAGCGATGCGGCGAGTGTGCTGAAACGCAGCGATGGTGCCCGCACTTTCACCGGCGCCACCGGCTCGGAATGCGACGCATGGACGCTGCGCCTCGGCCCCGGCGGCGCCACCGCGATCTGGATCGGCTTCGACAAACTCAGACCGATCGCACGCGAACCACGACTCAAGGCGCTGCTCGATGAATTCGTCGAACGCCTTGGCAATGATTAGGCTTTCGCCTCGTCGGAAGCCTCTTCGCTTTCGTCGCCAACCACTTCGGCTTGCGATTCATCCGTTGCGGCGGGTTCTTCCTCTGGCATCACCGGCTCGGGCAGCTCGCCATTGTTTTCGAGCAACACGATCACTTCGTTTTGCACCGCCTCGACTTCGGCAAGCGGGATGTCGGGATCGCGGATGAGATAGACCTCGCCGGTCTTGCGATGCTCGTAGACTCGCAGGATGCCGTTGGGCGTGCGTTGGTTGTCGGTTTCGCGCAAAAGTTTTTGGCGTTCGAGCATCACCGCAAGAATGTAGCGCGTGTTTTCGGTGTGCTCCTTGTCCTCATCGACCAAGCGCCGCAGGATTTCTTCGGCGCTGAGTTTTTCCATCGGATTGACCGTTTGCTCGCCGCCTGGTGCCGCGTAGCGGGACTTCCAAAACGAGAAGGGCACTTCCGCATCGGCGGGCAGTGATTCCCAACCTTCGGGCGAATAATCGCGCCGCAGGTAGCCGCTCGATTCGGGATCGGGAAACAGCGCGGTGATGATGGTGTCGCCATCGGCAAAGGGTTGTTGGGTTGCCGCGCACTCGCGTGAGCGGGAGCGAACATGCCAGGATTCAGCAAGGGCCATGATGAGTGATGAGGTGGGGTGATGAGTGAAATAAATTCAAGGGCCGGTGCCTCAAGCGCTTTGCGTTTTTCGCGAGCGTTTGAATAGCGGGCGGCCGTGGATGCGTTGTTTGAAAAGGTAAACTCCGAAGCCAAAAAATGCGAGGTTCGGCAGCCATGCGGCCATCACGGGTGGCATGTCTCCAGCGTGCCCAAAGGCGAGTACGATCGTGCTGATCAGAAGCATGATCGCCGAGAAGCCCACTGCCAACGCGATGCTGCCAGCGGGGCCGCGACGCGAAAAATTCACTGCCAGCGGAACGGCAAGCATCACGCTTACGAGGCAGGTGAATGGCATCGCCCAGCGGTAATGCCATTCGGTGCGGTAAGGCGCGGGATCGGCGAAGTTGAGGCCTTCGGCGCGCGATTTGAGCCAGCTGCTGAGATCGGGAATGCCAAGGTGCTCGGCACTCAAACCGGGCTTGATCAATTGCATCGGCGTTTCTTCAAACGAATCGACGATCAGAGGTCCGTTGATTTTTTCAAATTCCGGCGGCCCGCCGTCGTGATGCGTGCCGATAGTGGCATTTTCAAATGTCCAGCGGCGTGTTTCGCGATCCCAACTTGCGCTGTCAGCGCTCAATCGCGTTTCGATTTGGTTTTGCGCATTGCTGGTGGTGATTTCGATAAACTTGAGCGGCGCGCCTTTTTGATAATCGTGTGGAAAAGCGCCGATCATCCATAGGCGTCTTTTCGGTGCGTTGTTGAAAAGCACGCGAGTCGCTTCCTGCGCGACTTCGCCTTTGGCGTTGGCCATCACTTCATCCTTCCTGCCTTCGGCGATCGGCGCCCACTGGTAGTTGAGGCCCATGCCAAAAATCGTGCAGATGATGCCGGCGATCACCAGTGGCAGCGTGATGCGCACGATGCCGCGGCCGGATTGAATCATCGCGATGATCTCGCGCGAGGCGGACAACTGGCTGAGGCAGTAGAGCAGCGAAAGCAGCAGACCGTAGGGCAAAAGCAAAAGCAGCACGGCGGGCGCGTGAGTGCTGTAAACCGCGATGAGCGAAGCGAGCATGTTTTCCGCGCCTTGAAGATCGCCGACCTTGTCGCTGAGGTCGATGAGCAGCCAGATCATCATGAGCGATCCGAGGCAGATACAGAAAATGCTGAGAAAGCTTCGAGCGATGTAGCGATCGAGTTCGCCGCCGAGCGCGTAAAAACAGGCGCCGATGGCCGGCAAAAAACACAGCGCGGCAAGCACTACCGGGCGTAGCCAGTGGGTGGTGGTGTCGGCATCGGGAAATCCGGCGAGGTGTTCCCGCACGACGCGAATCTCACCCGGCAGCAACCACGCGCAGAGCAGCGCGCCGGCGAATGCCAGCGCCGGAATCACCATGAGGCGGGCGGATCGGGTGAAGAGTTGGCTCATGGGCTTGATCGGCACTCACGATGGCCGTGGCGGGCGGTCTCTGTCGAGCGCGTTGTCGGGATTGGAACATGCGGCTTGTCAGCGGGCGAGTTGCGGGATCCGATGGGCGCGGATGATTGCTCTTTCGGATGGCCAAGCGACACCGGGTTTTTGCGACGCGGTGCACGATGCATTTTCGCCAAAGGGGCAGTTGGCAAAATCGCGGGATTTCGAATTTCGCCCGCAGCAGCAAGCGCTGGCCGTGGCGGTGGCCGAGGCCCTTACCGGCTCGCGTCCGCTGGTGGCCGAGGCGGGCACGGGCGTTGGAAAATCGCTCGCCTACCTTTTGCCTGCTGCAAAGTTTGCGCTCGAGACCGGCCGAAAGGGGGTCATTTCCACTCACACGATCAATTTGCAGGAACAACTCGTGCGCAAGGACATCCCGATCGTGCGCAAAATGATCGGCGACGAGTTGCCGGCCGTTCTGCTCAAGGGTCGGCAAAATTACCTTTGCCCGGCACGCCTGCGTCGGGCGCTCGAGCAATCGGGCGACCTTTTCACTGGCTCGGAAAATGAAGAGCTCGAGACGATCCGCAAATGGGCGGAAAAAACCCGCGACGGCACGCTGAGCGATCTCGACTTCCAACCGCAGGTCCGCGTGTGGTTGCAAGTTTGCAGTGAGGCGCACATTTGCACGACGCGGCATTGCGGGCCGCGCGGAAATTGTTTTTTCCAAGAAGCCCGCAAGGCGGCGGCCGACGCGCGCCTGATCGTGGTGAACCACACGCTGTTTTTTGCGTTGCTCGAGACCGAGCTCGGCGAGGACGATGAGAAAAAACCCGGCGGTTTTATTTTCCCGAATGATTTCGCGATCCTCGACGAGGCCCACACCATCGAGCAGGTGGCGGCGGTGCAGCTCGGTCTGCGCGTATCGCAATCGTCGCTGCGCTTCGAGCTGCAAAGGCTTTACCATCCGCGCACTCGCAAGGGTCTGCTGAAGTCCTATCGCAAGGCAACGGCGATGCAGGCGGCCGAGCAGGCCTTGCTCGCATCGGATCTTTTTTTTGATCAGGTCGGCGAGGCCTCCAACTTCGGGCAATACGCCAAGGAATGCCGCGTGCGCCAACCGGAGCTTGTCGACAACACGATCGCCGCACCGCTGCGCGAGCTGTGGCAGGAAATCGATGCGCTCGCGGCCGATGTCGAATCGGAAAACTCGCGCGCCGAACTGCAAGACGCCTCGCGCCGCTTGCGCGAAGTCCACGGCGCAGTGGCGGAGTTCCTCGATCAGTCGTCTGAGGAAAGCGTCTACTGGGTCGAGCGTGGTGGCCGCGATGAAACGCAGTACACCTTGCAGGCCGCACCGGTGAATGTGGCCGAGCGGCTGCGCCCGCTACTTTTCGGCGAGGGCAAAAGCGTGGTGCTCACCAGCGCGACGCTGGGCGTTGGCGACCCGCAACTCGGGTACTTCCGTGGCCGAGTCGGCGCCGAAAAAGCCCGCGCCCTGTGCATCGGCAGCCCCTTCGATTACGAGCGCCAGATGCGGGTGAAAATTTTCAAATCAATCCCCGATCCTGGCACGCCGCGCTACGACGAAATGCTCGCGCGCGGGATCTGCGAGTCGTTGACGGCGAGTGAGGGTCGGGCCTTCGTGCTGTTCACCAGCTACCGCACAATGCGCGATGCGGCGACGCGACTTGAGGGATTTTTGCGAAAAAAAGGTTGGCGCTTGCTGATGCAAGGCGAGGGGATGCCGCGCCACAAAATGGTCGAGGAATTCCGCCACGACATCCACAGCGTGCTGTTTGGTGCCGACAGCTTCTGGACCGGCGTCGATGTGCCCGGTGAGGCGCTCTCGAATGTGATTGTCACCCGCCTGCCCTTCGCGGTGCCGGATCACCCGCTCACCGCCTCAAGACTCGAAGCGATCGAGGCCGAAGGCGGCAACCCCTTCAACGAATACTCCGTCCCCGAAGCGATTCTCAAACTCCGCCAAGGCGTCGGCCGCCTGATCCGCACGGCCCGCGACGAAGGCCTCGTTTGCATCCTCGACAATCGGATACTCACCAAACGCTACGGCAAATCCTTCCTAAACGCCCTGCCCGAAGCCCCCGTCGAGGTGGTCGAATGGCAGAAATGAATGGGCAGGGATGCTTGGCAGGGAATTCTTTGGCAGAGACCTTTTTGCCTTTGCTTCGCTCCTGCCATGCCAAGTCCGTTTGGCGGTTTTTAAAAATTGCCGCCAATGCGGCAAAGGCATTCCGAAAGGTCCGAACTCAAATGAATACGCTCATCCATCGGCTATTTCTTCTCAGCGGACCGCATCGCCTTACCACGTCATTCGTTCGCTGAAGATGGTGATGTCCTTCGATGGCGCGCGAATTTTTTGGCGAAGTTCGGTGATGGCTTGGCCGCGTTTGATGGCTTCGAGGGCGGCGATCACCTCGGGTTTCATTTCCTCGAAGTTGACTGCTTCGGCAGGTTTGCGAGCGGTGAGCTCGACCAGGTGCGAGCCAAGGCTGCTGCGAATGATGGCGGGTTGGCCGATGGGCAGAGAAAAGGCTGCTGCGGCAAAATCGGCGGGCAGGCGAGCCTTTGACATCCACCCGAGCGAGCCACCTCGTTCCCTGCTTGCGGGGTCGTCGCTGAATTCGCGGGCGAGCGTAGCAAAGTCTTTGCGCTGGGATTTCAGTTTTTCGCGCGCCGCGCCCAGCTTGGCATCGATCTCCGACTGCGGGTGATCCATCGCTGCCATGAAAATGTGGCGGACCTCGATCCGCTCGCCCATCGCCATCGACGCGGCGTTTTGATCGAACCACGCACGCGCTTCTTCATCGCTTACGAGGATCATCGGCGCGATTTTTGTTTCGATCCACTTCTCCTGCTGCATTTGCGCGGCGACCCTTGCGCGGAGTTCGCTTTCGTTCGCGATGCCTTGGCCGCGCATCGAGCTTTCCATTTCGCCCTTGGTGGTGAAGCGGCTGAGCATCGCTCGCAGTCGGGCGTTGATTTCATTGTCGCTGATGCGGATCGAATGTGTGTCGCCCGCGATTTTGTCGCGAAGCAGGGCGTGATCGATCAGCCCTTCGAGCGCTGTTTCGTGGGCCTTTGTTTTTTCGGCGGAGCTGAGCGAATCGATGGGTTTTCCCTCCAGCCAGAGGTTTTCGTGCATGGCACGCTCGACCTGGCTGCGCGTGATGAAGTGGCTGCCAACGCGGGCGACGACATCAGGCCTGCTCGACAGGCTGCGATCGATGATCTGGCTTAGCGGCCCCTTAAAAACAAAAAAGTCCACGAGTACATAAGCCGCGATCATGCCTAAGATGGCAATTCGGAGTATGAATTTGGCAGTACGGGACATGGGATGAGAGAACGAAAAAACTGGCTAATGTGGCTGAAGGACCAATTTTTTTACAGCACATCCAATTTTCTCTCAATCCGCAATCAAGGAACTGACTTTTTGCTCTGATGATGAATTACTCGGCGCTTGCAGCATAACGATTATGCGAGTCTTCAGCAGTTTACCCAATCCCCTTTCGCAGGTCGCGCATGCTCCAGAGCATAGTGCCTGCGGCAGTGGCATTGCCGCGCATCTTGCGGGCGCCGGAGTTTCGTTTTGGGCCGAAGCGTGAGCGGGAATTAGCGAAGGCTTCATCGACAAAGATGCGGCTGCCAATGACGGCCCCGTCGGTGAAGTAACGGATGCGATGCTGAAGCATGCGGGCGAAAGGGATTTCGCCATCGCGTTGCTGTTTGACGGCTTGCTCCTCTGGCGTGAGCTTTTTGTGCGGCTCTTTCGGAATGCCCTTGCGCGTGGTTTTGCGCACCAAAGAACCATCGGGTCCGATGCTCTCGGAAGTTTTTTCCACCGCATGGGCCATGAGCATTTTGCGGTACGAGCGTGAAACTTCGCCCGACCACAATGCGGCATCGGCCAGCATGCCCTTGTGCGCGCCCCATGCTCGAACAAGCCCAGCGCGCGCGGTTTTTCCATTTCCTTTCGCGCCGCCGCCAATCGCTTCGCCATAGCTGCTCCAGCGGTATTCGGCCGGATCTTTCACAAGGCCGGCGCGCACTGGGTTGAGGTCGATGTAGGCTGCCATCGTTCGGGCCGCGACGCCGTCTTCGACGATGACGCTTTTGAAGCGGTCTTCCCAAAGTCGGCCACTGCGTTCGTGGATGCGGTTGTGCCACTGGGTGTAGCGCTGCAGCAGGCCTTTCATGAACTCGCCAAGGTCATGCATGCGATAGGTGAAGCGCTCGTGGATCTGCGCTACGACGACGGATTCCTCAGCGAGGCCGGCTTTCACGAGCTTGCGCGCATCGGCAAGTTCCTTGGCGACGGTTGCAACGAAGGCTTCGTTGTAGAGGGAGGATATGCGCTGGAGGAGTTCGGTGTCGGTAAGGCCGGCATGGGGCAGGCCGGCATTGGACAGGCTTGGGTTGGAAAGCTCGGTATTGGACGCGCTGGTTTTCGGCATCGGCGGGACCTCGAGCAGGAGATGGAAGTGATTGTCCATCAGGCAGTAGGAAGTGACCCGGCAGCCGGAAAATTTCTCGTACATGCGCATCAGCGCGCGGAATTTCTCCTTTTCCTGGGCCCCGAGGACAAAGCGCCGGTCGACGACGCGTGAAATGCAGTGGTAGAAGACCGGTTTGGACTCCGAATTCCGCCACTCCGCCAGCCAGCGTGCTTGTCGCATGGAGGAGAGGATAACGGGCCAAAAGCAGATGGCAAGGGAAATTCGTATAAAAGGACTGTCCCTTTATAAAAATCTAGGCGTATGGAAATTCCTCGAGGTTGCGGCCGAGCCTGCAGAGCCTGCAAACTTGACGCAATTTGCGCAGGCGGTTTTTGGCAGCCAGCATGTCACATGACTGATCCCAGAGTTTTCTGCATCTTTTCCCAGAAGCCAAAAAAACCTCCGGTGGCGAGGGGTCGGAGAGCGAGGTCTTCGGGACTGTCGAAGAAGATGAGTTCGATGCCGACATTTGATAGAGCAGCTTGCAGGTGGTCGAGTTGATCGTGAAGCGGTCCGATCTCGGGTCGCATCGTGGCGATTTGCTGGAGTTTATTTTTGTTCGCCCAATTTACGAGCGCCTGGGTGATGGATGAATCGCTGGAGACTTCGACATCAATTCCGAAGGTGTTGCTTGCGCGCTTCGCTGCATCGTCGATCGCACTTAGCAGCCAGGTGGTTTTGATTTCCGGATAACGGAGGCGAGTCCATGTGGCGGTGTCGCGGGGGGCGATGATGGCCTTCGGGTGAAGCGATGTGAGCGGGCTTTGTTCGATGAGAAGATCTTCCTCATGAATCCAGATGCCGATGCGGCCTTCGTGAAGCGATGGCGTGTGTGGAAGTGAAGGGCGGGTGATCGCCGGTCGCGCTTCGGTGGTGAGGATCAATGCCTGGGGATGTTCGAGTTGCTCAAGGCCTTCATGATTCACCTCGAGCACTTCGCTTGGCAGGTATTTTTCCAAATTGCTACGGCGGGGCAGGTAGATTTTTCCCGGAGTTTGAAGTCCGGCGACCCAGCGCCATGAGAGCGTGTTAGAAGCCGGGTCACCATCGAGGAGGTGTCGAAGAAAAAAGTCGGCCCCAAGTTGCCAGGGAAGTCTTTCGATATGAATCCACCATCCGGCAAACCACATGCGGGCGTGATTGTGAAGGTAACCGGTCGCGATCAACTCGCGCGCAAAGTGGTTCATGATGGCGATCGGGCTTTCGCCAGCTTCGCAGCGTGCGGCGCGCGCGCGTGTGGCTTCCATGCTTGGGTCGTTTTGAAGCACGGCAAGTTCATCGAGGTAATCGGCCCACACCTGCGGACGCAGCGAGAGCCAGTTTTCCAATAACGGCGCCAATAGACTTCTTGGGTGAACTTCTCGACGGTCGATGCGGCATAACGGCAGAGCGGAGCTGCCGCGCATTCGGATTCGAGGATGAGGCGATGACGAATCGCTGGGGAAAGCTTCGACACATTGGTGTGACCCGGGAGCACATGATTGCGGTCGCGTGAGTAGCGTCCGGCAAACGGGATGAAGGCATCGAGTTGCTGGAGCGCGTCCTTGCGCGTGGCGGCAAAGCCCGGTGTCGGGTGCGCGAATAGTTCGTCCTGCATTTCAATGATCCTTGGATGTTTCGCCGGATGCCTTCAAGCCCTTGCTCCAGTGAGCAGTCCTCATGGGTCGCGTTGTCTCGTTGGCGCCTAGAAAAAACGAGCCCGCCCCGGCCCGACTCATTGATCTAGCCCGCTGCGGATGAGATGTTCCTTGCGGTAGGTGCGCGGGGGGCTGCCGAATTCTCGGCGGAAACAGCGGGAGAAATAAAATTCATCATCGAAGCCGCAGGCATTGGCGACCTCTGAAATCGAGTCGCTGGTTTCGATCAAAAGTCGGCACGCCTCCTGAAGTCTTAACCCAAGAGCGTAGCGAGCCGGGGTGATTCCCATGGCTTCATTCCATCGGCGTTGAAAGGTGGAAACCGACATTTTGCATTTGTTGGCGAGGGTCTCCAGATCCGGCGGCGCTTGCCAGTTTTTTCGAATCGCTTCCAATGCCTCGGAAATTTGAGAAGAGGGTGGGACATTCGGAGGTACAAGGGTCTCGAGAATGATTCGTTCGGCGATGCGGTCGATGCGCGCGGGTTTTTCCCTGGTGGCAAGACACCGTGCCAATTCTTCGAGAAGCGGCCTAAGCGCCGAGGGATTTGAGATGGGCCACACCGGTCGCGATTCCTCGACAAATCCGCATTGCACAAATTTTGGCATCAGCTCTTTGGGGTAGACGAGGTAAAGCTCGGTCCAGTATTCATGGGGTTCTGAAGGGCCGTACTCAAGATAGCCATTCCACTGCGTGATCACACAGGGAGCCTCAACTTTCCAAGCCTTACCATTTTTATGGAACTCTCCACCGCCGTTGAGGATCAATGAAAAATTCGCGCTGTCGAACTGGTTGCGTACCCAGCCGGTCTTGTGGGCGATGAAGCCAATTTGATTCAGCGGAAGCAGGGAGCGCAGCGAATCTTCATGAGCGTTCCAGAAGTTGACCGGAAAAGACAGGTTTTTGAAATGAATGTCCATGGTGGAAGAGGCTGGAACCTGTCATAGGTTGTCTCACAAAAATGAAAACGCCAAAGATTCTGTTTATTCAAGGCGGCTGGGATGGTCACAAGCCTGAACAGATCGTCCATAAATTTAACTCCGCGCTGATCGATCGTGGATGGAAAACAGAGACGATCACCGCTCTGGATCGCCTTGCAGATGCCGACTGGCTCAAGACATTCGATGTCATTTTTCCCTGCTGGACCTGCGGCAAGCTTTCCCCTGAGGAAAGCGCCGGCCTGCGGGACGCCGTGCGTGCGGGAGTTGGGCTTGGCGGGATTCATGGAGGGATGGGGGATGCCTTTCGTGGCGATCTCGATTATGAATGGATGGTCGGCGGACATTTTGTCGGGCACCCCCATGTAGGCGATTACACGGCGCGGGTCACCCAAGCCGAGGATCCGATCATGCGGGGCCTGCCGACGGAATTGCCCTACCACTCCGAGCAATACTATATGCTCATGGATCCCAGCGTCCGGGTGCTGGCCGAGGCGGACTATACATTTGAGGAACGCACCTGCACGATGCCTGTCGTGTGGACAAAACACTGGGGCATGGGTCGCGTTTTCTACTCGGCACTTGGACACGATCCCGCCGAGTTCGATAGATATCCGCAGGTTTTCCAAATGTCCCTCAATGGCATCCTCTGGGCAGGGAACGCACTTTGATTTCCAACAAACACAACATCATGAAAAAATACAAAAACGCATCAGACATCCGCGTCGGAGTCATCGGCTATGGCGGGGCTTTCAACATGGGGCGCGGCCATCTCAAGGAAATGGAACAGGCCGGAATGACGCCGGTGGCCGTCTGCGAGGTCGATGCCGAGCGCTTGAAAGTCGCCGAGACCGATTTTCCGGGGATTCAGACTTACTCGACGGTCGCCGAGATGCTCCGCAAGTCGGATGTGAACCTCGTCACAATCATCACGCCACACAACACGCACGCGAAGCTCGCGCTACAATGTCTCAAGGCCGGCCGCCATGTGGTTTGCGAAAAGCCGCTGGCCATCACCACCGCCGAGTGCGACGCCATGATCGCCGCTGCCAAGAAGTCCGGCGTGGTGCTCTCGACCTACCACAACCGCCACTGGGACGGGTGCATTCTCAGCGCCATCGATCACATCAAGAAAAACAAGCGCATCGGCGAGATCGTGCGCGTTGAGGCGCGGATGGGTGAGCGATCGCAGCCCGGCGACTGGTGGCGCGGCAGCCGCAGCATTTCCGGCGGCATCCTCTACGATTGGGGCGTGCACTTGCTGGAATACAGCCTGCAACTCATCGACTCCGAAGTGGTTGAGGTGAGCGGCTTTGCGAAGTCCGGCTACTGGGCACCGAAAACAAAGTGGAAAAAAGACACCATCGAGGACGAAGCCAGCGCCACCATCCGTTTCCGCAACGGTGTTTGGATGCAACTCACGATCAGCGCGATTGACTCAAACAAAAAGCCCGGCACGCTCGAAATCACGGGCACCGAGGGCAGCTACATTACTGACATCCACGGCTACAACAGCGGCTACCAATTGCGTTCGCGCAACGGCCAGTCACTCACCTTGGAGGAAGGCAGGCACCGCCCCGACGAATGGCACTGCTTTTATCAAAACATCGCCGATCACCTCACCAAGGGCACGAAGCTCGTCATCACGCCCGAGTGGTCGCGCCGCCCCATCCACATCATCGACCTCGCCGTGCAGAGTGCCAAACAAGGTCGCACGCTTCAGGCCAAATACCGCTGATCAACCCAATATGAAAACCGAACAAATCGCCGTTCAGCTTTACACGCTGAGAGACTTCACCGAAACCCCTGATAATTTCGCGGCAACGATCAAGCGTGTTCGCGAGATCGGCTTTCATGCCGTCGAGCTTGCGGGAACGGCAGGTTTGCCTCCCGCGGAAGCGGCAAGAATCGTTCGCGATGCCGGTTTGCAAATTTGCTCCAGCCACGAGTCGACGGAAATGATTTTGAATCAACCGCAGCAGGTGGTGGATCGTTTGGGTGAGTTTGGCATCACACATGCGGTTTATGCCTATCCCGCCGGTGTCGAAATGTCGGATGTCGCTCAGGTGGAGAAGATGATTGCCGGCCTCGATGCCGCAGGTGCCGTGTTGCACCGCGCTGGCATGACGCTGTGTTATCACAACCACGCCCTCGAGTATTTCCAACGCGATGGCCGCACCGTGCTGGATGAAATTTTTGCCCGCACTTCACCAGAGCACCTTCAAGCCGAACTCGACATCCATTGGGTCCAGGCCGGCGGTGGTGATCCTGCCGAAGCATGCCGCCGCCTCGCCGGGCGTCTGCCGCTGCTGCATGTGAAAGACTACACCGTCACGGCACAAGGTGAACGCCAGTTTGCCGAGGTCGGCCATGGAAATATGAACATCCCGCAAATCCTTGCCGCAGCCGAGGCCGCAGGCTGCAAATGGTTCATCGTCGAGCAAGATACCTGTCCCAGCGATCCGTTCGAGTGCATCAAGCGCAGCTTGGATTATCTCAAAGGCCTATGTGACTGAATCATTGAACCTTCTTTATTCCCTAATCAAAAATAAACCTATGCTTCGCTCCCGCTTTCGCGCGGGTTAGCGCAGGTTCCTTGGCGAGTTGCCGCAGTGTTTTCTGACCAGTTTGTTGAACTGCTGAAGATCGGTAAACCCGGTTTCGATCGCCACGGCCTTCACGGTTAGGCTCGAGTGCCGGAGCAGTTGTTCGGCCCGACGGATGCGATTGAGACGATGCCACTCGGCCGGCCCCATGCCGTGTTCTTTGTGGAAGAGGCGGATCAGGTGGTTGCCGGACACGCAGCAGTGGGCGGCGAGTTGAGGCAGGCGCAGCAACTCCGCCGGGTGATCCTGCATCCAGCGATGAGCACGCATGAGCGCCGGATGCGGGCCGGCGTTCTCGGAGGCGTTTTCCGGAAACTCCGCCAATGTCCACAGCAGATCCCAAAGCCGCGCGGCGGCTCTCAAGGGTCGCGTTGCAGCGCCGTAAACAACCGGCTCCATGGAATCCTTGAAGGCTTCGAAACGCGCTCCGAGCCGGAGCAGTGCGGGAATGGGCGCCGATGTCGCGCCGCGGCGGGATAGCCCGAAGATCGCAAAGAAGTGAACGCAGTCCGGGCCCGGCCACCGGTGTTCGAATCGAGCGCCGGGCGGAACCAGGGAGACCGTGCCGGGATGCACCTCGTGAGGCGTGCCGTCGATGGTGAGGATGCCTCGGTATTGGTAAGCGTGCAGGCACCAGTGACGCGGATAGTGGTAAGCATGGGCTGGATCAAGCTCGCCATGGCGGCCGACGCCGCTGAACTCGAGCTTGGGGGCGGCAGAGATGGGGAGATCCCAGATGGGAAGCGTGTGCGGTGGCATGGTGTTAAATTACCACCAGTGGATGATGAAACACCACTGCAAATATTTGCGGAGCGGGCCGTAAATCAATACCAGTCACCGCGATGACCACACGGAAAAAACCCCTTATCACCTTTCATGTCGGAGGCCCCGACTTTCATCCCGTTGCTGATCAGGCCCGACAGATTCAAACCTGGCTGGGCGATTCCTACGACTACGCCATCAACGAGGACAAAGATGTTTTTGACCACCTGCAGGAAACCGACCTGCTCGTGCTGATGGGGTTGTTCTATTCCCTAAGCAACGACTCACATCCGGGCAGTTACACCCCTCTCGATCCGAAGCACGAGGCGGCCTTGAGCGCCTACATCGCCTCGGGGCGGCCGGTGCTCCTTCACCACGGCGCCATCGCCAGTTATGATGACTCGGAAGTTTTCACGCGGCTCATCGGGATCAACTGGGTGTGGACCGGGGAGGGGCGCACCAATCATTCCCCGATTGCGGATTACCACGTGAGCGCGCCGCCCTCGGCTCATCCGGTCATGGACGGCGTGGGCGACTACACGCTCTTCGACGAGCTTTATTACAACCTCCACATCCAGCCGGGACTCGAGCCGGTCGCCCATGCGTGGGCGGAGTTCGGGGGGCAGCGCCTCCCGATGGTCTTCACCGCCGAGGGCGGACGCGGCGCGCCGGGAGCGGGAAAACTCGTTTATCTCGCGAACGGCCACGACCTGCGGGCCTTCGAGTGCCCGGCCATGCGGCAACTATGGACCAACTCGGTGGGCTGGCTTCTTTCCTGATTTCCATTTCAAAACAACCACTCAGATCCATGAACCAAAAACAAACTCCCTATCGCATCGCCCTGGTGGGCGTGGGCAAAGCCAAACAAGACGGCCCCAAGGACGGCTGCAAAATCGGTTACGTCCACGCCGAGACTCTGGCCAACCAGACCCGCGGCAACCTAGCGGCGGGTGTGGACATCAGCGACGAAAACCTCCGTGTCTGGAGCGAGAAGTTCGGCATTCCCAAAGGATTCACCGATTACGCGGAAATGCTGCGCGATCTCAAGCCGGATGTCGTGGCGCTCGCCACCTATGTCGGCCTGCACTACCCAATGATCGAGGCTGCCGCGCGGTCCGGGGTGAAAGGTATCTTCTGCGAGAAACCGTTTCTGAACTCGCCCGCCGAGATCGGAAAACTTCGCGCATTGATTGAAGAAACGGGCGTGAAAATCGTGGTCAACCACATGCGGCGCTATCAGCCGATCTTCATTCATGCCAAGGCCCTGATCGACGCCGGACGCATCGGCAAGCCGGAGCTGATGAGCGCGGGAATCGCCGACTGGGATCTTTCCGAGTGGGGCGCGCACTGGCTCGATATCTTCCGGTTCCTGAATTCCGACTGCCCGGTGAAATGGGCGTTTGGCCAGACGCGGACACGCGATTTGCGCTCGTTCGGCCACCAGATGGAGGAGCATGGGATGGGGTATTTTCATTTTGAAAATGGTTGCAAGGCCCTCCTCGATGGTGGCAGCGCGATCGGTTCTTATTGCATGCAGATCCAAGGCAGCGAGGGGACGATCCGGCTCGTGGACGAAGCCAAGGGCATCCTTCAAACCAAGGATGGCTTCGAGGAATTCACGCTGCCAGCCTACGGCGCCGATGTCTGGCTCGGGGTTTGGAACGCGCTCTTCGACTGGATGGAAGGCGGCCCGGAACCCGACTTGGGCGCGAGCAACCAGTTGCTGACCGGCGAGCTCAACCTCGCCCTGTATGTCTCCGCGCTCACCGGCGATCGCGTGGATTTCCCGCTGACCTCCGACCTCGATGTCTGGCCGGTCGATGCGATCGTAAGAAAAAACCAAGCCGAATAACTACCATGAAAACAGGCTGTTTCGCCGCCAACACCCCGTATCGACCGCTGGAAGTCCAACTCGAGCAAATCGCCCGTTGGGGTTTCACGTATGCCGATGTCACCGACAATTCAGATGGTGCCTGTCTGGGTGTTGACTTCGGTTTCACCGCCCTCGCGAGTCTGGATGCGAACCCGCACGACATCGCCAGGCTTTTTGCCAAGCACGGCCTGCAGATATCGGCCTGGTGCGCGCACGCCAACCTGCTCGACCCGTGCGCCCCATGGCGTTACGGCACCGCGCAGATCATCAAGGCCGTGAAATCCGCGGCGGCCATCGGGGTGCGGCATGTGATCACCACCGAGGGCGAACCCTCGACCGCATTCGGCAAGAAACTCACCGAGTCCGAGGCGATTCTTCTGGTGCGGGAAAAACTGCACGAACCGTTGCGACTCGCCGAGGATATGGGAGTCAAGATTCTCTTCGAACCGCATGGCCCTGTTTCCGACAACATCGCGCTAACTGAACGCCTGCTCGACGAATGCGACTCGCCCGCGCTTGGGTTGAATCTGGACACCGGCAACCTCTGGCTGGGTGGTGGTGATCCCGTTGCCTATGTCCGCAAGTTCGGCGCGAAGATCGAGCATGTGCATTGGAAAGACATGCCTGCGGAGATGGAGTCCCAGCGGGGCAAAGTCTTTGGCTGTGGCATGGCGACGATTGCACTCGGTTCGGGTGTGGTGGGAATCGAGGCGGTCTATCGTGCGCTGCTCGAAGCCGGCTTCGATGGCCACACCACGCTCGAAGTGGCCGGCGAGGATGCGGTGCTCGGAAGCCGGGACTTTCTGGAAAGTCTTGCCATACTTTAATGACAGCCAATCGGCTTCGGTCTGATATCAAAGGCCTATGTGACTGAAGTCGTTGCTTCAGTTGCCGAAGCAGATGCCGATGGCCCGGGCGGCTTGGACGAGTTCGCCTTCGGGTTCGACAAGGCGGAGCTGGTGCACGGCTTCTTCGATCGGCACGGATCCGACGTGATAGGATTGATAGCTCACCATGCGTCCGAACTGACCTTGCTCGGCGAGCTTTACGGCCATCACGCCGAAGCGCACGCCGAGGATGCGGTCGAGTGAGGTGGGTGCGCCGCCGCGTTGGAGGTGACCGAGTATGCAGGCGCGGGTTTCTTTGCCGGTGAGTTTTTGCAAACTTTTGGCGACTTGTTCGCCGATGCCTCCGAGGCGTACTTCGCCGCCACAATTCGCATCGAGTGTGACGACTCCGCCTCCATTCGGCATGCTTGCGCCTTCGGCCACAACGACCAAGGTGCTGTGCTGGCCCTGCGCGTCGCGTTGTTTGATGAACTCCGAAATTTGATCGAGCTCGAAAGGAATCTCCGGCAAGAGGATCACATTTGCTCCGCCGGCGATGCCGCCCCAAAGCGCGATCCATCCGGCATGGCGTCCCATCACTTCGAGCACCATCACGCGCTTGTGGCTTGCCGCGGTGGTATGCAAGCGGTCGAGGCTGTCGACGACGGTTTCCACGGCGCTGTTGAAACCGAAAGTCATGGCGGTGGCGCCGAGATCATTGTCGATGGTCTTGGGCACGCCGACGATGGGCCAGCCTTCGCGGTAAAGTTGCAAACCGGTGGTGAGCGAGCCATCGCCGCCGACGACGATCAGTGCGGTGATGCCAAGTTGGTCGATCGTGCGTTTGGCTTTGGCGACGATTTCCGCTGGCACTTCGGCGATGTCGCCCGTGCCGATTTTTGCGGCAAAATGCCCTTTGTTGGAGCTTCCGAGAATCGTTCCGCCGAGCTTGAGAATGTCGATCGTGTTCTCCGGCTTGAGCACGCAGTAGTCGCCCGGTGGCAGCAGGCCTTCGAAACCATCGCGAAATCCGATGACTTCCCAGCCGAGTTGATCGGCCGCACCGACGACGCCGTGGATCACCGCATTGAGTCCGGGGCAATCGCCGCCGCTGTTGAGAATTCCGATTTTCATGATCTTTGATGTTTTGAGAATTCGGAACCGATCCTGTGCGGCGAGTGGATCGCTCGCGGCATCAGCTTGGATCCGGCACGCTGATGATTTCCCGGCGCTTGTCTTTCACCGGCGCGCCAGCGGAAAGCCATGGATCGTAGACCGCCCAACCTTGACGGATGAGCGAGCGTGCGCGTGAGAAACGGTCGGGATTGTTCAGCACGACCACGATGAGGCGCCGTGGCGTAGCGCCTTTCGAGCCGTCCGGTTTGGTCCGAACCAATGGATCGCGTTCCATGCATACCGATACGCAGGGACCGGCAGATGATGTCGTACCTGTTTTCACGCCAAGTATTCCTGGCTCACCTGCCAGCTCGTTAGAATTGCGGATCATGTAGTTGCGCGGGCCGGACGCGCCATGGACGGTGATCTGCCGTTCCTTTTGGCGTACAATGAATGTGAAGGCGTTGCGGCGCATCGCGTAGACCGAGAGCCGTGCGACATCGGCAGCGGTGGAAAATGCCTTCGCGCCGGGACGCTCGAGGCCGTGGGGATTGGCAAAGCGGGTTTGCGTCATGCCCAAGGACTTCGCGAGTCGGTTCATTTCGCCAACAAACTCGCCGACCGGATCGCCGCTTTTACCGCGGCGTGAAATCAATTCGCGTCCGACATGGTCGGCCACGCTGAGTGCCGCGAGGTTGTCGGATGCGAGCAGTGCCGCGTAGAGGGCATCGCGAACGGTCATTTGGTCGCCGGGTTGGAGGTTCATCGGGTTGGGTCCGCCGACGAGGGTGACGGTCTGGGGCACGCTGATTCGCGCCGTCGAGATATCCGTTCCGGTGGCGGTGGCCCAATCGACGGCGACGGCGCCGCTTGCGATTTTGGTGAGGCTGGCGATCGGGCGTTTGGCAGAGGCGTTGGAGGCGACGAGCACCTTGCCGGAATACGCCTCCATCACCATGATGCTTTCCTGCATTGCCGCCTCATCCTGCGCGCGAACTTGCATGCATGTCGCGAGGACAGCGACCGTAACGAATGACCATTTCGGGTGAAACATACGCGCGCAGGCTAGTCGAAGCACGCGACAACTCAACTCCAAACCAAAAACAAGGCAGAGGAAGGAACGTTTTTCCGGGAACTATTTCCCCGGAGGAGGAGTGACCTTGTTGGTCACATATTTGCTCAACACGGTCTCCAGCCACGAGTGCCCGGTCTCGCTCTTGAAGCGAAATGCCATGCCAAAGCAAAACGCAAGAAGCGCCAAAACAAGAAGAAGCAATCCGGTGTTGCCGTTGTTTGCGGCCCGCGTTGGCAGTGCAGGCTGTCTCGCCGCCGGTACTTTTGGCGGGCCATAGGATTGTTGCGGAGTCGCAGAAATGGATTTTTCCACCGGCTCGGGTTTCAGTCCAACGGAGGCCTCCATGTCGAGCGCCGCACGTTCTTCGGGGGTCAATTCAAAACCGAAGACCACATCGCCGAGCTCAACGGATATGCCATCATGCAACGCAACATAGGGCACCAGTCTGCCATCAAGCTTGATGCCATTGGTCGATCCGAGATCGTGCAGCTCATAGCCGCCCTTGATCCGGGTCATCTCAGCATGTCGCGAGGAAACAGATGCGGAATCGACCTGAATGTCATTTTCATTCATGCGCCCGATGACCACCGACTTGTGATCAAGCTGAAAGCGGTAGGGCTGCGGGAATCCTCCCGGCACGGTGATGGTCACTCGGGGCATGTTTGGGATACGATGGGTGCGCAGCAATCATGACGGGAAATCCCTGCTTTGGACACTCCAAAGTGCGAGCCGTGGAGAATTCCGACAAAATGAAAGGCCGCGGCAGATGCGATCCACCGCGGCCGAACACCGATCAACCAAAACACATGAAACAAATCCATCAGGTGCCGGCCAAGCCGGGTGCGAGCGGCTTGGGCGTCGGCTTTTCCTTTTTGCGCAAGGCACGGCGCATCTTGGTGAGCGCCGAGTTTTGAAGTTGGCGAATGCGCTCGCGGGTGACGCCGAACTCGCGTCCGACCTCCTCCAGCGTCAGTGCCCTGCGACCGCTGAGGCCGAAGCGTTCGTCGATGATCTTGCGCTCGCGCTCGTCGAGCACCGAGAGGAGACCATCGAGTTCGCCGTGCAAATTCTTGTCGGCGAGCATGTCGAGCGGGTTGACCGCGCGATCGTCGCTGATGACCTCGCTGTATTCCGTGGCCTCGCCTTCGTTGATCGGCGCATCGAGTGATGTCGGGCGGTGCGAGGCCTGGCGCAGCATCGCAAGTTTGCGGCGCGGCACACCAATTTCATCGGCCAATTCCTCGTCGGTCGGCTCGCGGCCGAGTGCCTCGGTGAGGATCGCGGCGATGCGGCGCATCTTGGCGATCTTGTCGACCATGTGGACGGGCAGGCGGATGGTTTTCGACTGATTGGCCAGCGCGCGCTTGATCGATTGTTTGATCCACCACGCGGCGTAGGTCGAGAGCTTGCCACCCTTTTCCGGATCGAAGCGCTCGACGGCCTTCATCAGGCCGATGTTGCCCTCCGAGATCAGGTCGGTGACCGGCATGCCGTAGTTGGCATAGTCCTGGGCGATTTTCACGACCAGGCGCAGGTTGGCCCGGATCATGTGCGATCGCGCCTCCGGGTCTCCTTGTTTGATGCGCTCTGCGAGCTCCACCTCTTCCTCGGCCGTGAGCAACGGCGTTCTGGAAATCTCACGGAGATAGAGTTTCAAACTGCCTTCTGATTCGTATGCCATATGCGTGTGGGGGTTACTGGTTAAACGAAGCCAAGGGTGCTTTTATTCCCTTTAATTGCATCTAAATGTATTGAATAGCATTTGTAAATACAATTTCGGGGAGTTGATGGGGCCCTCAGACCTCTCAATGGAGATTCCAGCAATCCCTGTGCCTTTGATTTTGATTTCATAAATCGTTGATAATGAGTGAGTTAGTGAAATTTGCCTGAATCGGCCTCACCGGATTTGGACAGCCTGTCCACCTATTGAGACAAATTGACGCGGGAATCGTTGAATCTTTCTTCGAGGCCCCCGCGAAATTGGTCGATTGGCGTTGTTTTTGAGCGCCGGTTTTGCCGTTTGATCGGGTTCGACAAAAGTGTGGTGCCGTGAGCAGGCTCGCGGGCGTGACCGATGCCCTTTACCCCTTGTTGCGGCCGTTGATTTTCAAGCTCGATGCTGAGGTGGCGCATCACCTTGGAATGGCCTCGTTGAGATTTGCGGAACGCAGTGGATTGCTGCGTTTGGCTTTTCCCGAGGACGAGTTGATTTCACCGATCGAGGTGATGGGTTTGAAATTTCCCAACCGCATTGGTCTTGCAGCTGGTCTCGATAAGGAAGGCAACACCATCGATGCGCTTGGGCGCTTGGGCTTCGGCTTTGTCGAAATCGGCACCATCACGCCGCGCCCGCAAGCGGGCAATCCGAAGCCGCGTTTGTTTCGCCTCGTGCCGCACGAAGCGATCATCAATCGCATGGGCTTCAACAATCCGGGCATCGATGCCGGTGTGGAAAATGTGCGATGCAGCAAATCGTTTCGCGGCGTCATCGGATTCAACATCGGAAAGAACAAGGACACGCCGAACGAAAACGCAGCGGATGATTATCTCGCGTGCTTGCGCAAGGCCTATGGCGTAGCCGACTACATTGCGGTCAATCTTTCATCGCCCAACACACCGGGCTTGCGCGATTTGCAAGGCGCCGAAGCGAGCGCGCGTTTGTTGGAGACGCTGAAAAAAGAGCAGCAAAAACTCCGTGCCGAGCATGGCAAAAATGTGCCGCTGCTTTTCAAGGTCGCGCCCGATCTCGACGAAGCACACATTCGCGATCTCTCGCGGGTGTTTCTTGATGGCGGGCTCGATGGACTCATTGCCACCAACACCACGCTCGATCGCGATGCGGTGCGCGGTCATCGCTATGCTGAAGAAGCAGGCGGGCTTTCGGGTAGGCCGGTGCAGGACAAGAGCACCGAGGTGCTGCGCCAATTTTCAAGCCATCTCGGCGCGCGCATTCCGATCATCGGTGTCGGCGGAATTTCATCGCTGGAGGATGCCCGCGAAAAAATTGCGGCCGGTGCCTCGCTCGTGCAGATCTACACCTCGCTGATTTATCAAGGCCCGGCCTTGGTGGGGAAAATCGCGCGGGGCTTGTGATCGACGATGAGTGGCGTGTTTGCCGATCACTTTTGCGCGGAGAGTTTTTTCCAATCGTCGGCGCTGACGCAGCAGGGGTCGGCCGCAACCCAGTGGCCCGGCGTGATTTCGCGCAGCGGCAATTTCATGCCGATCGTTTCATCGTAGCGCGGATGTTTGATGCGATGGCCAAAGGCGCTGCCGCGCGGAGGATCGATCGGTGAGGGGATCTCACCTTCGAGCAGGATGCGTTCGCGCGACGCACTTGGATCCGTCGATGGAATAGCCGAAAGCAGGGCCTTGGTGTAGGCGTGCCGCGGATCGCGATAAATGCTTTCGGACGGTGCGAGCTCAACGATTTTTCCGAGATACATCACCGCCACGCGATCGCTCACATGCTTCACCACCGAGAGGTCGTGGGCGATGAAGAGATACGAAAGCCCGAGCTCGCGCTGGAGCTCGACGAGCAGGTTCAAAATTTGCGATTGGATCGAGACATCGAGCGCCGAGACCGGTTCGTCGCAGACGATGAGTTTTGGCTTCAAGGCAAGCGCGCGGGCGATGCCGATGCGCTGGCGCTGACCGCCGGAAAACTCGAAGGGATAGCGCTCGGCCGCCGAAGAGGGGAGGCCGACGCGGTCGAGTAATTCGTTGACCATGCGAACCCTGTCTGACCGCGAGCCGATGCGATGAATCAACAGCGGTTCCTCGATGATCGAACGCACGCTCATCCGCGGATCGAGTGATTCGACAGGATCCTGAAAGATCATTTGGAAATCACGGCGCAATGGACGCAGCGCGCGCTGACTCATTCGGGTGATGTCCGTGCCGTTGAAGCCGATGCTGCCCGAGGTCGGCTTGAGCAAACGGACGACCGCTTTGCCCAAGGTTGATTTTCCACAGCCCGACTCACCCACAAGCCCAAGTGTTTCACCCGGACCAATGTGCAGCGAAACTCCATCGACGGCCTTTACCGCACCGACCTGCCGCGGAATGACGCCGCCACGCACTGGGAAGTGCATTCTTAGGTTTGAGACTGTTAGGAGATTATGCATGGGGTTTGAACATCGAACATCGAACATCCAACATTGAACATCGAAGGGTGAGGCTATTTCTTTCGCGCTTCAGAAGTGGCGATACTGGTGACAAAGATGCGAATCAGTTGGTCGTTTTCGTCGAGAACATGGGGAAGCGCGTCCTGTCGCGTGAGAAGGTTGGTTTTTTGAATGAGCTTGAGCCAACGCTCGGATTCACGCAGTTCTTTCAGTGCCAGTCTCATCTTGTGGATGAAGTCGGCGGGCGGCTCTGCTGCTTGTGCTTCGCCGTGATGGGATAGCGGAGCTGTTCCCGACCGCAGCAACTGATTTCCGACATGGCGCCCGGCGTAGTCTGAGGTCATGACGCGAGTGAGGTTGATGATGCTCGCTCCATAGTTCAAAAGACGCTCATCCAAATCGTAAGGTCGTTGCTCACTCTTCATTTCAATGTTCGATGTTGGATGTTCGATGTTCAATGTTCGCCGCCCAGGCATCTCGGGCAATTTTCCACCCAGTGTCCTGGTGTGATTTCGATGAGTGCGGGTCTTTCGCGAAGTTCAGAAGCAGGAATACCCATCCGTTGGCAGAAGCGGCAGCCGTGCACATGTTCGCCGAGCGATGCCACCATGCCGGGGATCACGGGCAGCAGTGATTTGGGTTTGGAATCGAGTGTTGGCATCGATCGCAAAAGCCCGCGCGTGTAGGCGTGCAGGGGCTTGGCGAAAATTTCCGATACCGGTCCTTTCTCCACCACGCGGCCGGCGTACATCACAACCACTTCACCGCAGTTTTCGGCGATCACTCCAAGGTCGTGGGTGATCAGCATCATCGACATGTTCATCTCGGCGCGGAGTCGTGCCATGAGGTCGAGGATCTGTGCCTGCACGGTCACATCGAGTGCGGTGGTGGGTTCGTCGGCAATCACCAGCGAGGGTCGGCATGCGAGTGCGAGAGCGATCACCACCCGTTGGCGCATGCCGCCGGAAAGTTGGTGCGGGTATTCCATCATGCGTTTTTCCGGCGCCGGAATGCCGACCAGCTTGAGCATTTCGAGCGCTTGGTCCCATGCGTCGTTTTTGGAAATGTTGCGGTGCAACAAAAACACCTCCGCGACTTGGCGGCCGATGCGGTGCAGCGGGTTCAATGCCGACATCGGCTCCTGAAAGATCACGCCGATCTCGCCGCCGCGAATTTTTCGCATGCGATCATCGTCGGCGCGCAGCAGGTCCTCGCCTTTGAACCACACATGCCCGCCAATGATTCTTCCCGCGGGCTGTGGCAGCAGACGGACGATCGACATCGCGGTCACGCTTTTGCCGCAGCCCGATTCGCCCACGATGCCCACGGTGCCACCGGCGGGGACTGAAAATGAAACTTGGTCGACTGCCCGCAGAAATCCGCGATCGGTATCGAACGAGGTGATCAGTTTGTCGACCACCAGCAGCGCTTGTTTCGGATCATTCATTGCGCACCTCCTTCCGCGGGTGCGGTGATCCGATAGTCATCGACCACGCGGGTGGACTCGGGAAACGCTTCGCCATTTCGCCGCGCGTTTTGTGTTTCCTCACGTGACTTTTCATCGATCCAGAACACAAAGACCTCGTGCGGATCGAACACGACCGGCGGGCTGAAGCGCGTCTCCGGGCAATCGGGCCACTTCACCCAGCGCCATGATCCGAGACGCATGTAATCGACGGCATAGGCCGGCACGAAGATCGCCTCGTCGTGCATGATGCGTTGCAACTCCCATGCTGCAGCACGAAGTTCCTCCGCATTGCGCGCGGTGCGCACTTTTTCACTTAGCTCGTCGGTGTCGGCGCGGCGCCACGAAAAGATGTTGTTGGTTTGCGGCTTGAGCGCGCCCTTGTCATCGACCGCGTTCGACGAATGCAGGAACTGATGAAAGTCGGGAATCGGCGGCGAGATCATCCAACTCGAGAGCGTCATTTCATGCTGCTTTTGCATGACCTTTTTGTAGGACACCGTCGCTTCGAGTCCATCGAGACGCAGTTCGAAACCGCAGGCCTTGGCCTCCTCGCAAAGGATCGCGAACATGCGGTCGTACACCGGCATCACCGGATAGCTGACCGAAACAGAAAGCCTCGTGCCGTCGGGCTTGGACAGGATGCCGTCCTTTCCCTCGACCGTGTAGCCCGCCTTGCGGAAAGCCGCGCGTGCGAGCTCGATCGAGTAGGGCCGCGAGCGGATCGATGGATCACTGAAGGTCACATAACCTTCGTTGAATGCGTTAAGGCGCTGGCAATCGCCGCGGAACATCACATCAATCACTTTTTGCCAATTCATCGCGTGCTGGATGCCGACCCTCACATCGAGTTTGTCCAAGGGCGGTTTGGCGATATTCAGGTAAAGCCCGCGCGGGATCTTCGGGTAGCGGTTGTAAAAGGTCACCCGCTCGATGTAACCCTTGTGCACCGGCTCAATCTCGGACTTCTCGTACCACAGCTCCGGTCGCGTGAGATAGAAGGTGTCGAGCTCGCCGGCGCGAAACAACTCAAAGGCCTTGGATTCGTCGCGCACGACCGTGTGCACGATTTTATCGGGATTGAAACGATGTTTATAGTACTTCCGGTCGCGCGCCCACCAATCCTTCACGCGGGTCTGGGTGATCGACACGCCTTTGACGACATCGTCCGGCCGAATCTCGTACGCGCCGGTCGTCGGCGGAAACCGCCATTGGTAGCGTTCGTTGTAATCCGCGCCGTACTCCGAATAAAAATGCGGCGCCGAGGGCGTGATCGCACCGGCGAGCGCCGCGGCGTAGGCCTTCGTTTCTGGCAGTGAAACAGAAACCGTCGTGTCGTCGTAAATCGCGATTTGCGCGATATTTTCGCGGTAAAACTGCTTGGCGTAGGGGTTCACGATGTGATCCGAAACGCGCAGGTAAACGGCGACGAGGAAGTCGCGCGCGCGCACCGGCACGCCGTCGGAGTAGCGTGCTTCGGGATCGAGCTTGAAGTAGACCGTGCGACCGTCGGGCGACTCGGCCCATGCCTTTGCCAGGCCGGGGATCTCCTTCATCGTCTCCGGGTGCAGTGAGACCATTGGCAGTTCGATGTAGTCGTAGGCATCTCCGCGGAACGAGTTGTTCGAGTTGTCGCCAAAGGGGCGGATCGTTGGCGGGAAGCTTGGAATGAAGCGACGGAAGACGCCGCCTTTCAATGCAGCGGGATCGCCGATCTCGGGTTGGTCCAAGCCATCCTTCCAAACGAGGTCCTTCGGGACTTCGTCCGCCGATCCGATTTTGAGGAAATCACCAAGCCCGAGCCTGAAGTTGAATTTCTCGACATCGAGCCGCAGCGCTTCGGCGCGCGTGCGCAGTGAGTTTGCTTGCGCGGCATTTGCCTTGGGGATTTCGCTTTCGACCGTTGTGAGTTCGTTTTGCGCCGCTTGCAGTTCCGCCTTGAGCCAGCCGGCGATGTGTTGGTTGTAGCGTGGCAAAAATTCATCGAAGCCGAGCCCACGGCCGACTGCGACCGACTCACGCCGGCAGCCTTGCGTCGCGAGCACAAGCAGTGCCGCCAGCAGCATTCGGAAAATTGCGGAAGGGGATCGCATCAGCGGTAAGTAGTGAATTTTTTCGGATCGAAGGCCTCGCGCACTGCTTCGCCGATGAAGGTGATGAGCACGAGCAGGCCGACCAGTGCGGTGAAAGTCGAGGTCACCAGCCATGGTGCCGAGAGGTTGGAAAGTCCGTCGTTGAGCAGGCGGCCCCATGTCGCGTGTTCGGGTGGAAGGCCGAAGCCGAGGTAGTCGAGCGAGGTGAGCGATGAAACCAAACCGGAGACCGTGAAGGGCACCAGCGTCACGAGGATCGACACGGTGTTGGGCAAGAGGTGGCGAAACAAAATCCGCGGTGCACCCGCGCCAAGCACACGCGCCGCCGCGATGTAGTCGCGTTCCTTGTCGCGATAGGCTGCCGTGCGCATCAGGAAGGAAATGCCCATCCAACCAAAGGCCGCGAGAATCGTCAGGATCACCGGCAAGCCTTTGAAGCGATCGGGCACCATGCTCGCAAAAATGATCACGACGAAAAGAAACGGAATGTTGGAAAACACCTCGATGAGACGCTGCATCGCAAGGTCGAACCAACCGCCGAAGAAACCCATCATCAGCCCGATCGGAATGCCGATGAGAAACACCACTGGCAGGAAGATCAGGGCTGCCTTGAAGTTCACCTGCAGACCACCAAACAGATAAGCGACGACATCGTAGCCCTGTGAGGTCGTGCCCAACCAGTTGCCTTCTTCGGGCAGCGGTGGTGCGGGGTGATACTTCAATGCCCGCAGCCCGGCATTTCCTGCATTGAGAAATTCCTCCTTCGTGCCGCTTCCGGTGAAATTTTCCTCGATCAATTCACCATCGCGATAATCGGCGCTGTAGACCGGCGATCCGTCGGCGCTCCAGCCATCGACTGGACCGGAAAGCAGGCCTTTGCGCAGCGTGAAACGCGTATGGATTTTTCCGTCTTCGGAATCGTGATAGCGCGCGGCAAGGCCCCAGTAGGGTTTGTTTGCGCTAGTTTCATAAAGCACGCCTTCGCGATCGACGAGAGCGCGCGAACGTGGTGGCAGCGTGTCGCCGGTCGGATCGAAGGGGACGAGTGGCATGATCACCGTCTTGTTTCCTGATGCGCGAAGTTTCCGGTAGTCCACCGGCGCTTCGGCCGCAGCACCACCGATGCCGAAGTCCTTGTTCTTCAGGTCGCGCGTCATGAAAGCCGGGAAAACCCATTGGCCGTCATGCTTCACCGCCAGCGCGCGTTTGCCGACGACCACTTGATCCAGCGCTGCCACACCGGCAAGGCCGAGCAGGATGATGAGCGAGACATGCCCGCGTCGGATCGCGCGAAAGCGGCTGATGCGGCGTTGCATCACCGGATCGGGCGTGCTGTTCACGATCGAGCGAATCACCAGCATCAATCCACCAAGCACCAGCAAAGCCGCGCTCGCCCATCCGAACCACGGAAATGCTGCATCGCCCGCCAGATTGGCATGCAGCCACGGCACTTCGCGGCTCGATTCAAAAAACCAGCGCGCGGTCGGAAACGCGATGTCGCAAATTTCGCCCAGCACCGCGAGCGAACCCAATAGCATGCATATGACTCCGATCTTACGCATCATCACTTGAATTGAATCCTAGGGTCGACCATCGCCACGATGAAATCCGAGAGAAGGTTTCCAATCAACATCAGCAAAGCCGCAATCGTCAGCGTGCCCATGATCACCGGCACATCGCGTTCGATCACCGATTGGTACTGCAGCAGGCCGAAGCCCTGAATGTCGAAAACCGTTTCCACCAGCATCGATCCGCCGATGAAAATCGTGACCAAGTCGCCAAGGCTGGTCGCGACCGGGATCATTGAATTGCGAAATGCATGACCAAACACCGCACGACGAAAACTTGCGCCCTTGGCCACCGCGGTACGGACATAGTCAGCCGCCAGATTGTCCATCAGGCTGTTCTTGGTCATCATCGTCAGCACCGCAAAGGCACCGGTGAGGTAGCAGAGCAGGGGAAGGGCGGTGTGGTGAGCGAGGTCCTTGATTTTTTCGATGGGCCCCATTTGGTCGAAGTCGGGGCTTACGATGCCGAAGAGCGGAAACCAATTCATTCGAGCGCCGAAGTACACCAGCAGGATGGCGCCCAGCGCAAAGCCCGGGATCGAGTAGCCGATGAAGATGAGCACCGATGATGCCGAGTCGATGAAGGTGCGGTGCTTGAGTGCCTTGAGCACGCCGAGCGGCAGGCTCACGGCATAAGTGATAATCGCCGTAAGTAGGCCAAAGTACGCGGCCACCGGCATGCGCGAGAGAATCATCTCGTGCACCGGATCATTGTACACCGTCGAGCGGCCGAGGTCGCCTTGAAGCAATCCCGAGAAATGTTTTCGGTGCAGCACCGCGCGTGGCGCGTAATCCGGCACCGATCCGCTGCCGGGGTTGCGGCGCTTGAAGCGTTGCTGGCGATCTTCTTTCGTTTCGAGCCTCGCCTTCCAATCCTCGGCCGCGATGTCTTTGCCCGAATCGACAAACACCGCCGAGCTGATCGCGTTGCCCGCCTTCACGACCCGCACCGCACGACCATCGCCGCGCAGCACGACTTCGGTGACATTTTCCGGATCCGTCGAGCTGCCGATTGTTTCATCGCCCTTGGCGGCGAATTCGCTTTTGGAAATTTGCGTTTCGCGCGCCACCACGCCCAACCACTGGCCGTAAGCGACCCAAAGGTTTTCGTTGAGGCCAAATTGTTCCTCCAGCTCCTCGAGTTGTCCCTCGCTCAGCCCACCCTGCGCCTGGGTCGATGACGAGCGCTTGCCCCCCTGGTCCGCCCCGCGCGACGCCTCCTGCAGCATCCGGTCCATCGGCCCGCCCGGCACAAAGCGCGTGATCCCGAACACGATCAGCGTGATGCCGATCAGTGTGGGCGGGATCAGCAGCAGGCGGCGGATGAAGTAACCTTTCACAATTTGTCCTGTGGTTTCTAAACCAGCTCCCGAACCATGCAAGCACGGACCCCGACGCGGCGGGGTTCTTCGGCATACGGCGGCCTGTCGGCGGGCGGGCGACAGCTTGGCTTTGACCCGGGGCGCGAAGCAGGTTATGCCATGCGGCCCGCACATGAAGGACCAAATCCCAGCCATTGAGGCCGACGCACTCGCACGAATTTCCGCCGCCGCCGACGAGCGCGCACTTGAGGACGCTCGCGTCGCCGTGCTCGGCAAGAAAGGTTCGCTCACGCTGGCCGCCGCCGGAATGAAGGATGTGCCCAAGGAGGAAAAAGGCGCCGTCGGCCAGCTGCTCAACGCCGCACGCGCAAGCATCACCGCCGCGCTCGAAGCGAAAGAATCGGCCTTGCAGGAAATTGCCGACCGCGCCGCGCTTGCTGGCATCGACACGACGCTTCCGGCCCGCGAGTTGCCGCTTGGCGGGCTGCATCCACTCACGCTGATCCGCGATGAGGCCATCGCCATCCTGCGCCGCATGGGCTTCGCTCTCGCCGATGGTCCGGAGATCGAGGATGAGTTCCATTGTTTCGATGCGCTCAACACGCCTGCCGATCACCCGGCGCGCAACGAGAAGGACACCTTCTATTTCGACTCGGGCAAACTTCTGCGCACTCACACCTCGAGCGTGCAGATCCGCACGATGGAGTCGGCCAAGCCGCCGATCCGCATCATCGCGCCCGGCTCGGCGTACCGCCGCGATGAAATCGACGCCACCCACCTCTCGGTCTTCAATCAACTCGAAGGCCTCTATGTCGCGAGTGATGTTTCGCTCCCCGACCTCAAGGGCACGCTTGAGTATTTCCTTCAGGAACTTTTCGGATCGAACACCGAGGTGCGCTTCCGCCCGCACTTTTTCCCATTCACCGAACCGAGTTTTGAAATTGATGTGAAACTCACCGTCAAAGGTCAGGAGCCGCGTTGGATCGAAGTCGCCGGCTGCGGCATGGTCGACCCTGCGGTTTTTGAAGCGATCAACAAATCCCGCAAGGACAATGCCTTCGATCCCGAAACCACCACCGGCTTCGCCTTCGGCATGGGCCTCGACCGCCTCGCCATGATCCGCTGGGGCATCCGCGACATCCGCTTGCTGATTGAAAACGATATCCGCTTTTTGAAACAGTTCTGACGAACTTGTGATTTTCGTCACAACGAAGACAACGCTTAGTCGCATATCCAAAATCCACGATCCACAATCCACGATCTCCTATCTTCTTTTATGAACATTTCACTCAACTGGCTCTCCACTCACCTTGATCTTGCAGGCAAGTCGATCAGGGAGATTGATGATCTTCTCACCTTCGCCGGAGTTGAGGTGGAAGGCATTGTCCCGAAGGGCGTGAGCTCGGAAAAAATCGTCGTCGCGCAGATCATGGAAGCGGTGCAGCACCCGAATGCCGATCGGCTCAAGGTCACGCAGGTGGATGCCGGTGAAGGCACGCTGCGCCAGATCGTTTGCGGCGCGCAGAATTACAAGGTCGGCGACAAGGTGCCATGTGCCTTGCCCGGGGCCGAGTTGCCCGGAGGATTTACGATCAATGAAACCGTCATGCGCAAGGTCGAGTCGAAGGGCATGCTTTGCGCCGCTTCGGAGATCGGTCTGCCTGCGGGTGAGGATGGTTTGCTGATCCTTCCCGCCGACGCGGAAATCGGCCGACCGGTCAAACAGCTCTTTGATTCGGATGTGCTGCTCGAGCTTGAGGTCACGCCAAACCGGCCCGATTTGCTCAGCCACCGCGGCATGGCCCGCGAGCTTGCGGCCTTGCTCAAGACGCCGCTCAAGGGCTTTGAAATTCCATCCGCCAAAACCACCGCCGCGACATCGGTTCAAATCGACGCGCCCGATGCCTGCCCGCTCTACAGCGCCATCCGCATCTCGGGCATAACGGTGAAAGAAAGCCCGGCATGGCTGAAAGAACGCCTCGAATCCATCGGGCTGCGGCCGATCAACAACATCGTCGATGTCACGAATTTTGTCCTGCATGAGGTGGGTCAGCCGCTTCACGCATTCGATGCGGCAAAGATCGGCGGCGGCTTGGTCGTGCGTCATGCGCGCGATGGCGAGTCGTTCACCGCGCTCGACGAATCCGAGCACTCGCTGCTCGCCGATGATCTCGTCATTTCTGACAGCAGCGGTGCGGCCCTCGCACTGGCCGGTGTGATGGGCGGCCTCGCCAGCGGCGTCACGGCAACTACGACGGACATCGTACTTGAGTCGGCCTATTTCGTCTCGCAAGGCATACGCCGCACTTCGCGCCGCACCGCCCTTTCATCCGATTCCTCCTACCGCTTCGAGCGTGGTGTTGACCCACAGGGCGTGATCCCTGCCGCGGCGTTGGCGGTGAAGTTGATTCTCGAGACCGCCGGCGGATCCGCCGAGGCGGCGATCCAGCTTGCGGGCGAGGCGCCGGTGATCACCAAGCCGGTTGCACTCGATGCCGCTAAGCTCGACCAACTCATGGGTGGCTCGATCGCTCTCACAGATGCGGAACAAATCCTCACTCGCCTCGGCCTTTCCAAGCGCTCCGACGGCGCTTGGGAGATTCCGTCATTCCGCGCCGATCTCCAGCGTCACATCGACCTCGTCGAGGAAATCGCGCGCGTGCATGGCCTCGCCAATGTCCCCTCGCGGATGCTTGGAACTTTTGTGCCCGCCAGCACGATCGATGCCGCTTACGATGCCGACATGATCCTGCGCCGGCGCCTCGCCGCGCTCGGGCTTTACGAATGCCAAACGATCAAGCTCATCTCCGACGCGCAAGTCGCCGATGCCCTGCCGCTGCGCCCGCTGCAGGATGGCGACACGATCCGGGTGAAGCTGCCGCTCAGTGAAGATCATGCGGTTATGCGTCCAAGCATGGTCCCCGGGCTTGTCGCCTCCGCCGTGCGCAATGTGCGCCAGCAGGCGAAATCGTTGCGGCTCTTTGAAATGGGTCGCGTGTTTCGCAATGCGGGCGGTGGCAAATCGAAGGATCAGGAAAGCGAAACCCTCGGCATCCTGCTCTCCGGCCCGACGCGTCCGGTCGGTTGGGATCAGGCCGAGCACATCGCCGACCCCTTCGATCTCAAAGGCCTCGTCGCCGCGTTGATCCCTGGAGCGAGCATCCGTTTTTCGCCAAAAGATCGCGAAGGCTTTGCGCTCGCTTGCGACATCCGCGCCGGTGATCAGTCGATTGGTGTCTTCGCGAGGCTTCTGCCATCGCGCGAACGCGAACTGGATTTCAACACGCCAGTGTTTGTTGCGGAGCTTGATCTCGGCAAGGTCCGCAAGTTGCTCAAGGGCATCGAGCATGTCGCCGAGTTGCCGCAATTTCCCGGCTCGTCGCGCGACGCGGCGATGGAAGTCGCCAGCATTTTGCCAAACTCCGAGATCGAGGGTGTCATCACCAAATGCGCCGAGGCCTTGTTGATTGATTTCGAGTGCTTCGATGTATTCACCGATCCGACGGGTGCGAAGCTCGCGGCGGATCGCAAGTCATTGGCCTATCGCTTCCACTATCGCGCCAGCGATCGCACGCTCAAGGCCGAGGAGATCGATGCCGCTCATCAGCGCGTACTCAATGCGCTGAGCGAAAAGGCGGGGGTCAGGTTTCGTTGATGCGTGGCATCAATGCCTGAAGTGGCGGTGGCCGGTGAAAACCATGGCCATGCCGGCTGCGTCGGCGGCGGCGATCACTTCCTCGTCGCGCACCGAACCGCCCGGCTGGATGCAGGCGGTGGCGCCGGCGTCGATCGCCGATTGCAAGCCATCGGCGAAGGGGAACATCGCGTCCGATGCGACGATGCTGCCTTTGAGGTCGAGTCCGGCTTCCTTCGCCTTCCAAATCGCGATGCGCGAGGAATCGACGCGGCTCATTTGTCCGGCGCCGATGCCGAGAGTGCGATCGTTGCTCGCGTAAACGATGGCGTTGGACTTCACATGCTTCACGATGCGCCATCCGAAGCGCATCGCGCGCATTTCTTCTTCCGTCGGCGGGCGTTTGGTGACGACCTTCGATTCGAGGTTTTCGAGGCCGAGTGCGGTGTGGTCGCGGTCCATGACCATGATGCCACCCGGGCATGAACGGATGACAGAGGATTTTTTCTCAACCAAATACCCGTCGTTCATTTTCATGAGGCGCAGGTTCTTTTTCTTTTGGAGGAGAGCGCGCGCGTCGGCATCGAACTCCGGCGCGATGATCACATCGGTGAAGATTTCCGAAATGACGCGGGCGAGTTCGAGGTTGAGCGGGCGGTTGCAGACGATCACGCCGCCGAAGGGTGCTTGGCGGTCGGTTTCGAATGCTTTCTGCCACGCGACGCGCAGGTCTTCATCGTCTTGGCCGACGCCGCAGGGGTTGGTGTGCTTGAGGATTGCGACGGTCGGACGCACGAAGTCGAGGATCAGGTCGGCTGCGGCTTCGATGTCGAGGATGTTGGTGTAGGAAAGCTCCTTGCCTTGGACCTGGGTGAAGAACTTGTTGAAGTTTCCATAGAGCGAGCACTTCTGGTGCGGGTTGTCGCCGTAGCGGAGCTCTTGTTCGAGTGGCAGGCTGAGGGTGAAATTGCAGCCGGTGCCGCGGCGCGATTGGCCGAGGAAATTGGTGATCGCCGCATCGTACTGCGAGGTGCGCAGGAAGACCTTCACGGCAAGTTGTTCGCGAAAGCCTTTGGTCGTGTCGCCATGGTGGGCTTTCATTTCCTCGATCACGCGCGAGTAATCGGCGGGGTCGACGACCACCGTGACATGCGAATGGTTTTTTGCGGCGCTGCGCAGCATCGAGGGTCCACCGATGTCGATGTTTTCGATCGCGTCCTCCATGCTCACATCCGGATTGGCGACGGTTTGTTCGAAGGGGTAAAGATTCACGACGACTAGGTCGATGGGCGGGATGTCGTGGACCTTTGCCTGTTCGAGGTGGTCCTTGTCGTCGCGGCGGTGGAGGAGTCCGCCGTGGACTTTCGGGTGAAGGGTTTTCACGCGACCATCGAAGAGTTCGGGCGCGCCGGTGAATTCTGAAACATCGATCACCGGGAGGCCCGCGTCGCGCAGTGCCTTGGAGGTGCCGCCGGTCGAGAGGAGCTCGACGCCGAACTCGTGGAGTTCGCGGGCAAAGTCGGCGAGGCCAGTCTTGTCGGAAACGGAGAGGAGGGCGCGGGCGATGGGCATGGTGGTTTGGGATTGGTGTTTTGCGAGAGGGCCCATGGCGGGCGCCGCTCGCGGGCTTCACCTAGCCAAGTGGCGGACGACGGGCAAGCGGAATAGGGGCGGGGGCGGTAGGATCTTTTTTGCAATTCGGCAAACTTGGCCCGCCTCGTGCTAATTCCTAGTCAAACACAACCCATGAATTTGTTCGAGGGCTACGATCCCGGAATTTTTTACGATGAATTGTTCGCCGCCGGTGGTGGGTAGCTACCACGGTCACGGCCCACTGCCGCATGGAAGTGCATGTGGAGGCGGGATAAATCTAACCCCGAGAGTCGGGGAAATTTTTCAGAATGGCTTGGCGAGGCCGAGCCATGCCGATGCCGCGGCGGCGGCGATGCTGATCACCAGCACGGCGGGTGCGGGAAGGATTTTGCGCCGGGCGAAGAGCGGCGCGATGCCGAGCAGGAGCCAGAGGCCGATTTTGACCATCCACCAATGTTGGTCCATCGGCGGTTTCTTGAGCATGGCGAAGCCGACCAGCAGGATCAGCACGAGCGACACACCGTGAAGGATCGAAGCCGCCTTTTGGCGTGAGCCGGCAAGCAGCGTGGAGCCGAGCGAAGCGAAGAGGCCGAAGGCTGCGGCGATGTGTAATGTTTTGAGGATGGCGGGGTCCATGGCGTTGAAGGTTGCCGGAGCTTGGCGGCGAACGATGGTGGAAGCAAGGAGCTTGTTAGGGTGGGCATTGGCTTGAAATTCCAGCTTTCCCGCCACGCGAAATGCGCCGAAGCTCCGGGCAGTTAGAAATAAAATCATGTCCGAGAAACAATCGCCCGCCCTTACCCGCAAGATGCTGATGCTTGTGACCGCCTGTGCGACGGTGGTGGCGCTGGCACTGATCGCGCTGCCGCTGATCGCCGGCGAGCCGGGCAAAAAGTGGCCGGACATCGTGCTTTTTCTCGGTCGTTTCCACATGCTGGTGTTGCACATTCCGATCGGGGTTTTTGTCCTGATTTTGTTGCAGGAACTGGCGGCGATGGTGATGCGGCGTGCGGACGCGCGGCCATCGCGGTTTGCGTTGGCGCTTGGAATGATCAGCGCGGTGGTCGCGGCCTTGGCGGGATTTCTTTTGTATCATGGAAGTGGCAATGACTACGCCGGCAACGAGCTTGCCGAGCGTCACCTGTGGGCGGGCATGGCCTTTGCGGTGGCGGCGATCGCAACATGGATTGCGAGGTTGTGGGGCGATGCGATGGGGGCGAATCCCGTGTGGTACCGGCTGATGCTTTTCGCGACTTTTGGCATCATGGCTTTTGCGGGTCATGATGGTGCTTCGATGACCCATGGTCGCGACTACCTCACGCAGTACGCGCCAACATGGCTGCGTGGCATGCTGGGTGATGAGAAAAAATCATCGGTGCCGGAAGTGGTGGCACCTGTCGATCCGGTGGTTTACACGGAGATCATCGCGCCAATTTTAGAACGGCGCTGTGTGTCTTGTCACAACGCTGAAAAAAGTAAGGGCTACTACCGCATGGATACCTATGAGCTGCTTGTCAAAGGTGGTTTGGAAGGTGCGGGCCTCAAGCCCGGCAATGCGGCGGAGAGTCACATCGTAAAGCTTATTGAATTGCCTATCGACGACGACATGCACATGCCGCCAGATGGAAAGCCGCAGGTGACAGCCGCCGAGCTGCGGGTGCTGCGCTGGTGGATCGACCAAGGCGCGGATCCTGCGAAAAAACTTTCGGAATCGAATGCCACGGCGGACATCGGTGCTGCGCTCAAGGAGATCGCGGGAGAGAAGCAACCTGTGGCACCAGTCAGCGACGAATGATCATTCGCGCGGCCTTTACGCCGGTTGTTGCTGCGAGATGCAGTGGAGCGTGCCGCCTTCCTCGACGAGTTCGAGGCAATCGATGCCGGTCACCTCGCGGCCGGGGAAAAGCTCGCGAATCATGCCGAGCGCGCGATCGTCGTTTTTGTGTTGCCGGAATGTCGGCACCAGCACGCCGCCATTCACGATCAGGAAATTCACATAGGATGCCGGCAAGACCGGTAGGCGCCAGCCGGGGATTTCGCAGGCTTCTGGCAGAGGGATTTCGATGACATCAAATGGGCGCTCATTGGGTCCGTGAAATGATCGCAGCCGTGCGAGGTTGTCATCGAGCACCGCGCGGTTGGCCGATTGCGAGGAGCTCTCGACGCAGGCAAGGATCGTTGTCTCGTCGACGAAGCGTGCGAGATCGTCGATGTGGCCATCGGTGTCGTCGCCGATGATGCCTTGCTTGAGCCAGAGGATGTCGGTGACACCGAGGCCTTCGCGGAGTTTTTGTTCGATCGTTGCGCGGTCGAGTTGCGGGTTGCGGTTGGGATTGAGCAGGACTGCTTCGGTTGTGAGCAATTGCCCGCGGCCATTCACTTCGATGGCACCACCTTCAAGGATCATGCCACCCTTGAAGCGGCGCATGCCGAGCGATGTGGCGATGCGCGAGGGAATGGCATTGTCGAGATCCCATGGCGGAAATTTGCCGCCCCAGGCGTTGAATTCCCAATCGGTCACGGCGACTTCGCCGGTTTCGTGATGTTTTACAAAAATCGGCCCATGGTCGCGGCACCACACATCGTTGTGAGGGTGATCTAACAACTCCACGCGTTCCGGCACAGCTTTTGCGCGGCCGCAGGAGGCGATGATCGACGCGTGGTTTTCGATGGGAGCATTGATGCGCACGATTTCATGACGCGAAATGGCGGCAGCGATCTCGGCGAATTTTGCGTGGATCGAATCGCGCTTTGATCCGCCCCAGTGGCGTGGATCATCCACCGGCCATGAGAGCCATACCGCCTCCTGGGCGGACCACTCGGCGGGCATGCGGAATCCTTCGGCTGCGGCGGACATGCGCGGATGATGCATCGGGATCGGGCATTTGATCCAGCCGGGAATTCATTCAAATCGAAACGCAGAGGCGCGGAGTGCGCAGAGGGCTTCGCAGAGGGGAAGAGTTAGAGGCGATTGAAAATTTTGAATTTTGAATGTTGAATTTTTTTCACTGCCGTCCCACAGTCTGGACATGGCGAGCCCTGAGCCTTGAGTTTGCAAGGCGTCGTGAGGGTTTTGGCGGAATGCCGATTGCGAGTTTTTTTCGGGTCGTTGATATATCCTTTGAATATCGCG
>JBIKIR010000003.1:0-80745 GCA_044361475.1 Luteolibacter sp. | reverse complement strand
ACATGCTGGTTTTTTCAATCGCCCCGCGAGGGCGCGTGGCGGTGCGCCCGAGGGCGGGCGCGCTCCCCGAGAAGAAGCCGCAAAGATCGCTATTCTACAGTCCATAACCTTGGAGCCTTTGGTATGATCACGAATTTCTCGCTTTGATTCGACAAGCCGGAAACTGAAGCGCTGCCGCCAGCGCGGATGGATTGCGCTCATCGCTCAATGGGTACTTTGCACACCCAGCAAGATGCGACGGCCTTGGCGGAAGTATTCGATGCCAGACCAAATGGTGAGCAATGCCGCGGGGATGCATGCGAGTACCGGAGAAAATAGTGGCGCTCGCAGCATCACCCAACCGAGCGCAAACATTTGCAGCACCGTGCAAAGCTTGCTCGTCCAGTGCGGCGCCATCGCGACATGCCGGCGCTTTGACCAAAGCACGCAGATGCCGCCGAGAATTACCGCTTCGCGCAAAAACACCAACGCCACATACCAGAGCGGCAATCGCCACCCGGCTTCACCCCAATCAAACGCACCCGCCATCAGCACACCGGTGAGCATCAGGCCCTTGTCGGCGATGGGGTCGATGAAGGCACCGAAATCGGATTTCTGATTGAAATGCCGAGCGATCCAACCATCGACACCATCACTCGCGGCGGCGATGAGAAAAACCGCCAAGGCCCACCAGCGCAGTGACTCGTTCGCTTCGCCCGCGGTCACCGATTGACCATAGCGCCAAGCGAGCATCACAAACACCGGGATCAGCACGATCCGGCTGACGGTGATTTTGCTGGCAAGCGTCATTACCCCACTCAAGCACGATCCTGCCGCATGTGAAATGACAAATTCGCGCACATCGTTTGGCCGCAAGGCCATTGCTTACAACGGCCTACGCGCCGTTCACCGCATCGATGATGATCCGATGAATGTCCTCGGCGCACTGCACCGCAGAGCCGGCGCCGATCAGCACCGGGCGTTCGTCAGCGGGCACCTTGTCGCGCCCGTGCGAGCCTTTCACACATGAGGCATCGAGCGGGATCACATCGAGCAAGCTCCGCAGGCCGAGTTTTTTCTTCAGGAGAAATCCAGCGATTTTGAGTTTTGGAAAACGCAGCTTCGGGTCGATGAAAAGCTCGCAGGGGTCGTAGCCCGGCTTGCGATGGATGTCGATGGTGCGCGCGTAGTCGGGCGCCACTTCATCATCATTCCAAAAGTAATAAGTGAACCACGCATCGGCTTCAGCGACCGCGATCAAGTCCCCTGCCCGTTCGGCGGCCACACCATCACCCCAGAGTTCGCGCGGCAACCTCACCTCATCGATGCCCGGCGTTTGATCGAGCATGGCACGCACTTCATCGCGGATGCTTGGATCGTTCACATAAACATGCGCGACTTGGTGATCGGCGATCGCAAAGGCACGCGAGCCACCGCAGTCGAGAGTTTCGCGGCCGAGTTCATTTTTGAGCGAGAGCCAACCTTTTTGCCGAAACAATCGGTTCAGATGCACCGGTCGGCTCACCGGTGAAATGCCGTACTCGGAGAGCACGATCACGCGCACGCCCCGAGCTTGATAGAATGCGATCAAATCGCTCGCGACGTGGTCGATTTTTTGCAACTCGGCAGGAATCTCCGGCGCATGCGGGCCGAGCTTTTGCAGCGAATAATCCAGATGCGGCAGATAAACCAAGCTCAGCGTTGGCGAATGTTTTTCTTCGATCCACTTCGCGGATGAGGCAATCCATTCGGATGACGCGATGCCCGCTGCCGGACCCCAGAATGCAGGAAACGGAAACTCGCCGAGGTCGCGTTTGAGTTCGTCGCGCAGCAGCATTGGCTGTGTGTGGACGTCGAAGACCTTGCGTCCGTCGGCTGGATAGAGCGGCCTTGGTGTGATGGAGAAATCCACCGCCGCGTGCATGTTGTACCACCAGAAAAGTTTCGCGCAGGTGAAGCCCGGAACTTCGCGGCGCAGGCGATCCCAAATTTTTTCGCCGCGCACGATGTGGTTGCTTTGTTTCCAAAACCGCGGCTCGGCCGACTCGCGATCGTACCAGCCATTGGCCACGATGCCGTGTACGCCGACTGTTTCGCCGGTGGTGATGGCGGATTGCGCGGTGCAGGTCACGGCGGGAAATGCCGGTGCGTAGGATTGGATCCCTTGCTCGCGGGCAAACGCCGCAAGGCCCGGCGTGTGAACGCCGAGCAGCGACTCGGAAAGACCGACGATGTTGAGAACGGCGACTCGCATGGTGCGTGGATCCGCGCGAAACTTTGCGCCATGCGCGGCCAACAAGCAAGCAGCCCAGCGCTGCAAACTGGAAGCATCTTGCATGGGTAAGCCCGCTTTTCCGGTTTGACCCGACGGCGGCCGCTGGTAGCCTTGGCCCGTGAACCACCTCCCCAACGGCAATCTCCTGCGCCCCCTGCTTCTAGGGTTGGCCGCCCGTTGACTTTTTCCTGCTTCACATTTCGTCTCCGGCCCGCCCATCCTCTTGGCGATTTCCCGGTCTGTTTTTTCAACCAAATTTTTCCCATCACCCGATTCCCATGCAACCCGCCTCGCTCAAAAAATACCGGCCCTTTCCGCCGATCCACCTGCCCGACCGCACCTGGCCGGACAAGGTGATCGATCGCGCCCCGGAGTGGTGCTCGGTCGACCTTCGCGATGGCAATCAGGCCCTGCCACAACCGATGTCGGTTGATGAAAAACTCGAGTTCTTCGACCTACTCGTCGGCGTCGGATTCAAACAAATCGAAGTCGGCTTCCCATCCGCCGCCGATACGGAATTCAATTTCCTGCGCCGCCTCATCGATGAAAACCGCATCCCCGACGATGTCACCATCCAGGTGCTGGTGCAGACTCGCGACCATCTGATTCGCAAGACCTTTGATGCGATCGATGGAGCCAAGCGCGCGATCGTGCACATTTACAACTCGACCTCGCCACTGCAGCGCCGCGTGACCTTCGGCGATGCTACCCGCGAATCGATCCGCGACATCGCGCTCGAAGGCGCGCGCCTCGTGAAGGAGCTCGTCCCGACCATTCCGAACACCGAGGTGGTCCTGCAGTACTCGCCCGAATCGTTCTCCGACACCGAACTCGACTTCGCACTCGAATGCTGCGCGGGCGTGATCGACATCTGGCAGCCGACACCGGAGAAAAAAATGATCATCAACCTGCCGGACACCGTGCAGTGGGCCACTCCCAACATCCATGCCGACATGATCGAATGGATGAGCCGCCACCTGCCGCGCCGCGATTCGGTGATCGTCTCGCTGCACACGCACAATGACCGCGGCACTGGCGTCGCTGCCACCGAGCTTGGCCTGATGGCCGGCGCCGACCGCGTCGAAGGCACGCTGTTTGGCAATGGCGAACGCACCGGTAACCTCGATATCGTCACGGTCGCTCTCAACATGAACAGCCACGGCATCGCCACCGGGCTGGATTTCTCGAACCTTTCGACGATCCGCGCCGTCTATGAGCGGGTCACGCGCCTGCCAGTGCCGGAGCGTCAGCCCTACGCTGGCGAGCTGGTCTTCACCGCGTTCTCCGGCTCGCATCAGGATGCGATCAAAAAAGGCCTCGACCGCCGTACACGCGAAGTTGCCAAGGATCCCCACATCCCTTGGGGCGTGCCCTATCTCACCATCGACCCGCAAGACATCGGACGCTCGTACGAGGCGATCATCCGCATCAATTCCCAATCGGGCAAAGGCGGCGTCGCCTATGTGCTCGACCGCGAGCACGGCTTCGATCTGCCCAAAACCATGCACCCGCAGGTTGGCAAACGCATCTACGATCTCGCCGACGAACTTGGCCGCGAGCTGTCGCTCGATGAAATCCGCCAGGCCTTCCTTCGCGAATTCGTCAATGTTTCCAGCCCGCTCGATGTCACCGACTACGAGCTCGTCCACCATGTCGGCGAACGCGGGCAAGTGCAATGTACTACGACCATCGTACTTGATGGTGAGTCGCGTCAGTGCGTCGGCACCGGCAACGGGCCGATCAATGCCTTCGTCCACGCGCTGGAAAACATCGGGCTCAAAAACTTCAAGGTCACCGACTACCGTTCACACGCCGTGCGCGGCGGCTCGGATGCCAGCGCCGCGGCCTATGTCCAAGTTCAGCACGAGGACGGCCGCCTGCTCTGGGGCGCCGGCGTCGATCCATCCATCGAAATGGCCGGCCTCAAGGCCCTCGTCACCGCGTGGAACCTGCTGAGGCGGGAGGGGTGAAGCAGGGGAGCACACGCGCCCTCGCGTGTGGTTTTCAGCGCCCTCGCTGAAAACAGAGTTGGGTCGTTTTGGCGATTCATCTCCAGTCTCGACGACCTCCACGCCGCGGGGGCGCGGCGGGGAACACGCGGGGCGCGTGTGCTCCCCCATCAAAAATTCTCGCCGAGGCGCCAGGCCGGCCTCAAGGTCCTTGTCACCGCGTGGATCCTGCTGCGAAAAGGAGAGTGAAGGTTTGCATGAGCCACTGAAAATCTGTAAAATTTTCCCATCTGTATGAGAGACGCCATATTTGCCAAAATCGAATCGGCCACAGCGGCATTGAAAAACAAAGCTCCGCTACCGGATTACGATCCATCGGTGCTGCATTCACCGCGCAAGCTCGAAGGCTCGGACCTTTGGGAAATTTTCTCGCGCAATTTCAAGGCGGTGAATGGCAAAGCAATGAGCTCGATTGATGAGCTCGCGGAGTTTCTCAAATCATCCGCGCAGACGCATGGTTACTGCGACCCCGCTTTGTTCGATGCGGTCGGCTCGAAGCTCGCCGCTGCAGGCTTGACCATCGAGACGACCTACGACCGCGAGCGTTACGACGATTATCAATTTGGCGTCACTCGCGCGACCGGTGCGATCGCCGAGTCGGGCACGATCATCATCGACGATGACCGCACTTCCCACCGCCTCGCCGCGCTCTCGCCATGGGTGCATGTGGCGGTTTTGGAAAAATCCGAAATCCACCGCACCATTCCCGAGGCAATCGCCGCCTTTGGCGAAAGCCCGAACATCATCTGGTGCACCGGCCCATCGAAAACTGCCGATGTGGAGGGTATCCTGATCGAAGGGGTGCACGGCCCGGGCGAGCAGATTGCGCTGCTGGTCTGAGCCTCGCCCGATATGGCGCGATTTTTGGAAATTTGGGGAATTTTTGGAAATAGCGCTGGAAATACGGGGGATTAGTGGCACGATTTCTCGCGAGGGGTAAATATCGCGCCAAATATCATGCCACATTTGATTCCAGAGGCTCAATATGATGCCATTTTGCAAGCCGTGGAAAAATTTCCGATGGGCGCGTCGGTGAGCACTTTGCTTTCGCTTCCGGAGATCCATCTTCCCAAACGAACGCTTCAGCGCAGGCTCGATCAATTGGTCGGCGAGGATCGGCTTTCGGCAATCGGGCGGGCGCGGAGTCGACGCTACACGGTGCTGAGTTCGATGGCAGAGTCACCACTGATGCTGCGGGAAGAGCCGGCCCACTATGCCACGCGGTTGGCATGGCTTTCGCCCGCCGGCCGGGAGGTGCGCGCCTTGGTGAGCCGCTCGCTTGCAGAACGCAAACCGGTTGGCTACCGGCGCAAGCTGCTGGATGATTATGCGCCGAATGTGACCTTCTATTTGCCGAAGGAGCTGCGTCGGAATTTGGCGGAGATTGGGCATGTGGGTCTCGCAAATTTGCCGGCCGGCACTTACCTGCGTCAGTTGATGGATCGGCTGTTGATCGATCTTTCATGGAACTCGAGCCGCCTTGAGGGAAACACGTATTCGCTGCTGGAAACGCAGCGCTTGTTGGAGGTTGGCGTGGGCGTTGAGGGCAAAGGCACGGCGGAGACGCAGATGATTCTGAATCACAAGGCGGCCATCGAAATGCTGGCGGAGCAGGCGGATGAGATCGGCTTCAACCGCTACACGATCTGCAATCTGCACGCACTTTTGGCAGACAACTTGTTGGCGGATCCCGATGCGATCGGAAGCATCCGCCGCAAGCCGGTAGGCATCAGCGGCACGGTGTATCACCCCTTGTCGGCGCCCCAACAAATCGAAGAATGCTTTGGCGCAATGCTGTCGAAAGCCGAAGTGATCGAGGATCCCTTCGAGCAGGCATTTTTCACGATGGTGCATCTGCCTTATCTGCAGCCTTTCGAGGATGCAAACAAACGCGTGTCGCGTCTAGCGGCGAACATCCCGCTGATACAGCACAACCTTTGCCCGCTCTCCTTCGTGGATGTGACGCGTGAGGATTATGTGTCAGGATTGATCGCCGTGTATGAGCTCAACCGCGTGGAGTTGCTGCGGGATGTTTTCGAATGGTCCTACCGAAGGTCGTGCCTGCGATATTCGGCGGTACGCCAAATTTTGGGCGAGCCCGATCCCTTCCGCCTTGAACACCGCGCGGAAATCTGCCGCACGATTCACGAGGTGGTCGCGACTGGCATGAACAAAGAAAATGCCGCGCGTCACATCGCCCAGCGCGCGAAGCAATCGCTCGCGCCCGATCGTCGCGCACGATTCATCGAAATCACGGAGACAGAACTTGGCGGCCTGCACGAAGGCAACATCGCGCGTTTTCGAATTCGCCCAAGCGAGTTCCGATCATGGAAGGCGGCATGGTGAACGCGCCGCTCGAGCATAGAAAAAACGCTCAACTCAATTCCAATTCAAGATAGGCCTCGACCTCGCGAGTGGGGTCGTTGGCACGCATCAAGGCCTCGCCGATCAGCACGGCATTGGCGCCAGCCTCAAGCACGCGCATCGCATCCTCAGGCGTCTTGATGCCACTTTCGGAAACGAGCAAAACCTCATCAGGCACCTCCTCGGCTAGCGACTCGGTGGTGGCAAGATCAACCTCGAAGGTTTTCAAATTGCGGTTGTTGATGCCGATCAGATCGGCGCCAAGCTCAAGAGCCCGTTCCATTTCCGGAAGGTCGTGCACCTCGACGAGGACATCGAGCATCAGGGACTTCGCCTCATCGTAAAGACGCCGCAAATTGTCATCATCAAGCGCCGCGACAATGAGCAGGATCGCATCGGCACCGGACACCGCGGCTTCGTGGATCTGCACTTCGTGAATCGTGAAATCCTTGCGCAGCAGCGGCGCGTCGGAAAACCGCGAAATCTGCGTGAGATAACTCAGCGACCCTTGGAAATATTTTTCATCAGTCAGAATCGAAAGGCATGACGCGCCACCGTCGAGGTAACGCCGCGCTTGGCGCACGGGATCGAAATCCGGATCAATGAGCCCGACCGATGGCGAGGCTTTCTTCACCTCCGCAATGACTCCGAGGCGCGTCGGCCCGCGGTCGATCGCTGCGCGGAAGCCTCCAAAGTCATTGCGCTGAAGCGCAGCACTGCGCAAAAGGGCGGCCCGAGGCATCAGGGCCTCAATTTCAAGGCGCTTGGTGGCGATAATCTCTGCAAGCTTGTCGGACATGGCGTGCCCAAGGGAATCCCAAACCCGGATCCAAAGGAACAGGGAAATTTTGCAAATTTTAACTTGCGACCAGCCGCGGCCCAATGCAAAACCCCCTCACGCAATTTGCGTCGCGGGCGTAGCTCAGTGGTAGAGCGCCACCTTGCCAAGGTGGATGTCGTGAGTTCGAATCTCATCGCCCGCTCCATTTCCCCCATCGTTTTGGAAATGGTTTGAATCTCCGGCCCTCGCCGATTATCCAGCCGTCAATTTTACACCCATCATGTTTGTCTGGTCGAAACTTTCCGCGGAAAAATGGCTCGACGCTTGGGAAGAACGCTTCACCGGCAACCCGAACCTGGTCGTCGAATATGTAAAGGGCGGGCGCTCGATCCGCCTGAGGTTGTTCTGCGAAAACGAAGCCCAAGCCCAGGCAGTCGCAAAACAATTCGGCGGCAGCATCCGCAAGCTCGCCAAGGCTGATTGGCAAAAGTCCCCTGCCGCGCCCCGACCGATCAAGGTGCGCGATGCGATTTTGCTCACCGCCGAAACCGGCGTGCCTCAAATCAAGGCCCTGCGCAAAGCCCATCCACGCCGCAAGATCATCTCGATCCCGCCGGAAATGGCCTTTGGCACCGGTGATCATGCCACCACTTCGACCTGCCTGCGGATGCTTGTCGACATCGCACGCGAAAGAAAAAATTCCACATGGACGGTCGCAGACCTCGGCGCAGGTACCGGCGTGCTCGCCATCGCCGCCAAACATCTCGGGGCCGGTGAAACCTTCGCCTGCGATTTCGATCCCTTCGCGGTCTCGGTTGCCCAGCGAAATGCCGAGCGCAACAACACGCCCGACATCGTCATCAAGGAGCAGGATGTGTTGCAATGGAAACCGCGCGCAAAAGGCTACGATGTCGTGCTCGCCAACATTTTCTCCACCGTGCTCATTCAAGCATGGCCGGTGATCGCCAAATCACTCGCCCGCAACGGCGAACTCGTCGTTTCCGGCATCCTCGCCACACAGGCATGGGATGTCTTCAAAGCCGCCGCCGCCAACGGACTCGGCTTTACCTCGGTCGTCACCAAAGGCAAGTGGGTCACCGCCCGCGGGGGACACATGGCCGACCTGATCACCAAGGGAAATGCCCGTTGATCCCACAACACGGCACCGGTGGCGCGAGTCTTGCCCATCACCTTTTTTAAATCACCAAATACAACCACTCGCCCGCACCACGCGCCGACTGGCTTGATCTTTCTGCGGAAACCTTCAGCCTCCGGCAATTGACGCCATGCCCGGAACGCTTCGCTTCGAAAATGTCACCAAACGCTTCGGCTCGTTCACCGCGGTCGATGATGTGACGCTCGAAATCGAGCATGGCAAAACCTTCTCGCTGCTCGGTCCCTCGGGTTGCGGCAAAACCACGCTGCTGCGCATGGCCGCAGGTTTCGAAGCGCCCGATCAAGGCCGCATCCTGCTCGACGGCCACGACATCACCGACCTCCCGCCGGAAAAACGCCCACTCAACACGGTCTTCCAAAACTACGCGCTCTTCCCCCACCTGAGCGTCCGCGAAAACATCGCCTTCGGCCTCAAGATCGCCAAGCTGCCGAAAGCCGACATCACACGCCAGGTCGACCGCATGCTCGAACTCGTCGACCTCACCGAGCACGCCGACAAAAAACCACACCTGCTCTCGGGCGGCCAAAAACAACGTGTCGGCATCGCCCGCGCCCTCGCCAATCAGCCCCGCGTCCTGCTGCTCGACGAACCACTCGCTGCCCTCGACCTGAAACTCCGCCAACGCCTGCTCGTCGAGCTCGACGCAATCCACGACGAAGTCGGCATCACCTTCCTCTATGTCACCCACGACCAAGGCGAAGCGATGTCGATCTCCGACACGATCGCGGTCATGAACCGCGGCCGCATCGAACAAATCGGCAAGCCCGCCGAGATCTACGAGACTCCTCGTACTTCGTTTGTCGCGGCATTCATCGGCGATACGAATTTCTTCGAAGGTCGCGTCACCGACTCGCTCAGCGAACGCTTTTCAAAAGCCGACATCCCCGGGCTCGGCTCAATCATGATCGACAACGACAAACCGGTCCGCCCCGGCGATCGCATCCACCTTTCACTGCGCCCGGAAAAAATCATCCTCTCGCGCAACCAACCAAGCCCCGACACCTGGGACAACATCCTCCAAGGCACCATCGAGGATGCAATCTATTTCGGATCCCACACCCGCTACTGGGTCCGCTCGGGCGAATACCGCCTCTGCGCCGAACAACAACATCGCACCTTCCTCCTCGACGAGACACCACCAAGCTGGAACGACCCGGTATGGCTCCGCTGGCACGCCAACGACGGATTCCTCCTCGAACAATACCGCGAGGAAGACGAAAATCTCCTCACCCTCCCCGAGGACTGAAACTTTCAACCCCTCATGAACCTCCGCCTCATCGTTGGCCTCGGCAACCCCGGCCGCCAATACGAAGACACCCGCCACAATGTCGGGTTCATGATCCTCGACCGCCTCGCCGCCGAGTCGCAGGCGCCATTTCAATCCGCCCCACGATTTCAATCACACCTCGCCCGCCTGCCCGAAGCCGGCCCGCTGCTCGCCAAGCCGCAAACCTTCATGAACCTCAGCGGCCGCGCAGTCCAAGCGATCCTCGCCTTTCACAAATGGACGCCCGCCGAAATGCTGGTGGTCTACGACGACGTCGCCCTCCCGCTCGGCGCCCTCCGCTTCCGCGAAAAAGGCTCCGCCGGCGGCCACAACGGAATCAAATCCATCATCGAACACCTCGGCACCCAAGAGTTCCCCCGACTCAAGGTCGGCATCGGTGCCAGCCAACCCGACAACATGGTCGGCCATGTGCTGGGAAAATTTACCCCCGACGAACAGGCCGAACTGCAAAACACGCTTGCAATGGCCGTCAAAGCCGTGCAGCTTGCGCGCTCCCAAGGTCTCGCCACCGCGGCGAACCGCTTCAACCAGTCCAAGCCAACCCCACCACCCCATGAGCCGCAAGTACCAGGGCCTGATCGTCCTTAACACCAAGTCCCTCGAAGGCAGCGTCGACGACCTCGTCGCATCGATCTCCAAAGAAATCGAAGCCGAAGGCGTCAAACTCGACAAAATCAGCCAACTCGGCCGCCGCCAGTTCGCCTACGAATCCCGCCACCTCGAGTCCGGCCACTATGTGAACTACACCTTCAACGGCAGCCCCGAGACCATCACCAAAATCCAAAGCCGTCTGCGTCTCAACACCAGCGTGCACCTGCAGCACTTCCAACGGATCGCCTGATCCGCCCGTAAAATTGTTCTCTTGAACAATTTTGCTTGCCCTCTCCCACGCCATCGCCAACCCTTACCTCATTATGGCAAACCTCAATAAAGTCATGCTCATCGGGAACCTCACCCGTGATCCCGAACTCCGCCACACCCCACGCGGCACCGCGGTCGCCGAGCTCGGCCTCGCGATCAACCGCACCTGGACGGATGACCAAAAAGGCAAGCAAGAGGAAACCACCTTTGTCGATGTCACCCTCTGGGGCCGCCAGGCGGAAACCGTCCAGCAATACCTCACCAAAGGCAGCCCGATCTACATCGAAGGCCGACTCAACCTCGACACCTGGGACGACAAGACCACCGGTCAAAAACGCAGCAAACTCAAGGTAATCGGCGAGTCCTTCCAATTCCTCTCCGGCGGCAACAAAGGCGGCGGTGGCAGCCCTGCACCCCGCAGCGCTCCCGATCGCTCCCACTCGGCCAGCGGCGCATCCGCCGCTCCCGCCGACAACTTCCAAGAAGAGGACGACATCCCCTTCTGATCGTCGCATCTTTCACGGCAGGGACCTTTGTCCCAAAGGTCCGCTCCGCTAGGGCGACACTGCGCCTCTTCTCTTGTTTCTTGCCTTTTGAAGTCCTGCGTCTTTACCGCGCGAGACCAATCCGGCCAAAAGGACCGGCACCAAACCTCTTTCACCGAAGAATCCCGCAAATTTGCCATTGCCAAGCCGGGCGGAATCCGCGAAATTTCGCGCGTTGGACCGACGGAGCGGTGCGCTTCGCTGAAACCTCAGCGGCACCAGTCAGCCTGTTTTCCATCTCCATTTCTCGGACTCAATCCGCACCCGTGGCGCCCCGAGCCGATTGATGCGCAGGACCCCAAACCTGCAAGCCTCCATGCCAGCGCATGGGCGATTCGCCGCCCGCCATTGGCACAACCCCCACCTCATTCCCCATTTCACCATCCCATGGCCGGTCACAACAAGTGGTCCAAGGTCAAACACATCAAGGCCAGAGTCGACGCCATCAAAGGCAGGGTCTTCAGCAAGTGCGCGCATGAAATCGCACTCGCCGCCCGCGCCGGTGGCAGCGACCCGGCCGCCAACGCCCGACTCCGCACCGCCATCGAAAATGCGAAAGCCGTCTCCATGCCCAAGGACAACATCGAACGCGCCATCAAAAAAGGCAGCGGCGAACTCGGCGGCGAGGGCATCCAAGAAGTCACCTACGAAGGCTATGGCCCATCCGGCATCGCCTTCATCATCGAAATGGCCACCGACAATCTCAACCGCTCGGCCGCCGACCTCCGCTCGATTTTCTCGAAAAACGGCGGCAGCGTCGCCACCCCGGGCAGTGTCGCATTTCAATTCGATCGCAAGGGCGAAATCCGCATCCCGATGCACGCAATCGACGAAGCCGATCTCATGGAGCTCGCCATCGAAGCCGGCGCCGACGACGTGCAAAACGACGACGATGACCACCTCATCCTCACCGCTCCCAACGAACTCGGCACGGTCGCCAATGCCCTGCGCGCCGCCAACCTCAAACCCACTTCGGAGAAACTCATTTCAATCCCCCAAAACCAAAGTGTGGTCGACGACGCCGACACCGCACGCCGCATCATCAAACTCCACGACCAACTCGACGATTACCCCGACACGCTGAATGTCTTCACCAACTTCGAGGTTGCCGACGAAATCCTCGATCAACTCGCTTCTTAAACCCACCCCACCCCTTTCCCCCATTTCACCACGGATGAGCAAAAAGCAATCTGACGAAACCCAGCCGCCGATTCCGGTGGATGCCGCCGCACCCGCACGCAAACGCGCAGTGAAAAAAACTGCGGTCGCGAAAAAAGCCGCAGTCAAAAAAACCGCCACCAAGACGGCCAAGACAAAGGCCGTCGCCGCGGATATTGATCCGGTCACCACCGATGCACCCGCGCCGAAGAAACGCGCGACCCGCAAAAAAGTCGAAGCCGCTGAACCCACTCCCACTGCAGCTCCCGATCCCGCGCCCGCGCCGCAAGCGGCATTCGAAGAGACCCGCAAAATCGGCCGCGTGCCCGGCGGCGGACGCGTCACCGCACGCCAAAGTTCTGACCAACCCGAGCAAGCGGCCCCAGCGCCTCAAGCACCTCACGAACAACGCCCGCATCACGAGCGCCAAGCCCCGCACCCCGGCGGCGATGGACAACAACGCGACGGACAACAACGCGATGGCCGCAGCAAACGCCGCCGCGACAAACGCAAACGCCGCGGCGCACCATTCCAAAAAGGCGACGCCCCGCGCGGCGAACACCAAGAGCCACGCCACGGCGAATTCGAAGAACGCCGCCCGATCGCTCTCAACGGCCCAAAAATCGCCGTCGATGGCATGCTCGAACTCGCGCCCAAGGGCTTCGGTTTCCTGCGCGTGCCCCACAAAAATTTCGAGCAAGCCCGCGACGATGTCTTTGTCTCGCCGGAAAGCATCCGCAAACACAACCTGCGCCTCGGCCAGTGGATCCATGGCAACTACCAAGAAGGCCCGCGCGGCCCCCAACTGGTCGAAATCACCGCCGTCAACGGCACGCCACCCGAAGAAGCCGCGAAGTTCCCGCACTTCGACGAACTCAAAGCAATCAACCCGAGCAAACGCATCAGCTTCGAAACCACGCCCGAACGCTTCACCACGCGCGTCGTCGACATCATGGCGCCCGTCGGTCGCGGCCAGCGCGGGCTCGTCGTTTCGCCACCACGCTCGGGCAAAACCACCCTCCTGCTCCACATGGCCGAAGCGGTGCGCGAGAAATACGACGAGTCGATCCACCTCATGGTCCTGCTCGTCGATGAACGCCCGGAGGAAGTCACCGAATTCCGCCGCGCCCTCCCCGGCGCGGAAATTTACGCAAGCTCCAACGACGAACAACCGCGCAACCATTGCCGCATCGCCGAGCTCGCAATCGAACGCGCCAAACGCCTCGTCGAGGCCGGCAAGGATGTATTCCTGCTGATGGATTCGATCACCCGCCTCGCTCGCGCCTACAACAACACGATGAACAATCGCGGCCGCGGCACCGGCTCCGGCGGCATCACGATCGGCGCCCTCGAAGTCCCGCGCCGACTCTTCGCCGCCGCCCGCAACACCCGCGGCGGAGGATCACTCACGATCCTCGCCACCGCCCTCATCCAAACAAACTCTCGCGCCGACGAGGCGATCTTCATGGAGTTCAAAGGCACCGGCAACATGGAGCTCGTCCTCGATCGCAAAATCGCCGAAAACTACATCTACCCGGCTGTCGACATCTTCAAATCCGGCACCCGCCGCGAAGAACTCCTCATCCCCGAACACATGCTCCACAAAATCCACCTCATCCGCCGCGGCCTCTCCGGCCACCGCCCGGTCGAGGCAATGGAACGCCTGCTCTTCTTCCTCAAGAAGTTCCCCAACAACCCGCAAATGCTCCTCGAAATCAAAGGCTGATGCTGCAAAACCCTGCAAAATGCCGGGGTTTTAGCGGCCCAGTCCGGATTCCGGCTTGACCGCTCCCAGCGAAAAGTTGAGCTTGGCACGCTTCATTCACAGCCTCCACCACCAGCCCGATTTGCAGCCCTCACCCCTCGGGCGTCCCACCCCCCTTTCATCCGACATCCATGTTCAAAAAACTTTTTTCCAGCCTGTTCTCCAGTGACATCGGCATCGACCTCGGCACCGCCAACACGCTCATCAATGTGAAGGACCACGGCATCGTCCTGCGCGAGCCTTCCGTCGTCGCCGTGAAAGCCGGCACCAACGAGGTCCTCGCCGTTGGCGACGATGCCAAACGCATGCTCGGCCGCACCCCCGGCAACATCGTCGCGATCCGCCCACTCAAGGATGGCGTCATCGCCGACTTCGAAGTCACCGAAGCAATGCTTCGCCACTTCATCCGCAAGGTGAACAAAGGCCGCCGCTCAAACCCGCGCGTGCTCATCGCCATCCCCTCCGGCATCACCGAAGTCGAACGCCGCGCCGTGCGCGAATCCGCCGAACACGCTGGCGCACGCGAAGTCTACCTCATCGAGGAACCGATGGCCGCCGCGATCGGGGTCGGCCTCCCCGTCCAAGAAGCCTCCGGCAACATGATCGTCGACATCGGCGGCGGCACGACCGAAGTCGCGCTCATTTCACTCTCCGGCATCGTCTACGCCCGCAGCGTCCGCACCGCCGGCGATGAGCTCGATGAAGCGATCATCCAATACATGAAGCGCGCCTACAACTTGATGATCGGCGAGCGCACCTCCGAAGAAATCAAAATCCGTCTTGGCTCGGCCGCACCGCTCCCCAAAGAACTCACCATGGATGTGAAAGGCCGCGACCTCGTCGCCGGTCTGCCCAAAACCATCACCATCACCTCACAGGAAATCCGCGAAGCCATGGCCGATCCGCTCAGCGCCATCGTCGATGCGGTCCGCACCACTCTCGAACGCTGCCCGCCGGAACTCGCCGCCGACCTCGTCGATCGCGGCATCGTGCTCGCCGGCGGCGGTGCCCTGCTCAAGGGACTCGACCGACTCCTGCGCGAGGAAACAGGCCTCCCCGTCCACATCGCCGAGGATCCCCTCAGCGCCGTGGCCGAGGGCACCGGCAAAGCCCTTCAGGAACTCGCCCTTCTCAAGAGGGTCACCAACTCCGAGCGCTGAGCGGCACCTCGGATCCCACCCGGCCATGAAGCCGCTCAACCTCATCGCATTGCTGCTCTTCCTCGGCGGCGCCCTCTGGGCGCTGACCCGTAGCGATCGCGTGGTCCGCGGCATCCAAGCCTCTTACTACTCGGCCATCTCGCCCTTCCTGCGCACCGGCTCGTCACTCGAAACCCAGGCCCGCGAATTTCTCAGCGATACAAAAAGCGCCAAAACCCTCGAGGTGGAACTCCGTCAAGCCCGCAGCGAACTCAATCGACTCGCGCTCATCGAATCCCGCTTCCAATCACTCGAAGCGGAAAACAACGAACTGCGCCGCGCGCTCGGCTTCAAACAATCCGCCGGCTTCCATGTCATGGCCGCCCATGTCACCCGCCGCAATCCCACCACCTGGTGGCAAACGGTCGAGATCGATGCCGGCACCAACGAAGGCGTGCGCGACCACATGATGGTCCTCTCCAAGGACGGACTCGTCGGCATCATCGATCGCACCAATTCCTGCGGCGAACTTTCCTCCGTGCTCTTGCTCACCGATGAGAAATGCCAAGTCGCCTCACGCGTCGAAGGCTCACCCGAAGTCGGCATCCTTTGCGGCCATCGCGGCACACCCGATGGCGAGGCATTGCTTCGCCTCCGATTCCTCTCACCCAACGCCGCCGTCCACCAAGGACAACGCGTTTTCACATCCGGCCGCGGAGGAGTCTTCCGCGCCGACATCCTTCTTGGAACCATCGACTCCGTCGAAAAAGGCGCGCTGGATTCCGAAGCTCTCGTCCGACCCTCGGTGAACTTCGCGGATCTTGGCGCGGTATTTGTAGTACTGCCCGCCGATTCCTGAACCGTGATCCGTTTTTCAATCGCCACCATCCTGCTTCTGCTCGCGGCATTCGCCGCACAGCAGTTCATGCCGGTATTCACGGGCCTCCATCACTCGCGCCTCCTGCTCGTGCAGCTCGCCTTCCTCTGCTGCGCGGTCGCATCCGGCCAACCGCTCATGCTCCTGCTCGCCTTCATCGGCGGCTTCCTCTGGGACGCACAATGCACCCTCGCCCCACACCCGGGCGACGCCACCATTTACACCCAACCCACGGAGTCCCTCCGCTTCGGTTACTCGATCCTGCTCTTCGCCGCCGCGGGCTATCTGATGCAGGTCATCCAACCGCTCTTCCGCCAAGGCAAATGGCTGTTCACCACCGCGCTCATCGGCCTCACGCTCATGCTTTACCTCACGCTCGAGTGCGGGCTCATCAGCTTCATCCGCGGCGAACTTCAAATCGATCGACCGACCTTTCTCCAAATCCTCTTCACCTCGCTCCTCACCACCCCGCTCGCCCCGTTGCTGCTCGTACCACTCTGGCTGATCGCTCGCGCCTGCGACTACCCAAGCGACCAAGAGCCACTGCGCAAACACCACCGCTGACCCAGCATCGATGGAAACCATTTCCAAATTCCGAATCTACCTGCTCACCGCACTCGTGCTGGGCGGCTTCGGCGTGCTCGTCAACCGGCTCCACGAATTTCAAATCGAACGCCGCTACGAATTCCTCAATCGCGTCCCCGGCAACCAAAGCGTCACCGTCCGCGAACCCGGCATCCGCGGCATCATCACCGACCGCAGCGGCATCCCACTCGCACACAACCGCCGCCAATACGAAGTCTCATTCAACCTCGCCGAAATCCAACAGGCCTACATCACCGAACAACGCGCGCAAAAAAAATCCCCCACCGGAAAATCCGCCTCCAAGGAAAAGGAAAAAGACATCGTCGCGATCGTCAACGAAACCACCATCGCCCAACTCCGCAAGCTCGACCTCGCACGCAACTACAACGCCTCGGCACTCCGCACGCATTTCCTCACCCACGGCGGCCTCGTCCCATTCCGCTACCGCAGCGACCTCAGTTTCGAAGAGTTTTCCAAACTCGCCGAACACAACATCGAGCTCCCCGGCGTCTACCTCGCACTCCGCCCGCAACGCGAATACCCGCTCGGCACCCTCGCCAGCCATGTGCTCGGCTACCTCAAGCAGTGGGAAAAAGGCGACATCGAGAAAACCGACGAACGCAGGTTCACCCACTACATCGGCAGCGAAAAAGGCATCGCCGGCGTCGAAGCTACGATGGACGCCCTGCTCCGCGGACCCGAAGGCATCAAGACCATCGTCCGCAACGAAAAAGGCCGCACCATCCGCATGTCGGACTACACCAAGCCCGGCACCGGTGCCACCGTCCGCCTCACCATCGACGCACGCAAACAACTGCTGCTCGAAAACGCCCTGCGCCACGCCGGCCGCGCCGCCGGCGTGATCATGGATCCCAACACCGGCGAGATCCTCGCCATGGCATCCGTGCCGGACTACGACCCCAACGCGTTCATTCCGAGCATCTCGCAGGACCGCTGGAAAAGTTACAACAGCAACCGACTGCTCTCGCCCCTCACCAACCGCGCGATCTCAGAATACGCGCCGGGCTCCACCATGAAGCTCGCAACCGCCATCGCCGGCGCACTCCAAGGCCAAGCCCAACGCTCGTTCTCCTGCGACGGCTATGTTGCCTACGGCAAACACCAGATCGGATGCTGGATCTGGAACCAAAGCAAAGGCAGCCACGGATCAATCGGCCTGACAACCGCCATCCAAAAATCCTGCAACCCCTACTTCAACAAACTCGCCAACTCGATCGGCTGGCGCGACATGGTCCAAGGCTGCGGCAAGGTCGGCCTCGGCAAACCAACCGGCGTCGAGCTCCCCGGCGAAAAACCCGGCATCCTCCCCGGCAGCGACGCCTGGCTCAACTCCCACCCCGGCGCCACCATGAGCGCCGCCCTCACCGCGATGCTCTCCATCGGCCAAGGCGACTCCATGGCCACCCCGCTCCAGATCGCCGCCATGACCGCCAGCATCGCCAACCGCGGCACCTACCTCCAACCGCGCATTGTCAAATCCGCCATCTCCGAAGAAGGCAAAACCCTCATCGCCGACAAACCAAAAGCCATCCGCAACCTCATCCAAGACGGCATCAAACCTGACGACCTCCAACTAATCCGCAAAGGCATGTGGCTCGCCGTGAACTCCGGCGGCACCGCCGGCAAAGTCCGCATCAGCGAAGCCGAAGTCGCCGCCAAAACCGGCACCGCACAAACCGTCGAAAACGGCAAAAAATCCAACAACTCCTGGGTCACCAGCTTCGCACCCTTCGAGGAACCCCGCTATGTCGTCTGCGTGCTCGCCCAAAACGCCGGATCCGGCGGTGGCGTCTGCGGCCCGCTCGTCAACCTCATTTACAAAGGCCTCTTCGGCGACGAAAAAGACCAGCGCCTCCCACTCCGCGCCCAAACGGAATTCGCCGGCGACACCGACCGCATCGAACACATCGACCTCCCCAAAAACGCTCTCGCAGAAATCCGCAAACCCGCCAACGGCGACGAACCCGACCTCGACGAATACGAAACCGGCGACGAAGCAGGCATCCCATCCAACACCTCACCCAACATCACCAACCCACCCACACCCACTCTCACACCGGAAGTCGACTCCGAGGGAACTGTCATCCCAAGGGCGCTTCCGGTGACCGAACCCTGATCCGCAACCTGCGGCAAACATTCAACATCCAACCATCATCAATATGATCCAACACATCAAAAGACTACTCGGCATCGGCAAACCCGACCCCATGCGTGGCAACAGCCTCATCATCAATGTGGAAAAACTCGAACGCCGCGTCGCACTCCTCGAAGACGGCATCCTCGAGGAATACTCGGTCGAACGCGAAGGCGACCAAAACATCGTCGGCGGTATCTTCAAAGGTCGCGTCAAAAACATCGAGCCCGGCCTCAAGGCAATGTTCGTCGATATCGGTCTCGATAAAAATGCCTTCCTCCATTTCTGGGATGCGATCCCTGCCGCACTCGATGCCGGCCTCGAAGAAATCCAACGCGAAGGCAAAAAGAAAACCGCCAAAAAAATCACTTCCAAGGACATCCCCGACATCTACCCGGTCGGCTCGGAAATCGTCATCCAAGTTTCCAAAGGCCCCATCGGCACGAAAGGCCCGCGCGTCACCACCAACATCTCGCTCGCCGGCCGCTACCTGGTCCTCATGCCCTACACGGAGCAATTCGGCATCTCGCGCAAAATTGAAGACCCTAAGGAACGCACGCGCCTTCGCAAGATCGTCCAGAAACTCTCGGTCCCCGAAGGCATGGGCGTCATCATGCGCACCGTCGCCCAAGGCACCCGCGCCCGCCACTTCGTGCGCGACCTCGCCATGCTCCTCGAACAATGGGAAGAAATCGAAGCCCGCCGCGAAGCCAACCCCGCGCCCGCATGCATCTTCCAAGAACCCGGCCTCATCGAACGCACTGCACGCGACTTCCTCACCGATGAAGTCAACCAGGTGATCTGCGACGACGCCCACACGACCGAAGCCATCCGCGAAATCGCCGGCAAAATTTCCCGCCGCGCAAAACGCCGCATCCACCACCTGCCCACTTCGACGCAGCCAATCTTCGAACGCATCAACATCCAAAAACAAATCGACGAGGCATTCTCACGCCAAGTCTGGCTGCCCTGCGGCGGCTATGTGGTGATCGATGAAACCGAAGCGCTCATCTCCGTCGATGTGAACACCGGCCGCAACCGCGGCGCCAAGGATGTCGACAAGATGATTCTCGAAACCAACATCGAAGCCGCTCGCGAAGTCGCACGCCAACTCCGCCTCCGCAACATCGGCGGCCTCGTCGTGATCGACTTCATCGACATGCGCCACCGCAAGGATCAGCAAGCAGTCTACAAAGCAATGAAAGACCGCCTCAAAAAGGACAAGGCCAAGACCCAAGTTCTTCAGATCTCACCGATCGGCCTCATGGAAATGACGCGCCAGCGGCTCAACGAATCCCTCCGCGATTCGATGTACGAACCCTGCCCCTACTGCCAGGGCCGCGCCCGCGTGAAAACACCCATGACGATGTCAGTGGAAATCCAACGACGCCTCAACACGGTCATCCAAAAACACCGCGACACCGTCGGCGACATCATCATCGTCGTGAACTCGGATGTTCTGAACCGCTTCAAGAGCGAAGACTCAAAACTGCTCATGGAGCTCGAGCGCTCGCACTCGGGCCGCCTGATCTTCCGTTCGGACCCAAGCCTCAACCGCGAACGCTTCGCGATCATCGATGCCAAAACCGAAAAATCTCTCGACCAGGGATAATTCACCACCGTTTTCGGTTTCCTGACATTAATGCACTGAACTCCCCATTCGATGTATCGCAAAACCAAACTCATCTGCACACTCGGACCCGCAACAGAATCGGAAGACATGATCGGCAGCCTCATCGATGCGGGCTGCAATGTCTTCCGTCTCAACATGAGCCATGCGAAGCACGAGTGGGCAGCGGAAATGGTCAAGCGCGTACGCCGTCAGTCGCAACAGCGCAATGCCAACATCGCCGTGCTCTTCGACCTCACCGGTCCATCGATCCGCACCGGCGACCTGCCCGAACCGATCGACCTCGCCGAGGGCGATGTGGTGGAGTTCCGCAAGGAAAACACCACAGCCACGACGGAGAAATCCACCACGGTGAATTACGAAGGGCTGATGAATGATGTCTCGGTCGGCAACACGCTTGTGGTCGACAACGGCGCTCTGCTCATGCGCATCGATGAGGTGCAAGCCGAACGCATCCTCTGCAGCGTCAAGACACCCGGCACGATGGGCTCGCGCCGCCACATCAACCTCCCCGGCGTGCGACTCAACCTCCCGGCCCTCACCGAAAAAGACCACCGCGACCTCGCACTCGCCGTGGAATGCGAGGCGGATTACATCGCCGGCTCATTCGTCCGCGACGCAGCCCATGTCCGCGAACTTCGCGAAACGATGAAGTCGCTCGAAGGCGACGCGCAAATCATCGCCAAAGTCGAGGACCAGGAAGCTGTGCGCAACATCGATGCGATCATTCGCGAAGCGGATGTGATCATGATCGCCCGCGGCGACCTCGGCACCGAAGTGGAATTCGAAGAACTCCCGATCCTTCAACGCCGCATCATCAAGCGCTGCCACGACCTTGGCACCCGCGTGATCGTTGCCACCCATTTGCTGGAATCGATGATCCAGCAACCCACCCCCACTCGCGCGGAAGTCACCGATGTGATGAACGCCGCCTACGAGGAAGCCGATGCCCTCATGCTCTCCGGCGAAACTTCCGTCGGCCGCTACCCGCTGCGCTGCGTCGAGGCACTCGTGCGCATTTCCACCCGCATCGAACGCTCCGGCGGTCATGGCTTCGGCCAAGGCGTGCTGCTGCGCGATGAACGACAAAAAACCGCCCGCGCCGCCGTCACGCTCGCCGACTCGTTGCCCGATGCCCGCCTTGTGGTTCTCACCCGCCGCGGCGTGCTCGCCAACCAAGTCGCAATGATCCGCCCACGCACAGCCGGCTTCTACGCCGTCACCCCAAAGGAATCGGTCTGCCGCAAAATGGCGCTCACCCGCGGCGTGCGCCCGATCAAACTCGCCTTCTCCTCCAACATCGAAGAAACCATCCAGCGCGTCACCGAATTCCTCCTCAAGGAAAACCTCGTGCGCACCGGCACCCCAATCGTGATCGTCTCGGACATTCTATCCGACCACTTCGCAGCGAACTCGATCCTGCTCCACCACGCCTGAGATTTTTTTTGCGGACAAGATCCGGCGACCGCCTCTTCATGTGGCTGGGACTTGCTGTCCCAGTCCGTCCTTGGAACATTCTGTTCCAAGTTTTGCAAAGCCAAAGCGCAGGCCCAATCCCACTGACTGGAGCATCTTGCTCCAGGCCGGCCATGGAGCATTCCGCTCCATGTTTTGAACAGTCATTGAAAAAACAGATTCAAAGACTCATCATCAGACGGACCTTTAGGGACAAAGGTCCCTGCCTAAAGAAGTGGCTTCTTCATTGTCTTCTATTCACTTTGTCTGGGAAATTGAATATTCACACCTCTTCCTCTTATCTAGCTTCTTCTGTCTCCCAGTCTTCTGTCTTCTCTTGACGCATCGGCGTGATGACCCAAGTTCGGACATGCCAAAAAGCATTCTCCTCATCGGCGGCAACTCGGGCATAGGCCTCGCCACGGCAAGGCTTCTGCAAGCCTCAGGTCACTCGCTCGTCGCCGCCGCGCGCCATGCCGGACCGCTCGCGGAAATGGGCATTCCCGTGCAGCCATTCGATGCCGCAGCGCCAGCTCTCAATGACCTTCCACCGGTCCTCGATGGGCTGGTCTACTTTCCCGGCAGCATCACGCTCAAGCCTTTCCACCGCGTCACGGCCGAGGATTTCATCAACGACTTCCAAACCAACTGCCTCGGTGCCGCCGCCGCGATTCAAGCCGCGCTGCCCTCGCTCAAGGCCTCACCATCGGCATCGATCGTGCTTTTCTCCACCATCGCCGTCGCGCAAGGCATGGCCTTCCATGCATCGATCGCTGCCGCCAAAGGCGCGGTCGAAGGCCTCACCCGCTCGCTCGCCGCCGAACTGGCTCCAAAAATCCGCGTGAATGCCATCGCGCCCTCGCTCACCGACACACCACTCGCCAACACATTGCTCAATTCCGAGCCCAAACGCGAAGCCGCCGCCAAACGCCATCCGCTGCAACAGGTCGGCCGACCCGAAGACGTCGCAAAGCTCACCGCCTTCCTGCTCTCCGACGACTCGGCTTTCATCACCGGCCAAATCCTCCGCCCCGACGGCGGACTCTCCTCGCTGCGGGTTTTCTGATTTTCCAAAATCATGGAAATCGTCCTGATCCATCCGCAGCAGCTGTTTGCAAATCATCCGGCGCTGGCCAAAGGGCGTCCCTGCTACCTCATCGAAGACCCCCTCATCTTCGGCAACGACACGCGCTGGCCGCTCGCGATCCACAAACAAAAACTCGTACTCCATCGCGCCTCAATGCGGGCGTATGCGGCAGATTTGAAAGGCATGGGACATCAGGTGTCCCACATCGAAAATCCCAACAGCCCTGCGGTCGACAGCGTGCAGCTGCTCGATCAATCGCTGCCGCCAGGGATCCGCATCATTCACATCGCCGACCCTGAAGACGATGTGATGATGATGCGCCTGCGCCGCCTCGCCCGCCATCGCGGGGCAGAGCTGCGCGTGCACGATTCGCCGAACTTCCTCAGCCCCTCCGATTTTCTCGCCACCCACATCGCCGGCAAGCGCAAGCCCTTCATGGCCAGCTTCTATCAGGCCCAGCGCAAGCGCATGCGCATCCTACTCGAGGACGATGACACGCCACTCGGCGGCAAGTGGTCCTTCGATGCCGAAAACCGCTCGAAGCTGCCAAGCAAACACCAAGTGCCGCAAGAACCTCGCGCGCAGCACAACCAGTGGATCACTGAAGCGATCGCGCATGTGGAAAAACATTTCCCCAAAAACCCCGGCAGCACGGAAAATTTCCGCTGGCCAGTCACGCGCGGCGATGCGCTCGCGTGGCTCGATGAATTTCTCACCGAACGCTTCGCGGGCTTTGGCGTGTACGAAGATGCGATCTCAACACGCCACGCATTCATCCATCACGCCGCCATCACGCCGATGCTCAACATCGGCTTGCTCGACCCCGACGATGTCGTCACACGCGCACTCGCGATCGCCGATTGCAGCAACGAGGTTCCGCTCAATTCGCTCGAAGGATTCATCCGCCAAGTCATCGGCTGGCGCGAATTCATGCGCGGCATCTACCGCCACCACGGCCGCTCGATCCGCAATGGAAATTTCTGGAATTTCGATCGCCCGATGCCCGCCGCATTCTACACCGCAAGCACCGGCATCCCGCCGGTCGATCATGTGATCCGCCAGATCCTGCGCGAAGGTTACTGCCACCACATCGAGCGGCTTATGATCCTTGGCAACTTCATGCTGCTCTGCCGCATCAAGCCCGACGATGTCTACCGTTGGTTCATGGAGCTTTTCATCGATGCCTACGATTGGGTCATGGTCCCGAATGTCTATGGCATGTCGCAATTTGCCGACGGTGGCACCTTCACCACCAAACCTTACCTCTCAGGATCGAACTATGTGCTGAAAATGTCGGATCACACCAAAGGCCCCTGGTGCGCGACATGGGACGGGCTCTTCTGGACCTTCATCGCCGATCATCCGGAATTTTTCCGCAAAAATTCACGCCTCTCGATGATGGCGAAATCATGGGAAAAAATGCCCGCCTCCAAACAAACAGAGCATCGGAAAAATGCGGCGGAGTTTCTCAAACAATTGCGCTGAAAAAATCCTCAGGTCCAAGACGCGAGGAACTTTTCAAGATCATCAAGGCTCGGGCTCTCCGCCGTGCGCACATAGTGGCCGCTCGTGCAGACGCCCAGGGCAAGGCAACCTTCGGGATCAAGTCCGAGCAACTGACCCTGCACAAAGCCGGCATTGAAGTGATCGCCCGCACCGGTGGTGATCAAGGGCTTGTCGGTGTACGGCCCCGGCACCCATGAAGTGCCTTGCGCGGTCGCGCAGGCCGCCGATTGCCGCGGATGCACAACGACGGTGGCCAGACCGAGATTCGTGCGAATGTCGGCGGCAGTGGTCTTGAGGTCGTCCTCCGATTCGCCGCGCGCGGCAAAGCCAAGCTCGGCATGCACGCGCTGCGCTTCCTTGAGGTTGAGCCCCAGAGTCACGCTGCCAAATGCCCCGAAGCGCGCAATGATTTGCAGCACCTCGAGCAGGTCCTGGCGCGAGCGTTTTTCTGGATCGGCAAGATCAAAGAAAAACACGCGACCCTCACGCGCGGGCAAGGCCGGCAGCACTTCATTGACGAGCGATTCGAGGATCGCAGTCATGTTCGGGATCATCGTCCAATTCACCAGCGCAACGAGATCCGAAGTGGCAAGGGTCTTGCGGAAATTTTCCGCACCCATCACCGCATCGATGGTCTCAAGCGTGATCGTGTCGAGGCTGCTCAGCTGGCCAAGCATCAGCTTGCCGTCCTTGAACTCGGCCGCCGTCGTGGTGGCCGGCTCACACAGCGAAACAATCTCGGCCTTGCTGGCGAAGTCGTGAAACACTGCGTGGAGCGACGGCCGCCCCAAGGCGCCGATATAGGTCAGCCGCGCGCCGGCTGCAATCAACGCGTACGCCATGATCGGACCATTGCCGCCAAGTTTTTCCATCAGCGGATAAAACTCGATGTTGGTGCTTTTGCCCGCCGCGCCCGCAATTCGCTGCGCAAATTCAGTGATCGTTTCAATTGGCGTGAAGGCCTCACCTTGACCGGTCCGCTGCGCCACCGGCTTGACGATCGTGTCGACGAATCCATCGAGGCCGACCAGGGCCGACTTGGGGGCATTCTTGGCGCGGGCTTCGCGCAGGGCGGTGAGGGTGCGTGTCTTGAAGTTCATGCGGGTGCTGGGAAATGTCGTGGCGGCGACTCTGGTTTCCGATTTCCCGATGGTCAAGGTCGCATGAAACGCTGGAGGCCTCCACGAAAGACCTGCAAATCTCCGCGATTGGTGGTATTGACGCTTCCATAGCCGCTGTGTTAGAAAACGCTTCGATGAAACAACTGATCAAACTCGCATTGACTTCCGGCGTGGCCGCCATCGGGCTTGTGGCGTGCAACACCTCCAACGGGCCAACCGATTTCGGTACTACCGATCCCCTGCGCGCCCCGGGCTCCAACGCGAGCATTACTTCAACCGATACCGAAGTTTTCAGCGCAGGTCAGTTTGTGCGAGCCACCGTCGACAATACGGCATTTTACCTCAAGCGACCCAAAGGCGCTGTCGATGCCGACAAGCTCCTGCGCCGCGGCACCTCGATGAAGGTCATTTCCACCAGCGGCGATTACCTCAAGGTCGAACTCGACAGCGGCGAAGTCGGCTTCGTGCCACCCGTCATGGTCGAAGACGCCGCTGGCGCGAGCAGCTCCACCGAAACACTTCCAAGCAACCCCAACGAAATCCAACTTTATCCGCCGCTGCCAGGCTCGACCCAACCACTCCCGCCCGGCGCACCAGGAGAACAACCACCCGCCGGCGCGATTCCAACGGTCATCGATCCCGACGCACCATCACCCGCTAGCGCGCCACCGATTGCCGCCCCGGACCAAACTCCGCCGAATCCGCCTGCCCCAACCGCTCCGGACGCCAACGCCGCAAACACCGCACCTGCGACACCTGCGACCACCACCGCCAATTCGAAAGAACTCGAGGAAATGAAGAAAAAAGCCGAGGCGCTCGCGCCGAAAGAAGGGGAAGCCCCGCCGGCGCAATGATCCACGCAAGGCCGACAGGCCATGCCACTCACGCGCGATACCGCTCGTAGGCTTCGACGATGCGCCCAACCACCGCGTGACGGATGATGTCGGCCTGCGAAAATCGCTGAAAGGCAATCCCCTCAACGCCCTGCAGCGCATGCTCGGCCTCAGCAAGCCCCGAGCGCACTCCCGGCTTGAGGTCCACCTGCGAGCTGTCGCCGGTGATGACCATCTTCGAGTCCTCGCCCAAACGCGTCAACGCCATGAACATCTGCTCGCGCGTGGTGTTCTGCGCCTCATCGAGAATGACAAACGAACGCGACAGCGTCCGCCCGCGCATGAAGGCCAAAGGCGCAATTTCAATGGTGCCCTCTTCGAGATATCGCTGACCCTCATCCGGATCGAGCATGTCGTGGATCGCGTCGTAAAGGGGCCGCAGGTACGGCGCGACCTTTTCGCGTAAGTCGCCCGGCAAGAAACCCAAGGCTTCACCAGCCTCAACCGCGGGACGCGTCAACACGATCCGCTGCATGACACGCCGCTTAAGCAACGTGAGCGCCATCGCCATCGCAAGGTATGTCTTGCCCGTGCCCGCTGGACCAAGACCAAAGACGACATCGTGACTCTCAATCGCGCGGATGTACTCCAACTGCGATGGAGTCTTCGGCATCACCGGCTTGCGACCGCGCGAGCCGACGAGCTTGACTTCGGCAAGTTGGTTGACCCCTACCACGCCAGAGCGCGCCGCCACATCGACCGCGAGTTGAAAATCGCGCGCGTCGATACGCCCACCTTTTCGCAGCGCCTGCTCAAGATCCGCAAACGCCGCGCGCGCCGACTCCAACGCGCTTGGCTCACCCGCAAGCACTAGCCAACCCTCGCGCGTCACCGCCTTCACACCCAACACCGACTCGAGATAACCAAGGTTTTTCGGGTCGTTGGCAAAAAGCGCGTGCAGGAATTGCGGCGTGTCGAATTCCAGTTTGATCTCCGAAAGGGGGCTCTCACTCATGGACGGTGTCGACATCCTCGCCGAGGAAACGGGGTGAGGTCAAATGACATGCTGCCGATATTACAGAAAGATTTTCCACGAAAGTCGTAAAATCGAAACGCCGAGGCGCAGTGAGCGCAGAGGGCTTCGCAGAGATAAAATTGGGTGGTCTTTACCTCACCTTCATAAAACCCACAAAAAACTCCGCGCTTTCCTCAGCGAACTCAGCGACTCGGCGTTTCGCTGAAACACTCACTTTACCACCTCATACAAGCTCCCAGTTCGGAGCTTGAATTTCTTTTTCCCGCCGCTTGAATCATCGCCATGAGATGCTTGACCGGCCTTCTGGTGATCCTGTGCCTGACCGGCTGCAGCACCCGCAGTTCACTCGAGGTGGATTCGTTCTTCATGCGCGATTTCTCCACCCCGGAAACCGACGAGCCGATGGTGCGCATGGAAAAACTGCGTCGCCTGCATGGAGCCCTCACTGCCTCTGAGCGCAACGACCGCCTTGGGCATTATTACACCATGCACTGGAGCGATCCCGCCGGAGCGGGCAAGGGCGAGATCGAAATTGTTTTCGAATACCAACAAGGCTCCACCGCCAGCCAAGTGAAACGGCAGTGGCAGCGCTTCGCATCATCAGACCGCAGGGGCAAGGCAGAGTTCCGCGTCACCGGCAACGACTACCTCAAAGGCGGCCGCGTCCTCGCATGGAAGGCGACCCTCAAACGCGGCGGCCGCGAAATCGCCAGCCACCACTCTTACCTCTGGGAGTGAGCCACCCATGCTGGAGCTCAAACCGTGGTGCGGGCGTCGCTCGTCAAATCGACCCGCAAACCTCACGATGCCATCGGCACCACCTCGCGCCTGACCTTCACCCCCAAGGTCCTTTCTGCCAGCTCAAGGTCATGCTCTGACTGTAAGCCCATCCAGAACGCGGCCGAAGTGCCAAAAAATTTTGCCAAGCGTAAAGCGGTCTCAGCACTGAGTCCACGCCTGCACTTGGTGATCTCGGTAAGACGCGAAGCAGGAATGCCGGTCGAGCGGGACACAAACGCAAGACTCAAGCCCATCGGCTTGATGAATTCCTCCAAGAGGATCTCACCCGGGTGAATCAATGGCAGGTATTTGGATGCGCTCATATTCTTATTGGTAGTCAATAATCTTAACTTCGTACTTCGAGCCATCTCCCCATCTGAAAATGACCCTCCATTGCTGGTTGATCCGAATACTCCAGAATCCTGCCAGCTTTCCCTTCAATTGTTCAAGTCGGTTGCCTGGAGGAATCTGAAGGTCTTCAACGATTCGCGCTTGGTTGAGCATCCGCAACTTGCGTCTGGCGCGCTCTTGGATTTCTCCAGGCAAGCCTCGTACTCGCAAACCACGATAGATGCTTTCAGTCGCCGAATCGCTGAAACTTTCGATCACCAAAAGCAACCTACGCCTGCCTGATATTTCGTCAAGCGTAATTACGCATCGCGTAATTTTTGGCGAGATACCTCAAGCCTCCTGATACGCTTCGATCGCTTCGGCAATATTTGCCTCAAGCTCTTCGAGGGATTCGCCTTGGGTAAAACATCCAGGAAGAGCCGGGACTTCAGCCCAGAATCCGCCCTCTTCAGCCTCATGGATAATTGCCTTTAGTTTCATGTTGCCACGCTGCCAGCGCTGGAAGCGGTCCGCAATCTGCAATTTGCCACCACCAGTGAGTGATCCACCCAAGCTGGAGCTCAAACCGTGGTGCGAGCTTCCCCGCCCGCCACCTCAATCGCTTCGTGAAATTTCGTGCTTTTCGTGGTTCGGATTTGTCGATCCCACGCGATTTTCAAGATGCATGATTGACCTTTGGCGTGTGCGATTTTAGCTTCATGCGTCGGGTGCATGAATCATGCTCCCACGCTCTTGTGCCTACCGATCATCCCATTATCGTTGGAGTCTTTGATGGTTTCAGTTGGATCCGTTGCGAAGGGAAAGGCTCCTTTCGCAACAGCCCGCTGATGAAGGCGTATGCCGAAGAGCGAATCGGCGCCGGCGAGAAACATCTGGTCGTCGACCTCGACGCGTGCACGGGCATGGACTCGACCTTCATGGGCACCCTGGCAGGCATGGCCTCAAAACTTTCGGCGGTCGATGGCGGCGGGCTTCAGATTTCCAGCGCCGACGAACGCAACCGCCGCTCGCTCGAAGACCTTGGCCTGGATTTCCTCATGGAAATCGATCCGCCGGCCGCCATTTGGCAAGACAGGCAAAGCACGATCCGCAGCGAGCTGAAACCAATCGGCACGGCTACCGACTCGCGCGCGAGCGGGCTCCATGTGCTGGAAGCCCATCGCAAGTTGTCCGCCCTCAACGAGAAAAACGAGCAGGCATTTTCCGCCGTGGTCTCGATGCTGGAAAAGGAAACTGATAATGACGCCAAGTCGCCGGAGGCAGGCCGACAGACGCAATCCTAACCATCAGCCAATCGGACTCCATGAACATCCCCGGGCTGCAGCACTCTCCTCTGGTCGCGCTCGCGTTGTTCATGCTCGCCGTGCTGATTCTTGTCTTCGCGCTCCACAACCAACGCCAGCGCAACCGACTCATCCGAAGAAAATTCAACGAATTTGAAGGCGAGGAACAGCGGATGTTTTCCTTCCTGCGCGAACTCGGCCTCGCGATTGAAAACGAGCCGTCCTCTTCGGTGCTCTCAAGAATCATCGTCGACGGCATCGGCAAAGTGGTGAACGCCCGCGGCGGTGCGATCTATTTCCTCGGCGCCGGCAACGGATTTCTCATTCCGTCCTACATCTCGGAAGATTGCCCGCCCCTCATCGGCGTGCCGGTCGAGGTGCTCAAACGCGCCGAACGCGACCCACGCGCCCTCGAAAGCCACCTGCGCCTCTCGCGCGTCGCCGCCGACGAAGGCATCCTCGGCCACTGCCTCGCCGCCGGCGAAGCGATCAAGGTCGAGGATGTGAAAAGCCATCCGTCGTTTCATGACGCGTTCATGAGCTACACCGACAATGTCACTGCGCTGCTCGCGCCGTTGCGCCATGCCGGCCGCGACCTTGGCGTGCTCGTTGTCGCCCGCCGCCACGAGGACGGCGCCTTCACCGCCAATGATTTCGCGGTCTTTCGTTCAGCCGCCGAACAATCGTCATTCGCGATCGGCAACGCGCGCGTCCACCGCGAGGCCCACGAGAAACGCGCGATGGAAAACGAGCTGCAAAACGCCCGCGAAGTCCAACGCGTGCTCCTCCCACAGGAAAATCCCGTGCTCGCCGGTTTCCGCATCAGCGGCACCAACCTCCCCGCCCGCATCATCAGCGGCGACTATTACGACTACCTCGAACTCGGCGCAAACCGCTTCGGCGTCGCCATCGCCGATGTCTCGGGCAAGGGCGTCCCAGCCGGACTCCTCATGGCGATGTGCCGCAGCGCCCTGCGCTCGGTCGCCCGCGAAAAATTCTCCCCCGCCGCCGCACTCGCAACCGTCAACCGCCAACTCTTCCCCGACATCCGCGAGGACATGTTCATCAGCATGGCATACTGCATCCTCGATGAAACCAATGGCAAAGCCGTCATCGCCCGCGCTGGCCACGACCCCGCCCTGCTCTACCGCCACGAAACAGGCAAAGTCGAACTCCTGCGCTCACCCGGCCTCGCCCTCGGCGTCGACGAAGGCGACGTCTTCGAACGCGTCACCAAGGACCAGGAAATCGAACTCTACCAAGGCGACTGCCTGCTCTTCTACACCGACGGCGTACGCGAAGCGGTCAACGCCGATGACGAAGAATTCGGCATGGATCGCATGAGCGAATGCTTCCGCAACACCGCCCCGCTCGGCGCCGAAGCAATCCTCACCCGCATGCAAGAGGACCTCCGCCACTTCACCGGCGAGGGCCCCCAGATGGACGACATCACCCTCGTCGCCATCGAGAAGAAGAAGTGAGGGCCTTGACGGTAGGGCGATGCGGCCCCGCAGCGCCGACTCTTACAAAAAACTCACCGCAAAGTGGGTGAGAGTTATGGGTTATTTGTTAGAGGTTATTGGCAAGAAGAAGCCACTTCATCATGGGCCAGCGCGCATCGTGCCCGTTTATGAGCACCACCAAACTCAACGCATTGATTCCAACTCCACCTCAAGCGTCGCAACCTGTTGCTTGAGCACGCCATACTCTTGGCGTTTTGCTTCTAGCTTCTTGCGAAATTCAGGCGCGCGACTTATGCCACCTGGACCGTAGACCCAGCGGCCATCGCGATAATACTGCGGCCTGTTATATTTTTTGTTTTCTTCTCTTTCAACATCACTCTCAAGCGAACGAATTTCATCTTCAAGCACTTGAATTCTCGCGCTTTTGGTCGCAATGGCCTTTGAGACCTTCAGTCGGTATTCTTCAGCTTGACCTGTTTTCTGAACTTCGGACCTTTCGACTTTGGCTGCCTCTACCTGCGCCAAATGCGCATTTTGTACGGCATGCTCATCAGCCAAAGCTTTTTCTTTCTCTTTTGGGTCAAACAAGAATTGCCGCTGCATCTCCAAAGGCAGCTCCTCAAACGGCACACGCCTTGATCCCGCATCGTGACGAATCGCAATGCCAATTGGGGAAACTTCTCTGATCGTAACATTCTCGTACACGTCCCCCTTCAAAGTCTCCAACTTAGCAATCACTTGCCCCACGGCTTGTCGGCGCGCCTCTTCTCGCTTTAGACGAATTTCCTCATCATTTGACTCAGCTTTGCGTCTTTCCTCCTCTTTCTCCCTTTCCAAACGCTCGCGCTCCAAGCGCTCCTTTTCGGCATTCTCCAACTCCCTGGCCTTGCGCTCCTGCTCCTCTCTTTCTTTTTCGATTCTCTCTAGTTCGATTTGATCTTCAGCCGACTTTACTGGAGGAGCATCAACACGAGATGGCCTCTCATTGCTCTTTTCTTTGCACGCTGTGGCAAAGAATACGGAAACAAGGACAATGATGAGACCTTTCTTTGCTACTCCAAAGATCGAAAATTTCGAAGTGAATGCATCTTGGGCGTTTGTGTCAAATTTCATAAATGATGGTTTATGCCAATGAATCGAATACAGAATGTCAAGGCCCAAACAATTCCAAACAATCAGTGGTCAAAAATGCATCTTCCCCCCATTAACCACTAACAAATAACCTCTAACTCTTCCCCCAAAAATCCTCATTGCCCGCCTGCGGCATCTCGCGTGAGATAAGGTCATGCGCCACAAATCCGTCGACCCCGAATTCTTCACCCGCAACCGCGAGCGATTGAGATCACATCTCAAGCCCGGTAGCTTGGTGATCCTGCATTCAAACGATGTCTACCCGACCGACGCGGATGGCACGATGGCCTTTCGCCAAAACAGCGACCTGTTCTACCTCACGGGCGTCGATCAGGAGGAAACGATCCTATTGCTGATGCCCGATGCGGTGAATCCACAGGACAGAGAAATCCTTTTCGTCCGCGAAACCAACGAACACATCGCCGTGTGGGAGGGCGAAAAACTTAGCAAGGATGCTGCAAAAAAACTGACTGGCATCACACGCGTCGAATGGACCAGTGCCTTTGATGGCGTCTTTCACCGGCTCATGTCGCAGGCGCAGCATGTTTACCTCGCATCGAATGAACACGCGCGCGCGACGCTACTGGTCGAGACGCGCAACGCGCGCTTCATCAAATCCTGCCAAGCGATGTTTCCACTGCACCGCTACGAACGCCTCGCACCGATCATGCACCGCCTGCGGATGATCAAAGACGAAGTCGAGGTCAACATGATCCGCCACGCCTGCGGCATTACCGGCGCGGGATTCAAAAGGCTGCTGGGCTTCATCAAGCCCGGCGTCGGCGAGTGGGAAATCGAGGCGGAGCTCCTGCACGAATTCGTGCGCAGCGGATCTCGCGGATTCGCCTACACGCCGATCATCGGATCGGGAAAAAACTCCTGCGTCCTGCACTATGTCAAAAATGACCAAGTTTGTCGCGAGGGGGACCTCGTCCTGCTCGATGTCGCGGCGGAGTGGGGCGGTTGGAATGCCGACATGACCCGCACCGTTCCGGTCGGCGGCCGCTTTAGCAAACGCCAGCGCCAGGTCTACGATGCGGTGCTGCGCGTGTTCCGTGGTGCCAACGAATTGCTGCGCCCCGGCAACGACCCGACCGAATACCAGAAACAAATCCTCTCATTGATGGAACGCGAACTGGTCAACCTCGGGCTCTTTTCGGCCAAGGACGCCGCCGCGCAAGGACCCGACAAAGCGCTGGTGAAAAAATACTTCATGCACGGCACCTCGCACCATCTCGGACTCGATGTGCACGATGTCTGCCCGCCCAACGCCAACTTCGCCGAAGGCATGCTCTTCACCATCGAGCCCGGCATCTACATCCGCGAAGAAGGCATCGGCATCCGCCTCGAAAACGATTTCCTCATCGGCAAAAATTCCAACGCCGACCTCATGGCCGACATCCCGATCGAAGCGGAGGAAATCGAAGAGCTCATGAGGGGTAAAAGATGAACTGAAGGCGCCTTTTTAGTAGTGGATCGCCAGCGTCTCGCTGGCCGTGTCACGCATCTTGCGGGACACTCTTCAAATCCCCGGTAGGGCGCTGCGGCCCCGCAGCGCCGACTCATCGCCGCAGGCGCTTCTTCTTCAACAACCCAACGAACGGACCTTTGGGAATGCATTTGCCGCGCTAGCGGCAATTTTAAAAACCGCGAAGCGGACTTGGCATGGCCGGAGCAAAGCGAAGGCACATGGGTCCCTGCCTATGAAGAAGCCTCTTCTCTAGCTTCTTCTGTCTCCAAGTCTTCCGTCTTCTCCTGAAACTTCCTACCTCACCTCCCCACACAACAAACACGATTTCCCATCACATCCGCGCGCGGTGCAATGTTCGCGGCCGTAAAAAATGATCTGCAAATGCAGCTTGTTCCATGACTCGCGCGGGAAAAGCTTTTTCAGATCACGCTCGGTCTGTTCGACATTTTTTGCGGCGCTCAACTTCCAGCGCTTTGCCAAGCGATGAATGTGGGTATCCACCGGAAAGGCCGGAACCCCAAACGCCTGAGCCATCACCACCGAGGCAGTCTTGTGACCCACACCGGGCAGTGCTTCAAGCGCTGCAAAATCCTGCGGCACTTCGCCGCCATGCTTTTCGACAAGGATTTTTGAAAGCTCCGATATCGCCGCCGACTTGCGCGGCGACAATCCGCAGGGCCGGATGACCTCGCGAATCTTCTCCACCGGCACTCGCATCATGTCATGCGGATTGTCGGCAAGCGCGAACAACGCGGGCGTCACTTGGTTGACCCGCACATCCGTGCACTGCGCCGAGAGCAAGACCGCCACCAAGAGCGTGTAGGCATCCTTATGGTCGAGCGGGATCGGCGTTTCGGGATACAACTCTTCGAGCCGGCGTAAAAGATGATCGGCGCGTTGCTGCTTTCGCATGGAGAAAACTCTCCGCGATTCGCCATCACCGCACAAGCCCGCGAGCTTGCATGTCGCGCATCGCTTGGTCAGGCTCGCATGGAATGGAGCACGCCGATCCCACCAAGCCGACTCTCGCCCAAGCCGCGCGCGTTTGGTTGCGCATCGGGTTGCTCAGTTTTGGCGGACCCACCGGGCAAATCGCTCTCATGCACCGCGAGTTGGTCGAAACCCGACCATGGATCGACGATCGCCGATTTCTCAATGCGCTTAACTACTGCATGGCACTGCCCGGCCCCGAAGCCCAACAACTCGCGGTCTACATCGGGTGGCTCATGCACGGCACACGTGGCGGCATCGTCGCCGGCGCATTGTTTGTCCTGCCCGGCGCATTGATCATGCTCGCGATCAGCGTTGCCTATGTGCACTTCGGATCCATGCCATCGGTCGCCGCCGCATTCGATGGATTGAAACCCGCCGTCATGGCCTTGGTCGCCGCCGCACTGATGCGCATGGGTAAAAAAGTTTTAGGAAAACCAAACCTGCAAATCATCGCTGCTTTGTCCTTCATCGCGGTGTTTTTCTTCAAGGTTCCATTTCCACTGCTCATCCTTTTTGCGCTGATCTTTGGTTGGTGGCAAGCCCGTGACATTTCAAGCGGATCAACCATTTCCACACCCGATGCCAACACCGCTTTGGCACCCAAAACATTTTCCAAAACCCTATCACGCGCCGCCACCTGGCTTGCCGTGTGGCTCACACCGCCGGCGCTGTGTTTCGCGATGCTTGGTGCCGATCATGTGCTCACACGCATTGGCTGGTTTTTCAGCAAAGCTGCCTGCGTCACCTTCGGCGGTGCCTACGCGGTGCTGCCCTATGTCGCGCAACAGGCGGTGCATGCCGAGTCATGGCTCAACACCGCGCAGATGATGGATGGCCTCGCGCTCGCCGAAACCACGCCCGGCCCGCTCGTCCTCGTCCTGCAATTCGTCGGCTTCCTCGCCGGATGGAACGAAGCCGGCACATTACCACCATTGCTCATGGCCTTCTTCGCCGCCGGCATGGCCAGCTGGTGCACCTTCCTTCCCGCCTTCCTCTTCATCTTTGCCGGCGCACCCTTCATCGAACGCGCCGGCACCCACCCACGCCTCAACCACGCCCTCTCCGCCGTCACCGCCACCGCAGTTGGCGTCATCCTCAACCTCGCCGTCTGGTTCGCGTGGCACACGATCAAACCCGATGCCAATACCACTCACCTTCTCCCCTTAGCCCTCGCCGCCGCATTCTTCTACCTCCTCCATTTCCGCAAATGGAACATCCTCCCCACCTTAGCCCTCGCCGCCGGGATGGGCTGGCTCATGGCGTGGTGAAAAAGAGTTATAGGTTATTCGTTAAGGGTTATTGGTGAAGATACAGAAGCCCCTTCTTCAAAAGAGGGACACGGGCGGCCCGCCCGTGTCTTCAAGGAGAGTGGGCATCCTGCCCACATCTTGTTTTGGAAAGAATCATCACCTTCAAACCACTCTTCCTGCGGAAGAAAACGGAAGATGAAAGAAGCCGCTTTTTCAATAGCAGCTCAATGAACGCTGACCTCTTCACAAAGGACCGCGGGCATCTTGCCCGCATGAGCGCCTGCTGCGATAAGTCGGCGCCGCGAGGCCGCATCGCCCTACTGGGGTGGGATCATGGAGCAAGATGCTCCATGGACGGACTGGGACAGGATGTCCCAGCTACGATGAAGAGGCCGCTTTTCGTTTTCCCCAATAACCAATCACAAATAACCTCTAACTCTTCATCCACTTGCCAGCTTTCTCAAGCCGAGACGAGGTCCGCTTCGAGCGGTTTCCCTTTTTTGAACTGGCTTACACCCATGATGCTGAAACCAATAACGCGACCTTCAGCGTCCACACGCTCCATCACCGCATCATTGTTCGTTTCTTTCTCGTAGCCGGGAGCTTCCGAGAAACGAACTTCGAGGAAATCTGCCTCGGCGTCGAACCAGACTTTCAGCTTATCGGCCATAAATTTTCTCCAGTTTTGGGCTTATCGGTCAGATACGCGGTCACTACGAAGGCGTCATCTTGAAGGCACTTTACCACAACACAGAGCCATTTGCCACCCACAATTGTTTGGGCGTAATACTCATAAAAAAGCCTCACGGCGTCATCAGATCGCGACCGACGCACGGTGTGCGGCTTGGTCAGCACCCGCTCGATTTCCAGACCCATACCGCTCATTTCGGGATGCTCCAGAATGTGGGACATCCTCTCATCGGTGAGCCTCACAGCTTGTCCAAAGCAATCCCGAATGGTTTTCAAGCTTTGCCCTCCTGACAAAATCGGACCCAAAGAGTGGCGAAATTAATGTAACACATAGCACTCCCACTTTATGTACCAATTGGCGTAAGAAAGCAAGGTTGAAGGTCCAAGCGCATGCCCCCCCTTAAGGGCAAGGGACGTCCTCGTCCCTTCTCTTCCTCTTCTCCCCAATAATTTTTAACTCTTATTCCCTCTTCTCTTGCCTCTTGAATCTTGCAGTCTTGATTCTCCCCCAGCCCTTGACCCTCTCCCGCCACGCAGGTTGAATGTTGCGGGCCCCACTTCCCTTCACTTCACCAACCATCATGAGCGTTCTCAACCCCAGCAAGGCCAAGTTTCTGCAATGGCGTCTGGAATGCGTCGGGCACACACTCATCGAGCTCATCGCCGGACTCCTTCCCGGCCCATGGGTCTTTCGCGTGGGTGAATGGTTGGGTGGCATCATTTGGCCCTTCATGGGCAAACGCCGTCGCATCGTGATCCGCAACCTGCGCATCGCCTTCGCCGGGGAAATGGAAATGGCGGAGATCCACCAAATGGCCAAGGCCAGCTTTTGCCGCACGGCAGCGAACATGCTTTCCCTTGCCTACACGGCGCGACTCTCACCCGATCGACTCAAGGATGTCCTGCGGGTGGAAAACATCGAACTGCTCGAGCAAACCCTCGCCAAAGGCCGGGGCGTGGTTTTGCTGCTCGCCCACATGGGAAACTGGGAACTTCTCAGCCGCATGGTGCATTTCTTTCCCGCTGGCTCGAAAGCCGGCGCCATGTACCGCCATCTCAACAACATCCCGCTCGATCGCCGCACCCGCAAACGCCGCGAAGCCGACGGCACGAAGATGTTTTCGAAAAACGAAGGATTCCACCAAGTCACCGGCTTCCTGCGTGAGGGCGGCATAGTTGGCATCCTCGCCGATCAACGCACGGGCCGCCACGGCGATCTGGTTCCATTTTTTGGCAGGCTCACCCGCTCAAGCCCGCTGCCCAGCCTGCTTGCCCGACGATCAAAAAGCCAGCTACTCGCTCTGTCACTCGTCACCGAATCCCCAGGCAAGTGGCGCGCGGAATTTTTACCCGTCAACGCCGCCACCACCGCCGATTGCATGGAGACCTTGGAACAAACCATTCGGCGCAGTCCCATCGATGTCTTCTGGCTGCAGGAACGATGGAAGTTTTTGTGCAATCCAAAAAACCCGATCAACACCTTGTTGGAAGATGAAAATCAACAGGGCGAGAAAGCCTTCCGAGCCCTCGCTTGGCTCTCGGAAAAAAATCCCTCATGGCAAGTACCAAAGCCATGGACACACGCGAATGTCGAATACGAATTTGCACTCCCCAAATCCATGACTCGTCCGGCATGGATCTCGCCCGATTCCACCATCCACGAAGTATCAGCGCACGCCGGCCAGGCTGCCCTCCGCGCCACCATCGAAACCATCGACAGCCGCAGACCCCTGCCCCTTGATTTCATTCTCACCTCCGACCCATCACCAGAGCTCGCGGCAGCCGCTCATGCGGAAACCATCCCGCTCATCCAACTGCCATGAAAGTCGTCCAAATCCTTCCCGAGCTCAACGCCGGCGGCGTGGAAGGGCATGTGCTGGAATTGGCGGGATTTCTTGCATCACAGGGCCATGAATCCGTCGTGATCTCTCATGGCGGCCACATGGTGGAAAAGCTAACTCAACGCGGTGTTCGTCATGTCACGATGCCCGTGCACCGCAAGTCACTTCGCTCGCTGTTCCAAGTGCGCAATTTGCGGGCATGGCTTCGCGATGAGAAATCCGATATCGTCCACGCCCACTCTCGTGTCCCCGCATGGATTGCCTGGCTGGCTCTGCGCGGCATGGATCCCCTCACGCGGCCCAAGTTCGTCACCACCGTTCACGGCTTTTACTCGGTCAATGCCTACTCAGCGATCATGACCAAGGGCGATCGGGTCATCGCCGTTTCGGAAAGCATTCGCACTTATGTGCAGGACATATATCCCGCATGCGATCCACGCCGCATCGCCGTGATCCCGCACGGCATCGATCCCGCAACCTATCACCTTGAATTCAAGCCATCCGCCGAATGGCTTGCGCAGTGGCAATCCGAGCACCCCAAGCTCGCTAACAAACAACTGCTCTTGCTGCCGGGCCGCATTACGAGGCTCAAGGGACATAGCGACTTTTTCCAACTCATCAAAAAATTGAAACAGGCCGGGCATCCCGTCTGTGGCCTGATCGCCGGCAATACCCACCCGAAAAAACGAGCCTACCTAGACGAACTCCACCAACAGGCCGAAAGCCTCGGTATCACCAACGACATCATCTTTCTCGGCCACCGCAGCGACCTGCGCGAACTCATGGTCTTGAGCCACATCGTCATGGCCCTCTCACAACAACCCGAGTCCTTCGGCCTCACCGTCCTCGAAGCCTTGTCCCTTGGGAAACCCGTCGTCGGCTACGACTGCGGCGGAGTAGGCGAGTTGCTTGCTGCGCTTTATCCTGCAGGCAGAATCCCGCCGGGCTCTTCAAGCGAGCTTTCCCTCACCACCAGCCAGATCCTCAAAAATCCGTCTCAGCCTACTCCAAACGGACTATTCACGCTCGAGAAATCCCTTGCGAGCACAGCCGATATTTATGAGCTTCTTGCGAAGAAAAGCTCATAGATTCGCTCAACACAATTTTCAATCCACTGCGATCATTCGACCTCCATGTCTCAACCCGTCAATGTCCTCTGCCTCAAATGGGGAACCCGCTACTCTGCGGAATATGTAAACATCCTCCATCGCTCCGTGAGGCGACACCTCAAAAGGCCATTTCGCTTTTTCTGCTGCACGGAGAACGCAGCGGGATTGGATCCCGAAATTGAGGTCATTGCATTTCCAGAGGACCCCGGCATGAGCACCCATTGGCCACATATCCTGGTCAAACTGATGGTAACAAAAAATGGCTTCGGCGATCTTGTGGGGCCTACACTTTTTTTGGATCTCGATGTCGCCATCATGGGTGACATCGATTGCTTCTTCGATTTTCAGCCCGGCAAAAATTGCATCATCCACAACTGGGTCAACTGGCGCAAAGGCCTTCTCGGACGCCGCCCGCATGTAGGCAACTCCTCGGCATTCCGCTTCGACGCGGGCCCGCAATCCGATTACATCTATCAAACCTTTCTTCGTGAAATTCGCCGCGCCGAAGACACCTCGGTTTTTAACACCGAGCAGGCATTCCTCACCTATGCGATGAAAGAGGTCGTCTGGTGGCCGGAAGCATGGGTTAAAAGCTACAAATGGCATTGCCGCGCACTACTTCCTTTCAATCTGATGATCGCCCCCAAGCCACCTCAAGATTGCAAGATCCTCGTCTTCCATGGCCGCCCCGATCCAGACGAAGCGATCAAGGGCTACAAAGGAAAAACTCCTCGCCATTCCATGCGTGCCGCGCCATGGCTCGCCCAGCATTGGAAACTTTGATGCGGCATTTGAATGACTGAGCATCTCCCACAAACACTCGGCGCAGCGCTCCCCCCCGATACGGGTGTCTGTGTGATCAATTTGGACTCCCGTGCCGATCGCTGGGAGATTTTTCAAAGGGAAATACTGCCACACTTTCATGGCCTGCCAGTCGATCGCATTTCCGCCACACTCGGCACGCAGATTACCGGTTATGGCGTGGCCCCCTATTTCCGTGGCGGAAAACGCGACCGCACTTGGGCTGCGCGCGGTGGCTGCACGCTGTCACACCGCGACGCCCTCCTCCACGCCAAAGCAAAAGGCTGGAAGCATCTGCTCATTCTTGAGGACGACATCTCGATTGAGACAGCTCCTTCACCCGCTTTTTTGAGCTCTCTCCAAAAATCCCTGCAATCCACAAGCTTCGATATTTGCTACCTCGGTTTCACCGATCCTGTCCCACCGTTTCGGCAGCTTGTCGATCTCGGCTCGGGTTACGCACTTCATCAGGTTTTTGGCTGCAGCACGACTCATGCCTATCTGCATTCAACGCGCTCCATCAACCGCCTGCTAGCGGTTCTTCCCGCCCCCGAATTGATCTGGAAATGGATCGCACGCCACCGCGCGATCGACCGATTTTTATCACGCAACATCTCTCCTGAATTGATAGTGACCGCTCTCTCCCCCTCCCTGATTGTTCAGAGACCCTGTTTTTCCGATATCATAGGCAAGGATGTGGTAGCCTGCACCGAAACTCACCAAACTGTAATCGCATCACAGCATTCCAACGCTCACGACTATCAGGCAAGTTTGCTCAACCAAGCCGTATCATTCAAGCGCTCAGGGCATCTCGACCTTCTCCGAGGTTTTTGGAAAAGCCATCGCGGTTTTTGATTCATCTGAATCGCTCACATGTCTCTTCGCGTCAAGTTTCTCAGTAAGGCAGCCAGTGGAAATTCTGCAAGCTACCTGCGTCGCCATATGCCCAACGGCGAATGCCTACTTGGCGAAATCGAATGGGTTTTCCAACAAGACGACTCCCGATACGACTGGCTTGTCGTCTATGACGATCTCCCATCCGTAGCCGGCGAAAGAACCACCCTTTGGGAGGAAAAGCTGAGTTGTCCAAGGGAGAACACGCTGCTCATCACCGCCGAGCCATCCACCATCAAGGTCTATGGAAAAGCCTTTCTCGCGCAATTCGGTCATGTGCTGACCAGTCAGGAACCATGGGCGATCCCGCACCCGAATCCCATCTTTGCGCAGTGCGGTCTGCTCTGGTTCTATGGCAAGTCGCACCAACAGGCGTCCGCCGATTTCCCCATCCAAAAAAAATTCGATCTCTCCACCGTCTGCTCCTCAAAGCAACAAAGCCATACCCTTCACTCGCTGCGTCACGAGTTCACGCGACGATTGAAAATTGAAATCCCCAAGATGGAAGTCTTCGGCCATGGCCACCGCTTTATAAAAACCAAGGTCGAAGCGCTCGATCCTTTCCGTTACCATCTGGCCATTGAGAATCACCACGCACCCCATCACTGGACTGAAAAAATCGCCGATACCTTCCTCGGCGGCTGTCTGCCCTTCTATTTTGGCTGCCCGAATGTTTTCGACTATTTCCCCGAAGAAAGCCTGATCCCGCTGGATATTCGCGATTTTTCAGCAAGTCTCGAAATCATCCAAAAAACCATACGCGACAACGCCTACGAGGAAAGGCTACCCTCCATCCGTGAGGCAAGACGCCTAGTGCTGGAGGAATACGCCTTGTTTCCCATGCTCTCGCGCTTGATTCTTGGACTCCACCAAGGGGCCAAGAAGCCCATGGCAAAGGAGGTCATTCTGAGCCGCCACGCGTGGCGTAGAAGACATCCTCTACTGGCATTAGCTTACGGATTGGAGCGCCTGAAAATTTCTAACCGTGCAAGGCGCTACAAAGATGCCTTCCTCAAAAAAATACCCTAAGCGCGCACCTGTATAAATTTGCCTTTGCAGCATTTTGCTCAAATCTGTAGCCGGCGGCCCGGGTGAGACACGCAAAAATCATCGGCTTCGTCGGATTTGTCAAAAGAGCGAAATCTTTTGTCCGTGGCTGCGTTATTGCTCAGTTACGGATGTCTATCCACTTTGTCCGGGTCACCGGTGCGAATGAGCTGGACCCCGAAGTTCGGCCCGCTTGACCGCCTTATCGATCTGTCCACTTTTGCCCAGTCGCCGACAGCAGATTTGTATTGGCATGACAGGGACAAGCCATAGTTTCGTCTCCGGAAAGACTATGCCATGCTCCGCGTCACACGACCATTTCGGAAAAAGCGCCACGCCCCCTACACGCGTGGCGCGTGGTAGCTTTCCGTATCCGGATTCCGACTTGTTCCGGCCCCTTTCTTCCCAGCAATCTAAGCCCGATCCAATGCGACCTAGTCCGCGGATCCATCAGTCCGGCAACATCGGTCCGACCACCGGAGATTGCCGGATTAACGAATCTCAAACGCATGGCGCATACATCTGATAAACAGAGCATGAATCGTCCCGAGATATCCGTAGTGCTTCCGACCTACAACGGGGAGCGTTTCTTGCGCCGCGCGCTTGACAGCATCCTGGACCAGACTTTTGAACGCTGGGAGTTGATCATCGTCAATGATGCCTCGACGGACAGCACCCAGGAAATTATAAACAATTACCAAAGCAAGGATCCTCGTATCCGCTGCGTCAGGAACGCACGGAACGAAAAACTTCCGGCCAGCCTCAATATAGGCTTCTCCCATGCGAGCGGAGATTTCCTGACATGGACAAGCGATGACAATTACTATGACCCGGAAGCATTCGCGAAAATGTTAGGCGTTCTTGAGAGCAACCGGGACATTGGCCTAGTCTATGCGGATATGGCTATCGTTAGTGAAGACGAAAAGATCATCCGCTCTAAGGCTCGCAACTACATCGGTAAACTCTATAGCGGATGCTGTGTGGGAGCGTGTTTCATGTACCGCGCGGACCTTCATGACCGCTTCGGGACTTATGACACCAGTCTCTTTTGCGCGGAAGACTACGAGTTCTGGCTGCGCCTCTGGACCGGCGGGGTGCGATTCCATCACCTGAAGAAAATGCTCTACTATTACCGGGACAATCCAGCCAGCCTGTCTGCTACCAAGGCTTCGCAGGTGCTTAAAAAGACCTTCGATGTCAAGGTGGTGTATTGGGACCGGGCGCCTGTCTCGGCGTTTGCGAAATGTTTGTCATTGTGCAAGACCCAAAGGAAGGCGAAATGCCCGCTTATGCTTGAAAAGATCTACTCATTGCATCCCATCATGGGTCGCGTAATTAAGTTTATAAAAAAATGAAAAATATACTCTTTGTATTGGGCACGAGACCGGAAGCCATCAAGCTGGCGCCCGTGATTCTAGAGTTCAGGAAATTTCCGGATCGCTATAATGTAATTGTTTGCAATACCGAGCAGCAGAAGGAGCTTTCCAACCAAACCCTCGACTTTTTCGGTCTCGACGCGGACATTAGGCTGGATGTGATGCAACCCAACCAAAGTCTGGCCGGAGTCCAATCCCGCATACTTGACAAGCTGTCCGCGGTTTATGCGGCCCGCGAAATCCATGCCACTGTCGTCCAGGGCGACACCATGACCGTCCTCTGCGGCTCTCTGGTCAGTTTCTACAACCGTGTTCCCGTATTACACGTGGAAGCCGGGTTGCGCTCGTACGATCTGAACGAGCCGTTTCCTGAGGAAGCGATTCGCCAAATGGCCGCGCGAATCGTGGAAACACATTTCGCTCCCACCGAGGCGGCGAAAGCCGCGCTGATGAAGGAAAACATCCGGGAGGACAGGATTCATGTCACGGGAAACACCGTCATTGACGCCATGCGCTGCCTACGGGAGGATGTTATCCAAACCGCCATGGGCCGGCTCATCGACAAGGGTATCCATTTGTCGGACAGGCTCGTGCTGATCACGGCTCACCGGCGTGAGAACCACGGCCGGAGACTCGATGAAATTCTGTCAGCGGTCAAAGAGCTTTCAGCCTCCTACCCAGATCACCAATTTGTTCTACCGGTCCACCCCAACCCAAATGTGAGGGAAAGCGTGCACCGCGAACTCGGTGACATCGGCAATGTGGTCCTGACTGCGCCTATGGATTACCCTGAACTGGTGGGCCTCATGAGCCATGCCAAGCTGATCCTGACGGACAGCGGCGGGATTCAGGAGGAGGCACCCTCGTTCGGCGTTCCCGTGCTGGTCATGCGCTTCGAGACTGAGCGGAAGGAGGGCCTGGAGGCGGGGTATGCCAAATTGGTAGGTTCTGACAAGAAGCTCATTCTCCAGGAGGCGGCTGCCGTCCTGACGCAGGACAGGGCATTGACCCGGCTCGACGGGAGTCTGAATCCCTACGGAGATGGCAATGCTAGCGAAAGGATCAGGCTGATCATGGAAAGCGCGCCGGGATGGGAAGGCGGCGCCATGCGGCAGTAGAATCCACGAAATGCCGGAACGAATCGCAGCCAGTTGAAAATATGGAAAAGATCATCGCACAGGTTCTCACACTCTGGATACCATCTCGGCCACGTCGAATAAGAACCCGAAACAAATTGAAGTTCTGGTTGAGATCCAAGATCCAACTGTTGACTCATGGCAGTTCCATTAGAAACCGGATCCTCCAGAAAATCGAACAACATGGTTCCTGCATTCTTTATGTTTCAATTCCGTTTGAATGCGGGTTGTTTCAGCGCCCGCAACATCTGGCTTTGAGATTTGCGGAGAAACGCCAGTACACGGTCTACCTTTCGGCAAGGTATCAGCCCTTCTACATGGAGCGGGACGCCTATTTTGATTTCGCCGACATGAGTGTGCTCGATTTGCTGGACTCCCCGGTTCTTTCAAAATCCACATTGATCTTGATGAGCACGATGGACTTGATTCCACTTGAGCAGCTGCGGATATTGAGACGGCAAGGGTGCAAGATTGTATACGACTACATTGACGAACTCGATGAGAAGATCGTCAGAAACGCGGTCAATATTGGACCGATACACCGAAACCTCGAAACCCTGCCGCCATGTCTGGTCGTCACTTCGGCCAAGACCCTAGAAGCTGAAATGCTTCGGCGGTTTCCTCGGGAAAAGGTTCTGCTGGCTCAAAACGCCGTCCAGTTGGCTGACTTCATTTCCGTGGATACAACGAAAGTTCCATCCGATCTCAAAACGATTCTATCGAAAGGAAAGCCCATCGTCGGCTACTACGGCGCCATGGCAGGGTGGTTGGATTATGATCTGATCAATCGCATGTCGTCCGAAAGAAGCGATTTCGAATTCGTCTATATCGGCGTTGATTATCAGGACAATTTGAAAAACTTGGAACTTCGCGCTAATGTCCATTTCCTCGGCGCCAAGCAGTACGCGGAGTTGCCGCTTTACTCGGCGCACTTCGATTGTTGCACCATACCATTTGGCGACAGACTCATCGCACAGTCCACGTCACCGCTCAAGTTGTTTGAGTATATGGCCATGGGCAAACCCGTCGTGTGCACGGAGAATCTTAGCGAATGCCATGGTTATGACGGCGTCCTGATGTCCGTATCCAGCGATGAGTTCATCCGAAATCTGGACAAGGCGATTGCTCTGGGCCGTGACCCCGACATGAGGTCGAGATTGTTAGATCAGGCCGCGGAGAACTCCTGGGAGCGGAGGGCAACATGCATACTAGATGCTCTTACTAATGAGTCCATAATAGTTGGGACGCTAAGTTTTGTCTCCGCATCTACTTTTCCATGCTTTTTCTAATAATAATACGTCCCTCTTAAAGCGGACTCATTAGTAAGAGCGACTAGCTTATCTAAGCCCAATTTTATTCTTAAGTGAAAGATACAATCCGCGAAGCTTCCAAAATTTAGAGGCCTTCATTCTTTTTATCTCTTCAGAGAGAGAATTTCGTAAATCCCTGAGTCTGAGGACCTCCAAGGTCGCGTCATCAACGATGCTAGCTGATGCAGCATTGTTCTCACACTGCATAAGCGCCGCTTTGAGATTGCCCAATGATTTCGAATAGACTTCAGACGCCTTTAACTCGATCTGATCTCTCATCTCGTCATACGTTTCGCCTTTCATTTGAATCGCATCCAACATCCCCCAGTATAGGTCCGATTCCACATACCTAACACAATTCCGTTCGGCGAAACCATACCTTTCGGAAAATTTCCCATCGATGACCATCGGAACGTGGAAGCCGAGACTTAGCTGGACGATTCCACTCGACGTTCCATGAAGATATTTTTCATGCTCCGGCCTCCCAGAATCTAGCAGCGGTAGAAGATAATCGACCTCGGTCATCGTACTATAAAGCGCATTAAAATCCTTCCTCCCTAAAAACTTAATGTGCCCCTGCAATGGATCAGGTATCTCCAATTCACCAGAGCCAATGATAGTGACATCAAAATTTCCCCGCCTTTCTTCCAAAAGCCGTTGGACCGACGAAAACAACAAATCGATATTTTTTACCTGTCGGCTTACCCCTCCGACAACGGCAAATCGTGTCACATGGTCGTTCCTTTTCCCGTAATCCGCTGCACCAAAACGATGCGGGTTCAACATCAGCGTCTCCCCCCCCCCATATGCCTCCTCCGACAAAGTGAATACCCTGCCCTGACGCAATTGGTATTCCGCGCCGTCTTCGATCAAAAAAGGAAGATTATGTTCAACGGCGAGAATTCCGAATCTTGCCTTCGGAACAAATCCGAGATAGGAAAGGTAACTTCCAACAAATACGCCGCTTTCCCAGAGGACATTCGTGCTAAAGAAAATATAATCATATTCTGAAATCCTCTCGTCTTTTAGAGCTGTAGCTATTTCCGCAGAATCCCCATGAAATATTCTCGGGGCATTGTTCCGAAACAGCGAAAAGGGACTTTCCGCATGAACCTCGTTTCTTGTAAACAGATCCACATAAAATCCGAGATCCTGAAAATATGTTGTGAAACCAGGCAGTATCTCCCCATGATAAGGGTTGGGCTCCACTATCAAAACAGATTTGCTCCGTATAACCTGTTTTTCGAATTCATCAATACGCATACCAAGCCTATTAATAATTATGATTGTTTTTTTCTGTCTTGATAAATTCTCTTCTAACCCAAAAGGAATCAGACTGAGACATATATCGCTGGAAAAAGACTAGCTCGAAACCATTCTTCAGGAGCAGGCCTGCTATATGTTCATATGTTTTCTGCCCCTGCCATATCTCCTCATGTTCTGCCTCCACGTGTATACATGCCACATTCATAATGTACGATCCGAATCCCTCCAATATCTCATAATTATATCCCTCCGCATCAAGCTTAAGAAATCCGATATTCCGGATCCCATTCTCTCGCATGAAAGTATCCATCCTCTTCGTCGGCACCTGAATCATCCGAAAGTCATCAGCGTCTCGCAGCGTGTCACGAAGAAGGGAGGAAATACCGCTATTGTCATTCTTCGAAAGATCAATCGCATTAAATTCGTGCATTCCATCGACATCGGAAATCGCAATGTCAAAGGCATTGAATGAATACTGTTCGCGAATAAATCGATAGCATTCCGGATGCGGCTCGAAGACCCAGATATCCTTCGCTTCAAGTCCAAATTCCCTTCGCAGCACTTCTGAATCCTGGCCGAGATTCGCACCGATCTCAAACACGTTGCAAGGCGTCAGACTAGAATAATTTCGAATCCAATCTACGAATTGCATCATTGATTCCCCGGAAGATGCCGGTCGTATGTTTTGCAGACCACATCCAGTATTCATACCCGATAGCATATTCTTAATAATACCCGATAGCATATTCATAAAGTCTTCATAATCTTATACAGCAGCCGTTCCCATAAAACGACAGAGCCATATTCCTCAGGTGGACCCTTCGGCTTCCAATTCGAATTCAGGACTATTCCCACGTACCGCATCGCAATATCCGATTCCCTCAGATTCCGAATTTTCGAAAAAATGTATTCTATCCTCGCATGAAAAGTCTTGAAAAACGGCTCGACTGCAAGAACCGGAATGACTCTTGATTTCTGAAGCCATACGTTATACCATGTATACTCGTACGGAGAAACTTTGATAAGATCCTTATAACCGATTCCCTTCGCGCCAAGGAATACCTCCTTCATATTCTCCAATACCGACCTATTCAGCACTGTCATACCGTGGCATGTAAGCATCCGATCGTCGTCGTATCCCACATACTCGAAAACTTTTCGTATCATTGACTGACGCCACGCTCCGAATTCCTGATAGTGCCGTTCGATATCCAAATCCTTATCCATGACAAGGACGGAATATGGGGTACCATCATCCCGCATGAAATCCTTTCGGTAGAAATCCCTGATAAAATATGCGTCAGAATCGACGCACAGATAATTCTCGCAATATCCGGCCTCCCAAAATGCGAGCTTGCATATCTCCTGATTCAGATATCCAGTTGAAAGCCCCCAATACTTCTCGGATGTAAAATAAGACCCAGCGTAACTTTCATCAGAAATCACCCTGACATGAGCGTCTTCGAAATCTAAAAAAATAACATTTTCTGCCTCTGGAACGGAAACAAACATACGGATACCATCCGCGTTATGTCGGCGAAACGAATCCAAAAACTTGCGAAAAGGCGTCAGATCGGCGGAGTGCGTCTTGCAGTATATAACGAGATTCTCCCGATTCATATATTTTATTTTTATATTCGACTGAGTTGAACCCCGACGTTTGGCCACCGATGGGCTAAACAGTTATGGTGTAGGTCGGGAGTTTTGTAGGAGTTTATTGATCGCAGGTCAACGGGGCTTTCTTCCTTTTGGAAAAAAAGGGCAGCGGGTGTGGTCAAGCTGACATCAGCTTGCCGGGGTTTTGGGCGGGTAGCCCCATATCTTGCTTTCGCTGGTAAGGTGAGGCTTTTCATGCTGCATGGGACGTCGGAGGGGTTGCATCATAGACATGGCCGGAGTGAGATTGCTGAGATTCTGGTGGGGGCCGCCAATGGTTGTAACGGCTGAACCATGTCCGAAGCCCCTGCTGCAATTCAGAGATGTTGGCCTGCTCCTTTAGATAGATTCCCTCGTATTTGAGGCTTCTTCCCTCCCCCTAATAATCTCTAATTTTCTTTCCTTAGCTCACCTCCCCAACACAATCTCCGCGCAGCGCTCGGCCTCGTCGAGGGCCTCGGGCGCAGGGCTCAAGCAGCCGGTTTTTTGCCATGCGGAGAATGGCGTCAAAAAGTCTTCGCTGATCAGCTCATCGATACCGCGAAGCACGCGTGAGTGGTGATTCAGGCGTGGAACGGGCAGCAGGCCGACGCGCGCGCCGGAGCTGAGGGCTTCATAGATCATCGAAACCGAATCCTCACTCACCCACACCTCCTTGGCCCTGCTGAGTTTGTCTGGCAGCCAATCGGGCGCTGTCTCTTTGCAGGAAAAAATTTCAATGTTGGGCAGGTGTTTTTTGACCTGCTCGAGAAAACTTTCGGGTGTGCGGCGCGAGTCGGTGAGCTGCCAGCCGCCAGCCGTAGTGAGCTTTCCCAACATGTCCATCATCGCCGCAGGATCCCAGCCGTGGGTCTTGGAGGGTCCGCCGATGAGAATAAACCTGCCATTTTTCGGAAGCTCGCCCACATGAACGCGGTTAATCGCCCCACGCGTGAGAATGAGATTTTTGCGCTGCGGTTTTTTGGGGAAATCATGCGCCGGCGCGATGCAGAGGTCGAAGCAAGCCAATGGAAGACTTGGGCGCATAAGGACGATGCTCTTGGCGCTGTATTTTCGAGCTAGCCAAAGCAGCGGCAAGTGCGTGGCATGACCCGCGGCAATGATGAAGTCGGGCTTCGGAAGTTTCGTACCCGCTGCAAGCGCGGCGCGAATGCGGCCAAAAATACCCCCCTTCCCTGCGATCGAAATGCGATGGATTTCACAGGTCGCACGCCGCTGTATCGCCTCGGCAAGACCAAGCGATTGGTTTTCATGGCCGGGCTTGCCGTCACCGATCAACCAAAGAGTGAGTGAGCCATCTGTCACGGGAAGAGGGTGAGAAGAGGAGCTTCAAGTTTCAAGAAGAGAAGGGACATTTGAGATTGGAAATTGGATATTGGTAGGGGGATAGGTCCGAATCTAAGGGGAAGGGACGCCCTCGTCCCTTTTGTGGGACCTAGAGCTGCGATAGACATGGACGGCGACGTCCATGCCCCCTAGGAAGATGATGCGGTCTTGGCGAGACCGCGCTACCTGATGAGGCAACTTCTTCATCCTCCCAAATGACTAGTGACCAATGACCCCCGACATCTTGCTCTGCCCCAATATCCCATAACAAATAACCTCTAACTCATCCACCTACCAAAGGTATTTCACCTGCAGGTAGCGCGGTGATGTGATCATCGAGCATGAAACGCATGGAGCCTGAATGAACGACAAAAAGATGATCGAGTTTGAGATCGGCCATGGCGATGCGCATCGACTTGGTGGTGCGCGGCGAGTCGGTCAGCTTGATTTCAAATCCGATTCGCTTGCCTTGGGAAAAGACCAGCAGATCGAGTTCCGCGCCACTTTGGGTTTGCCAGTGCCACGCCTCTTCCGGCCTCAAATGCGTGAGAATCTGCTCCAGCAAAAACCCCTCCCATGAGGCACCGACCGCAGGATTGGTACGCAGCGTTTCACTTTCGCGAATGCCGAGCAGCGCATGCAAAATACCACTGTCTCGCAGATAAATTTTGGGCGCACGCCTTTGCCTTTTGGCGATGTTTTCGTGCCACGGGCGCAGCCGACGAATCATGAATGCATCTTCAAGGATATCGAGATGGTGGGCCACCGCCGTCTGACTCCGCCCCAGCGATCGCCCGAGATCCGAGAGGTTCAGCAAACGTCCGTGCAGGTGCGAGCACATGATCCAGAGCCGCCGCAACTCGCTTGCGGGAACGCGCACGCCGTACTGCGGAAGATCGCGCAACAGGAAGGTTTCGATGAAGTCCCTGCGCCACTCGAAGGATTGATGGTCACTGCCAGCGAGAAATGCATTGGGAAAACCGCCGCGATTCCAAAGCGTTTGCAAATTTCCTTCCCCGACCTCTTCGAGCGAAAATCCCTGCATCGGTATCAAGTGCACGCGTCCCGCGAGAGACTCCGCCACGCCCTTGATCAAGGTCGGCGACGCGCTGCCGAGCAGCAAAAAGCGTCGATTGCTACCCGATCGGCGATCCTCATCCACCAAGACGCGCAGCACCGGGTAAATCGCAGGGCAAAGCTGGGCCTCGTCGAGGACGATCAGTCCTGCGAGAGGCGCCAACACAAACATCGGATGCTCAAAAGCAGCGGCGACCTGCGGGTCTTGAAGATCAAAAAATGTGCCTCCTTGATCGCCGTTGATCTGCCTCGCCAGCGTGGTCTTGCCGCATTGTCGGGGCCCGAGCAAAGCCGTTACTGGGTTCACGGTCAGTGAGGCTTTTAACTCCTCAAGCAGCTGCGGACGCGCAATCATTCTTGTAAATTAGATTTTAATAATTGAATTTTCAAGGAAAAAGAAGAAGAGGTGGCATTCCTCAGGGGAAGGGACGCCCTCGTCCATTTGTGGAATCTGGCGCTAGGGCAGACATGGACGGGGACGTCCATGCCCCTTAGGGGTGGAGAGTTAGAGGTTATTTGTTATTCGTTATTGGGGAAAAAAGAAGAAGAGGTGGCCTTCCTCAGGGGAAGGGACGGAGAGGGTAAAAGCTGAACGTAGAAAACTGAAAGCTGAAATGAAGAAAGCCCCTCACGATGAAGAAGTGACTTCTTCGCTTTCCCCGGTAGGGCGATGCGGCTCTGCAGCGCCGACTTATCGCCGCAGGCGCAGAGGCGGGCAAGATGCCCGCGCTCCCTTGTGAAGAATCGGCGCTGCGAGGCCGCATCGCCCTACCATTCATAACTTGGAGCGAGACGCTCCAAAGACGGCCTGGGACAGGATGTCCCAGCTACGATGAAGAAGTGGCTTCATTAAAAATAACCCAATGAACGGACCTTTGGGACAAAGGTCCCTGCCCAAGAAGAAGCCGCTTCTTAATCCTCCCCCGATGACTACTGATTGTTGACATCTGACTTCTTCGCCCCCCCCTCTTCCCCAATCTCAAATCTCCAATTATCTCTTCCTCCTCTTTCAGCCTTTCAGTTTTTCAGCCTTTCAGCATTTACCTCTCTCCTCCCCACATCCAGCGCCTCGCGGATGGTGACATCCATGTCGAGGTAGCGATAGGTACCAAGGCGGCCGACGAAGGTGACTTGTCTCTCTGCCGCGGCGAGGGCTTGGTATTCGGCGAGCAGGGCCTTTTCCTTCACGAGGCGGATTGGATAATAGGGAATGTCGTTTTCACCGGCGAGGCGCGAATGTTCCTCGTAACACAAAGTTTCCTCATGCGACTCCCATGGCGTGAAATGCTTGTGCTCGGTGATGCGGGTGAAAGGCACTTCGAGGTCGGAATGATTCATTTGGGCGCAGCCCTGAAAATCACCCGTGGCGCGGATCTCCCGAAACTCGAGCGTGCGGTAGCCAAGCCGGCCAAGCCGATAGCCAAAGTAGCGATCGAGCGGACCCGAGTAAAAAATGTGCTCGTACTTCGTGCGATCGAGCGACTCAAAGGAAGCCGCAAGCGACACCGTGATCTGCGGGTGATCGAGGATGTTTTTGACGATCTCCGAGTAGCCGTTTTTCGGCATCCCTTGGAAGCGGTGATCGAAGTAATTGTCGTCGTAATGGAAACGCACCGGCAGGCGTTTGAGGATCGACGCAGGAAGCTCGGAGGGCTCCATCCCCCACTGCTTGATCGTGTAGCCTCGGAAAAATGCCTCGTAGAGTTCACGCCCCAGAAATGCCAGGGCCTGATCTTCGAAGCTCTGCGGATCGGTAATCGATGGGTCGCCGAGTTTGTCGATGAATTCCCTCGCCTCGACCGGTGACATGCAGGTGCCGAAAAATTGGTTGATCGTGTGGAGGTTGATCGGCAACGAGTAGACCTTGCCGCGGCTTTTGGCTTTGACCCGGTGCACATAGGGCATCATCTCGCCGAAGCGGTTGATGTAATCCCAGACCTCTTGGTCGTCGGTGTGGAAAATGTGCGGCCCGTATTTGTGAATCTGGATGCCGGTTTGCGAGTCGCGCTCGGTGTGGCAGTTGCCGGCAAGATGCGGCCGCTCGTCGATGACATGCACCGCATGACCTTTCTCCGCCAACTCGCGGGCAATCACCGCGCCGCTGAATCCGGCGCCGACGCAGAGGTAGGGGGGCATGGGGGAAGATTGGAGTTTCGAAGATGAGGTTCAAGTTTCAAGTTTCAAGTGTGAAGAAGACAGAAGACTTGGAGACAGATGAAGCTAGAAAAAAGAACGAGACCGGACGCCCATGAAAAAGCGACCTCTTCAATGGGGAGAGCCAGCATCCTGCTGGCTGTGTCACGCATCTTGCGGGACACCTCTTCTTCAAGGAGCCGTGGGCATCTTGCCCGCATCTTCTTTCACAATGAATTTTTCACCGCCATGCCGCCCTTCCTGCGGAAGGAGACAGAAGATGCAGAAGCGGCTTTTTCAATAACAACTCAATGAACGGACCTTTGGGGACAAAGGTCCCTGCCTACGAAGAAGTCGCTTCTTCATCTTTCCCCAATAACTTTTAACCAATAACCTCTAACCAATCTCCACTCCTTGCTCGTACTGAAGGCGATAGAGGTGCGCATAGAGGCTTTTTTCGTCGCTGATGAGTTCTTGATGCGAGCCGCTGGCGACGACTTTGCCGTTTTGCATGACATGGATCGTGCGGGCATTGCGGATTGTCGAGAAACGGTGGGCAATGACGATGGTCGTGCGGCCCTGCATGAGGGTATCGAAGGCGAGCTGGATTTGTTTTTCCGATTCGCTGTCGAGCGCCGAAGTGGCTTCGTCGAGAAGAAGAATGGGCGCGTTTTTGAGGAAGGCACGAGCGATGGAAATCCGCTGGCGCTGTCCGCCGGAGAGGCTGCCGCCGTTTTCGCCGACCTGGGTATCGTAACCCTGCGGTTGCTCCATGATGAAATCGTGCGCAAAAGCAGCTTTCGCAGCGGCCTCAATCTCCGCATCGGTCGCGTCGGGGCGCGCGAAGCGGATGTTGTTTCTTAGCGTGTCGGAGAACAGGAAGGTGTCCTGGCTGACAAGTGACATGTTCGCCCTCAGCGAATCGGTCTTAAGCCCGCTGATTTCCTGTCCGTCGATCTCGATGCGGCCGGAGTCGACGGCGTAGAAACGCTCGATGAGATTGAGAATCGTCGACTTGCCGCTGCCGGAGGGGCCGACCAAGGCTGTGACATGGCCGCCGGCACAGGTGAGCGAGACATCGCGCAGCACCGGTTGGTTTGGACGGTAGGAAAATGTGACATTCTTGAGCGCGATCCCGCCCTTCGAAAGCTGCAGAGGCTTGGCATCTTCCGCTTCGGGGATCGAGTGATCCGAATCCAACACATTGTAAAGCATCTGCAGACCGATCAATGACGCATGCAGCGAGACATTCATGCGCGCAATGCGCTTGATCGGGTCATAGGCGAGCAACAAGGCGGTGAGGAAAGCGATGAGCGAGTCTGCACTTTGACCCAGCACGAGGTTGCGATAGCCGCCATAAAAGACGATCGCCGCCACCGCCACGCCACCGATAAATTCCATGATCGGGCTGGTGCGAGCCGAGACGATGGCCATTTTGTTCGAGAGCTTTTCAACGCCATTGATCGCAGCCTCGAAACGACTGCGCATGGGGTTTTCAAGGTTGTACGACTTGATCAACTTGTTGCCGACGATCGCCTCCTGCATGGCGGAAATGACCTCGATGAAACTGCGGTATTGGGAGTTGGCAATTTTTCGAATGCGCTTGATGAGCAGACTCAAGGCGATCGTGATGGGCAGGAAAATGAACAGGGCCGCGCAAGAGAGCTGCCAGTCGAGCTTGAACATCGCAATGAGCAAAGCGAGTGCGGTGAGCACATCCTGAACACGCGTCATCAGCAGATTCATCACATCGCGTGCGGAACTGGCCGCCTGTGAAATCCGGGTAATGAGATCGCTCGACGGAAAATGCACGAAGAACGCGAGCGACTGATCGAGCACATGGCTGCCGATGCGGCGCTGCTGGCGGGCAACGATGTTATTGCCGATCTTGGTGAGGATGACCGAGGAGCCGTAGAGCGACAGACCTTTGATCAAAAAGACAATGATGATCGCAACTGAGACGCTGAAGATTTGGAAAAGCCCAGGGGTCGAAACAAAAAGGGCGGACAATTGGGCGCCTATCTTATGAATCCAATCGGCCGCGAAGGAGCCGGTGCTGGGCAATGGGGTAGTAAGTTTTTGCGCCGCCTCGCGGGAACCGAAGACCACTGCAGTGATGTTCTGCATCAGAAACACCGAAACGCCAGTTGCGGCTGCCGCGCAGCCCATCAGGATGAACGCCATGATGTAGCGCCCGACATAGAGATGGAAGTTTTCCCGAAGCACCCTGCCGATCAGGTTGCGCGCGGTAGGGTCGGCCAGTACGGCTGGTTTGTTTGATGCCATGATTGAAAAAACTCGGGATAAAATAACTCCTCTCCGCCGACGAGCCTGCATGCCGGAGCCTGTAATTCAATGCGAAAGGGGGGAGAAGAGTTATTGGTTATTTGTTATTCGTTATTGGGGAAGAGAAGAAGAGGTCAGCGGTCAATGGTAAGTAGCCATCAGGAAAGATGAAGAGGTGGCATTCCTAAGGGGAAGGGACGCCCTCGTCCCTTTATGAAGTCTCAAGCCCATGGATAACATGGACGAGGGCGTCCATGCTCCTTAGGGGGGAAGAGTTAGAGGTTATTTGTTATTCGTTATTGGGGGGCGGCGGCATCTTTGGCGGTTCAAAGCTTGGAGCAGGATGCTCCAAGGACGGACTGGGACAGGATGTCCCAGCTACATGAAGACACGGGCGGGCCGCCCGTGCCCCCCTATTTAAATATTGCAAAAAAGTCTAAATTAGATATTTTTATTTTAAATGAACCTATCCCGAGAAGTCATCGAAGATGCCCTGAGCCTATTGGGGCAGCTGTTGGATGCCACCAAGTCCCGCTCTTATGGTCTGGTGGTTTGCGGGGGTTCGGCTCTGCTGGCGAAGCGGATTGTGACCCGTGTGACGCATGATGTGGATCTGATCGCCCTGCGGGATTTGGATGGCGAGATATTTGACGCTTATCCCCTACCCCACGAGTTAAAAGAAGCCGCAGAGTCGGTGGCCGCCGAGCTTGATTTGGAATCTGATTGGCTGAACAGCGCGGCCGCGTTTCATCTGCCAGGCCTGCATGCACTGCCGCCATTTTTTTGGCAGGATTTGGATTCCCGCCGTTATGGCGAGCGGCTCAGCGTGAGCTATCTGGGCCGCTCGGGGCAAATTTTGCTGAAATTTTATGCCGCACTGAACCGAGCGGAGGCGCGAGATCTGGATGATCTGCAAGCGCTTGGCCCGAATGAGCAGGAGACCATCGCGACGCTTCATTGGATTTTTGCGCATGTGCCGATTCTGTCTCATCGGCATCAGCTTTCCACGCTTCTCACACACCTCGGCCATGATTTGCTCATCGATAGATACAAGGTCTGAACTGCTGTCCAGTTTGCTCGATTGCCTCTGGCGCCAGTGGTCATCGCTTGGCGTTCCGGGATCTGTGCGCAGTGATGATGCGCGGCCGATCGATCCAGAAGCGCTGCTGTTGGCAAGCACACGCTGGGGCCGGCATGACGCGCGTTTGATGGAAGGTGTCATCGATTGGCTGACAGCGAACGGACAGCGCATCAATTTGCTGCGTTTGCGCCGCTTGCATGACGAATGGCCGCTGGCCGACGCGAGGGTGCTGGCGGCGCTGGGTGAACGCCTGTCACATCAATCCGCTTTGAGAAAATGGCGTGGGATATTGCCACTGTCGGCGCATCGCGGTGAACCAGAACCTTTGATGATTCAAGCTGATGGCAAGCCCATGCCGATCATGGGTGCTCCTGATGCGGACTTTTTGAAACATGGTTTGCTGGTCGGCATCCGTGAGCGAAAAAAATCCATGCGCGCACCCAACCCGATGCGCACGGCAAACCTCATTTGCTCATTGCGTGCGCTTTGGGGCGTCAATGCACGTGCAGAAATCGTCGCGTGGTTGCTCGCTCATGAGTCTGGGTATCCAGCCATCATTGCGAGAGAAACCGGCTTTTTCACCAAGACCGTCCAACACACGCTAAACGAAATGGAGGAGTCCGGTCACATCCACTCACGCCGCGTAGGAAGAGAGAAAATTTTTTGGATCAATCAGGCGGACTGGCGTTTTCTAACGCCTGCGATTGCCGACCAACAAAGATTATCGTGGGTGCCATGGATGCCGCTCTATTGCCTTTGTAGCAAACTGCTTGAGGCCCTCGGCTCAACAGAATTCGAAGCGGAGAGCGATGAGCTCAAGGCCATTCACATCCGCCAATGGATCACCGAACTCGCACCAACGATCGATGCTGCTGGGCTGACCGCCAAATTTTCCTCCACGCCCAAGCTCAGCGGTCGGAGTTTGATTCGGGCATTTGAAAGCGATCTGCAAATCGTGGCGCAACACTTGCGGGGGATGGGCAAGGGAAGCGTCTAGGCGGCGAAGGCCTGAAAGTCGAAGAGGAAGAGGTGGGCTGGCTGAGGGCGGAGGGCGGAGCCAAACTGACTAAGGGGAAGGGACGCCCTCGTCCCTTTGTGGCGCTTTCGGGCCAATGGAACATGGACGGGGACGTCCATGCCCCTTAGGGGGGAGGAGTTAGAGGTTAGTTGTTCTGGGTTACTGGGGGGGCGGCGGCATCTTTGGCGGTTCAGAACTTGGAGCAGGATGCTCCAAGGACGGACTGGGACAGGATGTCCCAGCTACAGCAAGAAGCGGGCAGGATGCCCGCGCTCCCTTGAAGAAGTGGCGAAACCTGCGCGCGGACCTTTGGGACAAAGGTCCCTGCCTAAGAAGAAGTGGCTTTTTCGTCTGCCCTAATCACCAATATCCTCTAACACTTCTTCCCATTCGCGTTCCTTCGCGTCCATTCGCGGTTCAAAAATCTTTGAAGAGTGTCCCGCAAGATGCGTGACACAGCCGGCGGGACGCCGGCGCTCCCCTAGAGAAGAGCTTCGAGGGGGTGATTTGCGGCGTTGAGGGATTGGATGAGGTGCCGGAGCAGGACGAGGGATGCGGCGGCGTCGAAGAGGGCGTCGTGCCAGGATTTTTCGGGGACGAGGGCGCGGACTTGGTCGCTGAGGCCGAGTTGGTCGCAGATGCTGCCGAGCGAGTGGTCGGGCAGGCTCGGCCATGCGGCACGGGCGAGCAGAAGGGTATCGATCCACGGGCCGAAGCCGTGACCGGGAAAGGCGCGGAGAAAACGCTTTTCGGTGCCCTTGCCGTGGGCGACGACGACGGCGCCGGCAAGGCGTTTTTTGAGCTCGGGCCAGAGCGAAAGCAGGGTCGGCGCGCTGGCGAGATCCTCGGGACCAATGCCATGGACCTTGCGCGCCGACCATAAAACCGGTTGGTCGGTATGTAAATGAGAAACAAAGGCATCTCTGTGGCCACCATCGACTGACCACGACATCAGCCCGATCTGCACCGGGGTATCGGTCATGCCCGGAGCCGCACCCGCCGATTCGAAATCGATGGCGGTGAAGAGGGATTGGTGGATGAGGGGCATGAAAGAAGGTGACGCAGGAAGATCAACAAACTCACTTAAGCACCAATCCTAAAGGTTTGCGAAGCCCGATCGCAATCGGAATGCAGGACAGAAGACCACCAAAAGCAGCGCCAAGAACCAGTAAACAACCTTCTTTCGTGTAAAATGAATCTGGTGAGTTGAGCCAGGTCAGCTTAAGGGCCACAAGGTTCACTTGGCTCACAAACAACTCAAGCACCCCAAATCCCAAAAGCACACCGCCGACGGCCAGCATGCAGTTTTCCAAGATCGCGTGCACAAGCAATGTCACGGATCCGACTCCAAAAGATCGGATTAATGCGAGCAGATACCTTGCTTCGCGAAATTCCATCCAAGCAAGACTTCCAAAAACGAGCCCTAAAACCAAACTCGAGAGGAACGAAACCAACAACAAGGATCGCGACTGCAGTGCTTTTACTTTTTCAAGCTCACGCAAAATCCGCAAATTGCTTTGAACGTGCATTCTTTTGTCCTCAATGCGGTTTGCTGCATCTACAATATCATGGATCTTTTGCACATCATTCACAGATCCCGCTCTTAGGATTGTGGTCCTTGTGAAGCCGCCGATGAGTACGCCCGAAAGCCTGTCGACACTACCGACCAGAACATCCCTTCCTCTGAAAAGAATGTCCATGTCGCCAGTTATCGGGCGCGCCCAAGCCTCGGAGCGTTGATTTTGCAATTTGAACGGCATGATGGTGTTTTCAAAGGCTCCTTGTGTTAGCAGATAGAAATCATCCACCATGCCATGACTTTCCGGTTTTTGAACAGCCACGACAGGAATCCGCTTCCCTGTCTGCATTTCCGCCGCGGCAGCTGTTTGAAACAACGTGGAAACCTCGTTTCCCAGATGATTCCAGTACTTTTCCGATGTCTCAAAACCCTCAATTTCCGCAATGGCTTGCTCCTTTGGCACCGATTCGGAAATGATCACCAAAAGAATCTCGCGATCTCTCAAACGCATGTCCAGTTGAGTGCCCAGTTCCTTCAAGCCCAACACAACCAGCGCGCCTAGCAGACCCAAGAGAGCGGCAACCACCAACTTGCTCAAAAGCGAAAGCGGTTGCTCGACCCAGCGCTTGAGGCTGTTATGCCAAAGATAAAATTGAATGAAAATCGACCAACTCATCTGCAACTTCCTCCATGCGTTGATCATGTGATGCAATCACACAGATCATGTTTCCCCGCCTTGAAAATTCCCTCACCGCAGTCTTGATGATATCGGTATTGCCATCATCAAGACCGGATGTCGGTTCATCGAGAAAAAGCACTTTAGGGTCTTTGCACAAGGCCCGGGCAATTGCAACGCGCTGTCTTTGGCCTCCTGAGAGGCGGTCGACTTGGCGATCCCGCAAATCCCACAGCCCCACGGCTTCAAGCCACCTCTGGGCGTTTTCAGGCGGCGTGCCGGCGATCTGTGACGATAGTCGCAAATTTCTTTCTACGGATGCCAAGGGCAAGAGATTCAAATCCTGAAAGACAAAAGAAAGTTCCTTGCGAAAGAATTCCCTCGACCCGTGCTCAAGCAATCCTTGGGCCTGAATCACGCCAGCCGTAGGGCGCAGAAGACCGGCGGCCAAGCGCAACAGCGTGCTTTTGCCACATCCTGAATATCCACGCAACATGGTAACTCCGCATGGAAAGGCCATGTTCAAGCCGTCAAAAACAGCCTGCTCCGCACGGGGGTAGCGGAAGGAAAGGTTGCAGCATTTGATAATCATGGGGACGATATGACGACAATGTCCCTTGGGCCCACATAGGAAATTTCAACTCCTGGCCAGCGCTTGCGCACGAAGGCCGCCCAACCCTCCTTATCGATCTCCTTGGGAAACCTGTAGAGCAGGTCTTTTTTGGGAAGGATTCTCCCGGGCTTTTCCAAACTTTTGAAGATCCTGATCATGCGACTTCCTGAGAGGGAAGCGGGAACCGCTTCTTGATCCTGATGTTTCAAGATCTCGAAAACCATGATTTTGGCATTATCGTTCATTGAGCGACGTTCAAGATCCCTCGCGTACTTGCCTGTGTAGGGACGACCATCCTCACCGCTCACTTCAATCACCAATTCTTTTCCCGAAAAATGGCGCATTTGATAGTCGGAGATCTCCAGCTGCGCCTCAGCCACGCCGTCCCGAACAATCCTCCCAACAACGCCCGCCTTGCGTAGGTTTTCCCGCACATCGATCGCCAATCTGCCTGCCGCCGGAGCCAACATCTCCGAGCTGCGGTGCAGCTCGCGGATCTCATGCTCCGCCCGCTCGATCTCAAGATCCAATGCTCTGCGACCTGCATTTTCCGCGAGGTCAAAGTAGTTGCCGGCAAGCCTTTCTTGGGCCCGCTTGATCTCGACCTCAAGGGTTTCACGTTCCAATGCAAGCTTCTTGGCGAAGCCTTCGCCCAGCAATCCACGCTCTCCTTCCGTCAATGACATCTTGGAGATTTTGGTTTCCATGTCCTCGATTGCCTTGGCCAAGGCATGCCTCTTCTCTGCGTTGGACAGCTCAATATCCACCAGCGAATTGTCATAGCGGACCTTCTTGATCTCGAGATCAAGCTGCGAAAGATTGATCTTATCAGCGCCCGCCAATCCCACGACGGCACCTTCTTCAAGCCTCGCCCCATCCTCCACCTTCCACTCGAATCTTCCCAGTGTGCTAACTTCGATGGGAAACTCCGGGTTCACGATGATTTGACCGACCAAGGACCCCAGCCAGACCCGGGAGTCCACGGGGTAATCCGTGACATTGCCCAGATCCGGATGCTGCTGGGAATGCAGAAGCGCCGTCAAAGAAAACCAAAAAATCAATATCGCCGACCTCATGAACTTATTGCCATTTATCGTCATCCCACAGCCACACCTCAAGTTCCAACTGCTCCCTGTTTTGACGGGTCGATTCGAGGGCTTGAGTCAGGTTTCTAAATTCCGTCAAGTTTGACATGGCTGAACCCAATTCGCTTTTTTTGATGATCGCCAGCCGCTCCTTTGTGATTTTTTCCTTTAGCAAAACTTGATTGTATCGTTCGCCCAAGCGCTTCCATTGGCGAGACTCCTGATCCAGACGCAGCAACATGCTGCGTCTCAGAAACTCGGTGTTTTCCTTGGCTGTTTTTACGCTGTCGCCTTCCCTTCCGGTGATGTCATAGGTTTTTGACAAGCCCGCATAGAGGTAAATGTTATCGGCGTTGAGGGTATCCGCCGACTCACCTTGGCGATTTTGATAGAGCGAAGGGGTGGAATTGTTGGCCCAAACGCTCGGCCATTGCCTTAGCTCGACCCCCTTCTCCCTTAGCAGGGCCGCTTCAATCTGATAGGCTGACATTCGCAGCGCGAGCTTCCCATAGTTTTGACCGGGAACGAGTTTGTGAATGCGATCTTCGTAGCTGATCTTTGGCCTTGTTGCGGGTACGGGTGTTGGCTTTCTGCCCGGCATGTCCAGCATTTGGGCGAGGCTTGATTGAAGATAGGCGATGGATTCGTCATGGGTCGTGCGGCTTTGCAGTTGGTTCAGTGCCGTGGCTGGATCGATTCCCTTCTCGGCGAGATCTTGCTCCAAAGCGCCTCTTTTCTGAAGGCTTTCGTATTGGGAAAACAGCCGATACAACGCGCAGATCTGCATGCGATGCGTGAGCTCCATGCTGTCCTGAGCCTCTAGGTAAGAGAGCGCGTTGGCAAATGCTTGGGCTCTTTCGGTGAAAGGATTCGGAATGTTCAGCGGCGCGGCAACGCTTGCGCTCACATTGCCGGTTGAAAGCGCTCCAAGCGTAGGGATGCTGCTCAGGAAATTGAAATAAAAACCCAGTCTTGGAATCCATGACTTCCATTGCTCATCCCTTGCCTTCTCGACTTGCGCCACTCTCGAACGGGCCTGCTGGAGGCTCACGTTTCTTTCCTTGAGAAGTTTAACCGCCGTGGCCCAATCCAATTCTTCCGCATCGGCGTTTTTACTTTGCGCCAGCAGCTCCTTGATCTGCCCTGCCGTGTCGTCACGGTGCGCCTGCAAGCGCAGATCCAACTTTTCGCTGATGCAGGAGGAAAACAATAAGACCGCCAGCAAGGCAAACAAGCCAGAGGAAATGAACTTACTAATCACCATGTTCACTCCGTAAAAAATTACCTCAGCTTGTCACGGCTGGCTTGGGCCAGCCTATCCACCCGGCGAATAAATATCGTTCTCGAATGTGCCTATGCCTCCAGCGGAGTTGGTGTAGCTGCCATTATCGAGCGACAAGAACTGCAACACAAAATTCTCTCTGACCATGGTTGTGATGCCACCCTCGGTTTTTTGGTACTCCACCGCCAATTTGGCATAGGCACCGCCAGTGCGAGCATAGGAGTAGGTTCCATTGTATCCAACAGTCTGCCCCGGCAACTCCGTGACAAGAATCGTACCCGATTCCTCAGCTCTTACATCACCCGGAATCTCGGGACCCAAACCCGTCCCCTTGCGGAAAGCGATTTTCCCGTCCACTACACCACCGAAATCAAACTTCTTTGAGTCCAGAGTGGTCATCACAACAGAACTGGGTGTCTTGTCCGTCATGGTGCTGTATGGGTTGTATCCAGCCGGAACGGCAGTCCCATCAACTTTGCTGAATTTCACATCGGTCGAATCAAATTCTATTGGAAGCACAGTATAACTTTCAGACCCATCATCACCACCAGTCCAAAGGCTTTCATATTCATAAAAATCCCTAATTCGTGCAGAACCATTCAATAGGATATTCCCCTGTTGGGTGAAAAGGATATCTACTATTAAACTCTTCGGCAGACCATCTCGCCCGCCCCAAAACATCTCATAACCCACAACACTTTTATTATCTTTATTAGCCTTGCCAATTGGATATACAATGCTGTTACCAAAGAATAATTTCACACGTCCGGTATCCACTCCAGTTCTTTGGTATTCGTATCGAAGGTTGTCCAAGCTAGCAGGAAGCTTGATAGTATACCCTACCCCATCAGGATTCGCGTATCTGAAATCCTCCTTAACCCTATCATAATCCCCCGCGCCGCGTTCATTCCCTGCCGTTCCGCTGAGGCGGTAGCATTCGATCGTGAAGGCATCGAAAAAGTTGATTTTGACGTTCTCCAACGACTCAGGCGCGATCACATTGCGACTTGCTGCATCGTCGCCATCGCCACCGCCGCAGGAGCTGATTGCCAAAATGGTCAATGTCGCCAGTGATGCGCCCGCAAGCCATTTACCAAGACCAATAATGGATTTTTTCATATTTAGGTAATATTTTTCAGTGCCCGTTGGCAAAGAAGTCTAACGAAACAGATGCCTTAAGCTAGGAATATTGTCTACAGTTTATGCCGATCGAGCAAGTGAGGCAACGCACGATTTCCGACTTTTTGTCTATGATCTAGTGATCTAGTATTTTCCGCATGGGTGCCAACCCATGCGGAAAAAACATGCTTATGTTTTACAGCGGCGGAAGGACGCCCGCGTCGATCGCACCTTCGGCACCACCGGTTGGGGCGGAGGCGGGGAGCGAAGCGCCAGCAGCTTCGGCACCGCGGAGCGGACGACCGGTAGCATCGATGATCTGCGCGGTGACGAAGATGATCAAATTGCTTTTAAGCCGATTCTCAGCCTTTGTCTGGAAGAGGCGTCCGATCAAAGGGATATCGCCAAGGATCGGTACCTTGTCTTCGACATTTTGCACATCCTCACGCATCAGGCCACCGACAGCGACCGTGTAGCCATCGTAAATGGTGAGCGAGGTGTTGACCCTACGGGTCGAGAAGACCGGCATTTCGATGCGGTTTTCGGTGAGTAGCACACTACTAGCCGTTCCGATGGCAGTTCTGCCAACGGAAAAAATCGGGCTTCCGTAATTGATGAAGCCTTCAAACTCAACGATTTCCGGCACAAAGCGGAGGTCGATCATGAAGTCGTTTTCGCCGATGGTAGGCTCGATTTCGAGGGTCACGCCCGTGTTGCGGGTTTCGAAGGCGGTTGGAGTTGCGGGTGTGACTACTGTCGATCCTCCAGAGTTATCGCCATTACCACCCTCTCCCGGCTCCGGGGGTTCGTATTCGGTGGGATAGATGAATTCGCGAATAATCTCAATGGTGGCCTTCTGCCCAGAGCGGGCGGTGACCGAAGGAGCGCTGACCATGTCGGCTCCCTTCTTCTGGGAGAGCCCACGCATCATCATCTTGAATTCCGCATCGCCGAAAATGCCGGTGAGCGATAAGATACCAGGGGCAACGTTGATATTCTGTGCCGTACGATCCGGATTATTTAGAAGTGTATCGATGCTATTGCGAAGTATTGCGGCATCACCGCTGCGGGTGCCGGCGGTCATGATGCCTTCTGGTTGGCCTATATTTGTACCTGTAAAATCACTCACCAAGCGCTCGACCCCATTTCCGATGGTGCCGCCAGCGCCGGAGATTGGGTTACCGAAGCCAACCCCGCTCAGCACCCAGTCGAAGCCGAGCTCCTCGCTGTTTTCCTGGGAGATCTCGACGAACTTCGAGGTGATTTTGACCTGCTTCGGTTGCTTGTTGCCGATGGCTTGGACAAGTTGCTCGACCTTGTCGAGTTCGGTGGGGGTGTTGGTGACGAGCAGGACGCCGGAGTTGCTGAGGGTGGCGGAGGTACCTTCGCCGAAGGTGATGCCCGAGCTCTTGAGCAGCTCGATGATCGGCTTGCGTGCGGAGAGTTTGGCAGCACCTCCGCCGGCGGGTTCGGCGAAGGGATCCGCCTCGGCTTTCGCGCCGCCATCGTCGCTGCCGAGAGCGGCGTTGAAATCGGGCGGAACGGTGAAGGTGCGGGTGAAAATGTCTTCGCCAGATTCGGTTTGCGGAACAAGCGTGACTGCAAAGTCATCGACTTTGAAGCGAAGTTTCGTTTGGTCGCAGATGTACTTGAGGGCGACGGCAAGCGGGACACTGCGGACGCGGAGTTCACGGACGCGAAGCGAGCCCGGATCGGAGGTGGTCGGAATGGCGGCGCCATCGCCCGGCTCGAGGCCAGCATCGGGCGCAGCAACTGGGGCCGTGCGCGGACGGCGGACAACGAAGTTCACGCCCTTGCGGGTGGGATCGAGCTCGAGCGTGTCGAGCTCAGCCGAGCGCATGCGGAGGAAGTCGATAGCCTCCTCGACGGTCGTGTCTTCGAAGTCGATGCGCGGGATGACGATGCGGCGGAGTTTTTCGTTGATGTAGGCGACGCCGGATCCGCCATCCTGGGTGGCTTGGGAGCCGGTTGGCAACTCGGGGAGTTCGGCCGGGACGGACAGTTCCCATGCCGCGTCGACTTGCGAGAGTAGCTCGGCGCGGGTGTGATCGTAGGCGGCGCGGTAGTAATCGGATTTCGCTGAGGCGATGCGCTCCATGCCACGGCGAGCGGCGGAGTTGTAGGGATCGATGCGCAGGACATTTTCGTACTCGCGCTTCGCGTCGTCGTATTTGCCGAGGTTGTAGTTGCCTTCGGCCGTGTAGAGCGTGCGGCGCACCTTATCGACATTCTGCGTGTGCTCGTAGGTGAGAGCCGGATTGGTGCGGATCGGGTCGTCGAGGTAGCCGAGCTCGCGTTTGGCTTCGAAATTGTTCGGGTCTTGAGCGATCACCGCTTCGAGCAGGGTGCGCGCTTCCGCGTATTTGCCGACCTTGCGGTGCTGCATCGAAAGTGCGACACTGGCATCACCGAGGTGCTCGATGTAGCTCTGGCGGCGATCGGCGAAGGCCGGGGCGTTGGGCACGCGCTGAACGGCTTGAGTGTACTTGTCGACTGCCTGCTGATAGTCACCTTTCGCATACGCTTCACGGCCTTCGGCAAGAAGTCGATCGCCTTCGGCGGCGGCGTCTTGACGGCGCAGCATTTCGCGTTGCGCAAGGCTGCTGTAGCCGTAGCCACCTTCACCAGCATGGGCGCTGGTGACAATGCTTGGCAGCGAGCTTGCTACGGCCATCAAGGCGATGACGGTGCGACAGGAAAGAACGGAAGGAGTTTTCTGCATAACGGTGAGTGGTGATTCTGAGGATGGATGAGGAATTTGGGAAGCGATTTTTGCGGGATCAATCATTGAAATTTGGGAGCTGACCTTTCTTGATTTCGATTGACTTTCTCGATCCATCGGCATCGGGGTATTCGATGACGATGACGTCGGGACTTACCTTTTTGAGCAGGTAGTTTTTGTTCGGATTTTCCGGCGGCAGTGCGAAAGCGGTGTTTTCCTCGACTTTGAACTCACGGCCTTCCATGCCGAGCGCTTCGAGCGAGAAGATCGCCGTGCGATCGTACTGGATGTGATCGGTCTTGCGCTCCTCGGGGAGCGGTGATGGCAGTTCGTAAACGGTGCCTTTTTTGTTCGGGCGCTGATCCTCGATGCGGACGATGGTGACCTCCATCTCTATATTGATTTTTTTGTTGAGCTCTTTGCGGGTTTCGGAGTCCAGCAGCTTGAAGCGGTTTTCCATCGGGGGCTTGGCAAAGAACAGGCCGCCGGGAGCGATCATGTCCCCTGCGGAAACTTTGTTGGCGCCAGCCTTCGAATCCTCGTAGTTGAAAGGAAACTTCCCTTCCGAGCCGTAGCCGGGACGGATCACCCAGGCGAGGCTTTCGTCTTTCACAAACCTGAGTTTGGCGATCAGGGGCGGGATTGAGCTCTTGTTGTTTGGGTCGGTTTTCGCGGTGAACTCTTCGAGATTGGAGAAACCGTCGGCGTCCGGATCCTGGCGCGGAGAATCGGAAAAGCCGGGATCGAGCCGGTTTTCAAACCACCAGGAATTCGGGATCGGCGGGTGGAGCGGGGCGTCCTTGCGGAGGTCGATCGCCTTTTTGGGGTCGTTGCTGGAAATGAAAAGTGCGATGCCGGTGAACAAATCAACCGGACGCTCGCCATCGGCAGCCTGCGACCATGTGCGGTCGAGTGTCATCGACTGGCGCGCCTTGGGGACAAGGTCGGCGCCATCGACGGCGGTCTTGTTGTTGCCGGCACCCCTAAGCGAGGTGGCAAAATCTTCTTCGACCGAATTGAGTTTCGACCAGCCGAGGTAGGCAAGGCCGAGCGCGACGGCGACGGCGCTGCCTAGGGCGACTTTTTCGTAATGGTTGGAAAGCCAGGACATGTACGGGAGAGGGCTGGAATCGGAATTATGGAATTTTGAGCGGCGGAAGGAATTGCATCAGGTCGACTCGTACAAAGACATCGAGCTCCTCCATGCCGAGAATCTGCGAAAGGATGCGAGCGCCAGCCTTGGGGGCGGCGTCCTCAAAACCAGGCTGCCCGTCTGTCAGCTCAGCCAATTCGGCCAAAGCCGCATCGGCGGGGTCTGGCTCTGACGCGGGAGCGGCTGGGAGTCCATCAAACTTCGCGTCGCTGGTGCGTGGCGGTCCTTTTTTCGCGTTGGTGATGCGAATCGAACGGATGACCACGTAGTGTTTCTCGAGCTTCGACAACGCGGTGACAAAGGTGCGCAGGGATTTTTCGCTCGCGCGGAAGGTGAGCTCGAGCGGGAGGGGTCGGACAATTTGGTTTCCCGCGCGCTGGAACTCGTTGCCTTCCTCTTCGCCTAGCAGCGGGCGGTGGAGGTTTTTGAGCTCCGCAGGGCCTGCGGCGGCGAGGGCCACGAGCACCGACCTTACGGCATCCAGTTGGTAATTGAGCATGCCGGTGGCGGTGCCGCGGGCAAGGGCAACCTTGTAACCTTCAAAGCCGCAGAAAAATAACTCAGGCAGCTTGGTGCCGGATTTTTCGAAGGCCGCTTGAAGCTCGTCGTTGACCGCGATCAGGTGGCTGGTGAAATCCTGCGGGGAAATGTTTTGGACTTCTGCCGGGGCGAATTTTCCAAAGGCCTCCTGCAGCCCTTCGACTGATTTGCGGTAGTCGTCGAGCGCCTTTTGTTTGCCGTCCCGGTTTTCGGGCTGCGGGTAGAGGGCAAGTTTTTCGAATGAGCGGGCTTCATCGACAGCCGAGTCGAACTCGGTCTTGGCCTGCTCGTATTTTGAGCTCTCCTTGGAGGCGACAAACAACAGCGCGCCCACGGCGGCGATGGTGATGCCGCCGAGCGCAACGGGAAATGTGTGATCCTTGATCCAACTCATGGTCTAGACGGGAAAAATGCTTGGTTGATTTACTTGATGGCGACCTCGCGGGCCAAGGGCAGGGTTATTTGGAAGGGCAAGCCCACTTCTTCGGGTTCGCCCTCGACCGTGATGGCGAGAATCTGCTCATCGCTGAGGACGATATCGGCACCCTTGGCATCCTTGACGGTGAAGCGGAAGCCTGTGGATTTTTCACGGAGGTTTTTCAACAACTCGGAGACCAAATTCTGGCTCTTCGGGTTGTCGCGCCAATAGCCCTTGATCCGGACCGCGTTGGCTGTCGCGACCGCGGGTGCGGGCGCTTGGCCTGGACGTTTGGCTGGAGCGGCCGATTCGGCGTCGGGCCGTATCTCGTTGAGAGAGGAGGCACCATAGGGAGTGTTGAAAAATTCTTGCTTCACCACCTCTTTGCCATTGCCAGCGCTGTTGCGAGTGCCGGGCGTCGCTTTGGCGCCGACATTTTTCGAGGGGTCGTAGCCGCTGATCGGTTCGAAGTCCGTGAGCCAGACCGCATCGCTGGCAAAAGCCCCGCGCGCCTCACTGATCAAATCCATCCAAAAGGCGTGGTCCGACTCGAGTCCGGTGTAGGCATCGGCGATGACGCGCAGCGAGGCCTCCTTTTTGAGCAGTTCATCGATCTGGGATTTCATCGGCGCGAGCGAATCGCGCTGTTCCAGCATCGAGCGGGCCTCTTCGACAGCCTTGGTGGCTGCGAGGTTTTTCATGAAAGTCCATGCGCCCATTCCGGCAATCAAAATGGCGGCGGCCGCGATCAAATAGGGCTTTCGGCGGTCCGTGGCCCGCGCTTGCTCGACGGAAGGTGGCACGAGATCGATGTGGAGCTGCGACTTGCCAACGCCACGCAAGGCCAGGCCAACCAGTTCGCCCATCATGTGAGCTTCGCGCTGAACGCGCTCGGCATCAACGCCTTTGGCCAGCGTGACGGCTTGCAGCGGATTGAAATACTCGACTGGCAGGTTGAGCTTTTCTTGGAAAAATTCCAACGTGTAGGGCAAGTTGGCACCACCGCCGGCGAGGACAACCCGGCGCGGGGCGCTGCCGCCTTGTTGAGTGCGGTAATAGCTCGTGGTGCGGGTGACTTCCGAGATCAGGCGGCCAAGGGCATTGCGAATGACCATCGCGAGTGCCGCTACAGCCTCGTCCAGTTGCTGGGCATGACCCGCGCCCAGTCCCACGAGGCCATTGGAAATCTTCTGATGCTCCGCATCGAGGAAGGAGATTTGATATTCCTTGGCGATTGCAGCCGTGATGGCTGCGCCGCCGACCGCCACGCTGCGGGTGAAAAAGCGCGTTCCCTCCATGTAGAGCAGGTTGCTGGTTTTGGCCCCGATATCGACCAACAGCACCGGTTCCTCGGGTTGTCCGTAGGCCGCGCGGAAGGCATTGTAGACGGCCATTGGCGCAACATCGACTTCGGCCGTGGCGAGGCCGCTTTCGTTAACCGCGCCGTTGATTTCATCGAGCGCGTCGCCCTTGATCGCGACGATCACCGCTTCTTTCTCGGCTGCACCATCGATGAGCTCATAGTCCCACACCACTTCCTCGAGCGGAAATGGCACATGCTGCTGGGCCTCAAAGGTAACGAGTTGCTCGATATTGTCGGCTTGGATTGGCGGCAGTTTGACGAAACGGGTAAAGACGGTCTGGCCGGAAATCGCATAGCGAACCTTGGACTTGCCCAGCTTGTGGCGCTGGACGAGATCGCCGATTGCGACACGGGTTTGTGATATCCTCGAGGCCTCGAGGGCGGGGTCGGCGACGATTGACTCCGAGTCATAGGACTTGAGCACAAGGTCGCCGCCTTTCGATGCCTCAAATACGGCAATACTGATGCGCTGGGATCCGATGTTGAGAGCGATGCTGTTCGGGGTGTCGGCCATGATGCAGAGAAAATAGGAGATAGGTTGGTGAAACCGGTCTGAATTGGAGGGCGTGAAGAAGGGCGATCAGGCCCTCATCGACCTTGCGAGGCACTGACCTCGATGAAACGATCCCACCACATCGCGGCGAAAGGCGTCTCTGATTTGTTCAGAAGCGGCACTGTATCGCTGCGGGAAATTTTGTCGGAAGGCATGCTCCACCAGCCCGGCTTGAACTTGCTGGTTTCCTGGAAGGCGCGCTCGCCATTGATGAGTACTTCGTAGCCGACAGCCTCCACCGATGACTTACCGGCACGGTCAAATCCGGTAAGGCGCTTGATCGAAGCGGGCGAAAGGTATACGGAGCAATACACATCCTCCTCGAGCGGCGCGTTGACATGCTCGATCTCCTTGGTGAGGAGCAACATCGACCCTGCTTTTTCAGGGTTTTTTACCGCCACATACCATTTCACGGTGACGCGTTCGCAGGTCTTGGAAAGCGGCGCCGGACTCATCGAAATGCGCAGCTTGGCCTCAAGCTCAAGCCAGTCCTTGGGCTTGAAGGTTTTTTGTTTGCCGCCGGAAAATTCGGGCGATGGAAGATCATCGAAGGCGGGCTTGTCGCCCACCACTTTGGCCTGCTGCGCGGCGGCGTTGCCTGCCGGAAGTGCAATGGCAAGGGCCGAAATCGAAAAGAGAGAGATGGAACAGAGCAAATGTTTCATGTGCTTGGATTGTTTATAAGAACCTATACACCCCATCCATTATGGCCAGCCAAAAGCGCGGTTCGCGTGATAAATTTTCAGATTTAATCAACTCTGGAGCGGATTAGGGTCACATGAGATTGACGCAAGGGCGCCTCGTGCGCATCACTTTGGCGTGGAAATTGTGGATTTTTCAATTCGCCGACCCCTGATCGTAGGCAGTTTTGGCACCGCGGCCGACGCGCGCGAGGCCACGTCGGCGTTGGTAGCCGAGTCCTGCGACATCGCCGAGGTGCGGCTCGACCTGATGCGCGACGAGCTCGGCGGGGCGGCTAAACCATGGGCCCATTTGGCGGGCGCTCCCCTGCTGTTTACCGCGCGAATGACGGCGGAGGGCGGCGCGGGCGACTTGAATGCCGACGCGCGGGAGGCCTTGCTGCGCGAGGTGTTGGACGAGGCCGCCTGCATCGATATCGAGGTCGCAAGCATCGGCTCGATGGCGGAATTGATCGATGAACTGCGCCGGAGAAAACTGCCGTGGATCGCGTCCTTTCATGATTTCGAAAAACTGCCGGAAAATGCCGTGCTTGAGGAGCGTCTGGCGCGGGCAAAGTCTGCTGGCGCGGCTGTTTTCAAGGTCGCTGCAAAGCTTCATAGCCCCGACGATGTGGCGCGCTTGGCGGAGTTCCAGCTCGCCGATCACGGCATCGCCGTCGCCACCATGGGCATGGGCGTCTTGGCGCCAGTATCGCGATTGCTCTGCGCCCAATCCGGTAGCGTGCTGAACTACGGCTTCCTCGGCCAAACCTCAACCGCCCCAGGTCAGTGGGGCAGCCTGCGGCTCAAGCAGACAATCGCGAGCCTCGAATCGTTCGGGAGCATGGCATAGAGTTGGGAACGGGAGATTGCCTTGTACCGCTCGCCCCTCCGAATCGGACCTGCAGATTTGCCTCCGGCCATCGCCGCTTCGTGAAACCACCAACCACAAAGGACAATCTTCAGTCCCAAAACCCACGGATCCGCCCCATGTCGCGGCGGTCTTTTTTGGTCGGCCGGCCACGCGGTGCATCGCGGCGCGCCTCGTGCCAAAGCCGTTGATCTTCGAAGATCGATGGATCCGTCGTTTCCTCGTAACATTGCCGCGCCTCGGTCGCTGCGACACGACGCTCGATCAGGCCGCTGATCCGCACCACGCGCGTGCCCGGCCCTTCGGCAAAAGGAAGCTCCAGCACATCGCCCACACGCAATGCCGTTGCCGGCTTCAACTCATGCCCAGCGCGCCGCACCTTTCCCGCCTCGCACATCTCCGCCGCCACACCGCGCGTTTTGAAAAACCGCACGGCCCACAGCCACTTGTCGGCCCTGACGCTTTCGGACATGGCGCACTTCTATCAGCGAAACGAAAAAATGACAGCCCGCTTGCGAAGATCCGTCGCAAGCCCCATCAATCCCCGCTCTTGAGCACCTTGATGAAGGCATCCTGCGGGATGTTGACCTTGCCAAACATCTTCATCTTCTTTTTGCCTTCTTTCTGCTTCTCGAGAAGTTTGCGTTTGCGGGTGATGTCGCCGCCGTAGCATTTCGCCGTGACATTCTTGCGCATCGCCGAAATCGATTCGCGTGCGACAATTTTTCCGCCGACCGCAGCTTGGATCGCGACGACAAACAGGTGCGATGGGATCACATCCTTGAGCTTGGTCGCCAGCGCACGGCCGTAGGACTCAGCCTTGTCGCGGTGGACGATGGTCGAGAAGGCCTCGACCGGATCACCGGCGATGAGCATGTCCATCTTCACCATTTTCGCGGCGCGATAGCCGGCGTGCTCGTAGTCCATCGAGCCGTAACCACGGGTCATCGACTTGAGCTTGTCGTTGAAGTCGACGAGAATTTCCGCCAGCGGCAGCACGCAGGAAAGCATCACGCGCGATTCGTCGATGGTCTCGGTATTGGTGACATCGCCGCGTTTTTCGAGCACGAGCTGCATCATGTCGCCGATGTACTCGCCGGGCACCATGATGTAGACATTGACGACCGGCTCACGGATTTCCTGGATCATCTGGGTCTCAGGGAAAAGTGTCGGGTTGTCGACGATCAGCTCAGTGCCATCGGTGAGTGTGACCTGATAGATGACCGACGGGTAGGTCGAGATCACATCCATGTCGAACTCGCGGCGCAGGCGCTCTTGGATGATCTCCATGTGCAGCAGGCCGAGGAAACCGCAGCGGAAACCGAAGCCGAGCGCGGTCGAGCTTTCCTGCTGATAGGTGAACGCCGGATCGTTGATCTGCAGCTTGCCCATCGCGGTCTTGAGCGCCTCGTAGTCCGAGGAATCGACCGGATAAATTCCCGAGAACACCATCGGCTGGATCTCCTTGTAGCCAGGCAGGGCCTCTTTGCAGGGGTGCGTCGAATCGGTCATCGTGTCGCCGATCTTCACCTCACTGGCGGACTTCATGTTGGCGATCACGTAGCCGACATCGCCGGGCACCAGCTTGTCGCGCGCGCTCATCTTGGGAGTGAAGACTCCGACTTCCTTGACCTCGTAAACTTTGTCGGTCGCAAAGAGCCTCACGCGCTGACCTTTTTTCACCGTGCCAGAAAACACGCGCACATAAGAAACCACGCCGCGGTAGGTGTCGTAGAGCGAATCGAAAACCGAACAACGCAGCAGTCCGTCGGGGTTCTCCTTTGGTGCGGGAATGCGCGCGACGATTGCCTCAAGGATATCCTCGATGCCGATGCCGCCTTTGGCCGATGCCGGGATGCAATCTTCCGATGGAATGCACAGGATGTCCTCGAGTTGCTTTTTGCACTTCGGCACATCGGCGGCGGGGAGGTCGATCTTGTTGAGGACCGGGATGATGGTGAGGTTTTGTTCCGTCGCGAGGTGCAGGTTGGCGACCGTCTGCGCCTCGACACCTTGGGCCGCATCGACCATCAGGATCGCGCCCTCGCAAGCAGCGAGCGAACGCGAAACTTCGTAGGAGAAATCCACGTGGCCAGGCGTGTCGAGCAGGTTGAGTTTGTAAGTTTTTCCATCCTTCGCCTTGTACTCCATCGCGACCGGATGGGACTTGATGGTGATCCCTTTTTCGCGTTCGAGATCCATCGCGTCGAGCAACTGATCCTGCTTTTCTCGCTGGGTGATCGTGCTCGTCGCCTCCAAGAGGCGGTCGGAAAGCGTGGTCTTGCCGTGATCGATGTGGGCGATGATCGAAAAATTACGGGTCAACTCGGTGGACATGGCAGGAAAATGGATGCGGCGGCGCGCCGCGAGAGAATGCAGGAATCCGCCGACATGGCACGAAAAATCCGGGCGGTAGTGGCATCATCGGTAATCCAGCAAGCCTCCGCGATATGCGGCCCCGGATGCAAAATTCTCGCAATGAGGCGGATTTTCGCTAGTTTTCCCGCATGGACGAACGGATCGCCAGCGACGCGCGCTTTGCCAATTTGGCGAAAGTGAGGCAGGCGCGTCGGATGACGCCCGAAATGCGCTTCAGGGCGGGCAGCGATTTGTTCGAAGAAGCTTGTCATTGGACACTTGCTGGGATCTCAGCCCGTTTCCCATCCGCCTCTCCGTCCGAAAAAATCGAAAAACTCCGCAAGCTACTCGGATTAACCCATCGCAATCGCGAATGAATGGAACATTGGCATTGTTGAAGCTCATCGAAGCCTTCGAAGCTGCCGATGTGCGTTACATGATCGTTGGATCTTACTCGTCCAATTTCTACGGCATCCCCCGCTCCACCAAGGATGCCGATCTGGTCATTCACCTCACATCCGGCGAATGGGCCAAACTTCCCTCATTTCTTCCGGAGGGCATCGAGCTTGAGGATCAAATGAGTTTTGAAATGGTCACCTCGACCAAACGAGAACTGCTTCGCGTTAAGGACAGCCTCTTTCAAATCGAGTTGTTTGGCCTGAGCGAGGATGCGCACGACCAATCCAGGTTCAATCGACGTAAGAGAGTTGAAATTTTTGAAGGAGTGGAAGTTTGCCTGCCAAGCGCCGAAGATGTGATCGTACAAAAACTTCGTTGGTGCAAGGGAGCCGCTCGCGCGAAAGATTTTCAAGATACCGTTGCCGTGCTTCAGGTACAGGGAAAGTCACTCGACATGCCCTACATCGAGCGCTGGTGCGGCGAACATGGCACCCTTGACGTGCTGGCCGAAGCGATCGCGGAAGCCGCGCCTGCATGGGAAGACGACGATTCCATTTGAATGGCCCCCTCATGCCCAATCGCCAATGCCCATTGCTCGCCATCTCTCCCATGTGTTGGGATGAGGCGTGTTTTTAACTACCGGGCGAAAATTCACCAATAAATCCGCGGGGCGATATCGGGAGGAAGCGGGTTTTGCGGCGGGGCTTGCTGGCGAAGCAAGGACTCGCGAACGCGCGTCGGAGATTTGCCGTAAATCCTGGTGAAACAACGGGTGAAATAGAGGGGATTTTCAAACCCGCAGCGGTCGGCAATTTCCTTGATCGCAAGGCTGGAGCGATCCAGCAGCGCCATGGCGAGTTGCAGCTTCAATAGGCGAAATGTTTCCATGGGCGCATGTCCAAGCGAATTGCGAAACAGCCTGCAAAGGTGTTTTTCGGAGACGCCTGCGCGTTTTGATACCTCGCCGAGTTGCAAATCATGATGTGGATTCGCATCAAGAATCGCGCGCATATAATTCAACGATGCATGCACCTGCTCGGGCAGTCGGTCGCCCACAGCCATCCGTTTTTTGCTCATGGGCTTGAGCAGAATCGTCAGCAAACATTCCATCAGCAGGCTCTCTTCCGGCCAAGCCCGCAGGGTCGGCCAATTTTTTTTGCCATGGGCGGCAATGCGACCGATCAGGTGGCGCAACATCGGTGCCACAACGGGATCCGGATCCATAATCAAGACCGGCCACTTTTCCATGGGCAGCCAATCGGCAGGCATCGAGACAATGTCAAAATGCACATAAGCGTGACGCGTCACGATATCGGTGTCCCAAATGTAACTTTCGCAAAACCCCGGCCGTGCGAGAATCATGCTGCCCGGCGGCACCTTGTGATCAATTCCGTTGAACCGATATTTGGCCGTGCCCTCGATCATCAGGACCAACTCGAAGTCGCTCAGCACCCTGGGGGCCAATTTGTCACCAGGCCGATAATGCACGACCGAGCCGTAAACGTACTTCAAGGCCAAAGGGGCCGCCTGCGCGATGAGATGGGGCATGGAGAGGAGTGGGCTTATGTCAAAAAAACTTCGCCAAATGACGCAAGACCGGCAATTCAAAAATGCGAATTTTGTGCATAATTTATATCCTAGACCATTGGGAGGGCTGGCCGCATCCCAATTGCCAATGCGACCCGTGAATTTTGTTTCCTCGCCATGAAAAAATGCGGTCGGTCGTCTCATCCCACTACCAAGAAAAAAACATCGTCATGCGCAGCGAACAAAGCCCGACGAAAGACTTTGCCAAGGCCGAGTTTAGTGACTAACCACTTGCATGCCCAATGCATCTGATCACCCGCCCAGTTCCTCATCGAATGTCTCACCGAAAGATGAGGGAAGGATTTTTCGAGTTGGCACCCTGACCTACACGAAGGCCGCTCTGTTCTCGCTGTGCACCTGGCTGTTGTGGGGTGATTTTTGCTTCATGCTCATGGAGACTGCAGCGCCTGCAGTGTTGCAGGTGAATCTCAATGCGCTAGGCGCACCCAACTGGGTCCTGGGTCTTGCTTTGTCTTCGATACCTGGCGTTCTCAACATGACCGTTTGCCCGGCATCGAGTTTCTACAGCGACCGTTTTCGCAGCCGTTGGGGTCGACGCATTCCATTTCTCTTCATCGCCACGATTCCGCTCACCATCTTTCTCGTGATGCTCGGATTCTCCAACCAAATAGGCGAGTGGCTGCACGGAGCCATCAATGGCGGATTTTCCAAGACCGCGGTCATCATCGCCGTAATGTGCGTGTTGGTGTTCTGCTTCCAGCTCTTCAACATGGTGGTGGCTTCGGTCTACTACTACCTTTTCAACGACGTGGTTCCCGCCGAGGTGCTTGCGCGCTTCATGGCCTTGTTCCGTATTGTGGGTGTCCTCGCAGGTGCCGTATTCAACTGGTTTTTCCTCAAGTATGCAGTCAGCCACATGACCGAGGTTTTCCTCATCGCGGCCGGTCTCTATGGCACGTTTTTCCTGATGATGTGTTGGAAGGTCAAGGAGGGAAAGTATCCCCCGCCGCCTGCCGTTGAGGAAGGACGCAACAGCCTCTTGATCGGCATCAAGACCTTCATGAAAGAGTCCTTCACCAGCCGTTTCTACTGGTTGTTTTTTCTCGCGAACACCTGTTACGCACTCACCTGCGTTGCGGGTACCTTTAGCATCCTGCAGGCCCGATCGATCGGCGTCAGTCTTGAGTTTTTAGGGAAAACGGTCGCCGTGGCAGCGGTTGCAGGTGCGGCACTGATGTATCCCGCAGCCATCATTGCCGACCGTCAGCATCCCTTGAGGGTCCTCATCTGGGCCACCATCGCCGTGATTTGCGTACAGCCAGTATGGTTGGTTTTCCTGTTCTATGATTTCTCACCGGCGGTCACCCACGCGATCTTCATCGGCATCACTGTGATTTCCACGGCAGTGGTCAGCCTTTACTCGGCAGCGGAGCTTCCAATGTACATGCGGATTCTGCCCAAATCCCGCTATGGTCAGTTTTCCTCGGCCAATGCGATGGTGCGTTCGCTAGCTGTTATTTTTGGAGGCCTGATCCTTGGCTTCTTGCTCGACCGCCTAGCGGTTGTTTATGACACCAAAGACTATTGCTACCGCTTCATTCCGATCTGGGCCATTCTGTGCATGTTGGGTTCCCTCTATTTCTTAAGACGGCTATACGCCACATGGGAAAAAATGGGCGGCGCGAAATCGTTTCGCCCACCGGGATTCGAACAGGACGAAGATGCCATCGCCTCCTTTCATCAGAAATCAGCGGAGTGATCGGCCTCGCCCCATCTCTCATCAATGCAATGAGAAACCCTCAAATGACACGGGCCTTCAGACGATGCTTCACAGATCAAGCAAAGCGTGAGGACTTCTCGCCTTAATGCCGAAAGTTGAACCTGAACCGCCGTGATCTCCGCCGCACCAGACAGCCAAGGCCCAATGCTCGTCATCTCTCCCGCACGTTGGGATGAGGCATGTTTTTCGGTGCCATCAGTGAGGGCCTTGGGCGCTGCCGGGCTTGAGCCGCTTGTTCTCTGCGCCGAAGAGATGGGCGAATTTTGGCGAAGTATTCCGGGGCTCGAGGTCATGACGCACGCGCTCAATGCGAAGGCAAAATCCATCGCCGCGGATCTTGTGGCAAAAAATTTTCACAGCGCGTTGATATGGGAGGCCTCTCCTGCGGCCGAAGCCGCTCGCCTCGCCAAGATCGGCAACCGCATTGGGCCGGCGATCCAGCCGCTGAAAAAAATTCTCACGCAAGCGATCGCGATCGACGAAGCGGCGACGGATCACCGCGTGCGATTTTATCTTCAGGCCACCATGCAAATGGGCGTGGAAACTTATCTGCCGGAATTTTTCACACCATTGGGTCCGCCCGCCGCATCACGCCGCGAGCAAATTTTGCTGTGCCCGGACTCCGACTTTGGCAGCAATCATGAGTGGCCGCTTGATCGCTGGTTGGCGATCGCACGAGACCTCATCGATGCCGGCAAAAAACTTCTGCTGATCCGCACCAGCACCGGTCGGCAACAGGCTGCGCGCATGGCGGAGGCCTTGGGCGATGCGATCGAATGCGAAGACATCGCTGCTGCGCACGAGGCATTTCCTTTGTTCGCCGATCACCAGCTCTTCATTGGTGCCGATGGATCCTTGCCGCACCTTGCGTCGCACTTTGGTGCAACCTGCCTTGTTCTTTTCGGCCCGAATGATCCCAACTGGAAGCGCCCGCTCGGCAAACGCCACACGGTGTTGCGTCACCATGTCGAATGCGCGCCCTGTCTGTTGGCAAAGTGCCCGCTCGATCTTCGTTGCCAGAACGAATTGGAAACCGCACGGGTCGCGACCGCCATCCATGAGGCGATCGCCGCAGAATGATTCGCCTCAATTCAATAATCAAAGCCGCGCATCGGCGAATTCGGCGATGCTGGCAAAAATAGACTGCAGGCGACTTTCGATATTTGATCACGAGACCCCTAAACACGCAGTCGCAAATCCCGAGCACTCCATAGCAAGTCGGCCGCCGGACGCGCACTGCCTCTCAATTTTCGCGCGCCGTCTTTGCGCCTTGGGCTGAAGCGTTCTCTCGCGCCAGCGAAGGCTTCGTTGACAAATGCCTTGCTGCCAATCACCGCGCCATCGGTGAAATATCTTACGCGACAGCGCAGCATAGTTGCCATGCCGAGGTCGGGCAGCACGGTGCCGTTTTCCTTCGCTTCCAAGGCTTCTGCGGTGTTCATCTGCGGCCTCACGACGCCTTTTTCGACAGTGGCGTTTCCGCTCTTACGACCTAAGGCAAGACCCATCGCACGCCGATAGACGCGCGAAATTTCTTTCCATCGATCCGCCTCGAAGCCTGCTCCCTGATGGCTCATGCAGGCTCTTACAAGCCCTTCGCGCGCCTTCTTGCCATTGCCCTTTGGCCCGCCTCCCACTGCCTCGCCATAG